>JBLIJA010000021.1:0-19862 GCA_047635115.1 Porticoccus sp. | reverse complement strand
GCGACTCCGAAGTTATTGTTCCGGATACCCCCGACACCAACAACACATCAACACCACTCGTAGCAAAAGATGAAGTGTTCCTACTACAGGTAGGCTCCTTCAAAAATAGTCATGATGCCGATAGCCTCCGTGCGAGACTGCTGTTACTGAATCTAAGTGCCAGTATTGAAACCGTCAGTCCCCGCCGGAATGAAACCTGGCACCGGGTTCTGGTAGGCCCCTACAGTGATCAATCTGAACTGGCCGATGCACGCAGTCGACTATCAGATAATAGTATCGACTCACTGCTGCTGAAACGAAAGCAGTAATACCGTCTATGCTAAGTTACTTATCCAAGAAATAGCTCAACAGTATTCTAAATAATGGCTATCTTATAAATAGCAGCCAACTACAGTCACTTAACTTCTCAGTCTTCCTCACTGCAAGTTATCCCCATCTCCTAGCTCGCCAACACCCTAGACCAGGAGTCCATATTAAGAGCTAATGACTTCTGTTCAAGAGGACAGTGGTATTAAGTGTTTGATTATAAATAGTAATGATTTGTGATCAGCGGAAAGGGATTGGTAAATAAATAATATGCTATCGGAAAAATATTTGTCATGAGCACCGCGGTTACTCTCTGGAGTCTCATCTTCGGGTCTATCGGACTAGGTTATTTTGTATATGAAAAAAACAGTCCAATGTCGTTGTCCGTTACACTGGTGTCGCTTTGATGGTTTATCCCTATTTCATTCAAGATACGGTAGCGTTGCCTATGGTTGGCGTTTGTTTACTATTACTTCCAAAATTTGTTAAGGCTTTGATGTTCATCAAGATTGAGGCACGCATTAATCTTTAATTGGTGCCTAATCTACTAATCTAAATAACAGTACGTAATGAGTAAAGGGCCCATTTCTTATTGATTAACTTTTTTTGGTTATATCACCCTTTTTGATTTACCAATAGGACCTAGAACCTCAGGTACTAGAACTTTAATATCATTATCAGAAATTCTGAAAAAGCCGCGCTGGAAGAGGATAGATCTGGGTCGACTTCTTTCTTCCCCTCATTGACTAATTTTAGGTATTTTTTGTAGAAATCCCAACTAGTCAACGGCTTGTAAATAGGGTCGTCAATATTAAAATTTTGAATGATGTCTTTTGCCGTGGTGGGCTTTACAAATACCGCTGTAGTCCGGGAATAGTACGCAGGGATAATGCTAACAATATTCCATTTGGCCAATTTTTCTGTGGCGAGAAGACTGACCACAGTCTCAAACCCGGCCTGCTGTTTACCATGAATCACCTGACTTAGCGCATTCACTAAAAAGGCCTTTTCATCACCGCTGATACGCGTTACAAACTCCTTAAATTTGGATTGTTTAAACATGGATAACATAGATGAACGACTATCAACCTTGATCATGTTTTCGGCTGAAGCCACAACATTTGAGCAGGCTGTCTTGGAGAAACACTCTTTGATCAGGCTGACCATTTTGTCCATTCTGTGTTTCCTGTCGATCTCAATCATGACGGGATTATTAAAGCCACCCGCATACTGACTAAGAAAATCTGCCTCGATCTGATGACGATTGCTGGTATCCAGCATGTAAGCACTCGACTTTGTAGTCTCCTAGCCGTGGTCTGCTAGCAATACGCCATTAAATGGTAATTTATCGAGGGCGATTCTTGCCTATCTGGTGCCGCTCCCAACCCCCTTCACTTTTCTTCTCGATTTTTCTCAACAATACATAGGTTGAACCCGTGCCACCATGTTGTGGCTGAGCGCTATGAAAAGCCAGCACACCATCCAGTTGCTGAAGCCATTGATTGGTGCAACTTTTCAGCAAGGCGGGCTTTTCACGGTTCTCCCCACGGCCGTGTGTAATCAGCGCGCAGCGAATATCGTGCTTAATGCAGTCCCGTATAAACTGAAACACCTGTTGCTGAGCTTGTACAACCGTCAGTCGGTGTAAGTCGAGTCGAGAGTCGGAGGCGTATTTACCTAAACGAAGATTTTTGAAGACCCCATGCTGTAATTCATCGCGTTTAAAGCTGAGCACATCTCTGGGTTTAACTGGAGGTATAAATTCTTCTGAAGACAGCGAATCACAATTTTGAGGCTGTACCTGTTGGGCATCACGACGACGTATCGCCAAGCCGGGTATCTGTTCCACTGTTTTTTTCAAATGAGTGCGATCTGCCGTTTTTTTCAACGGTTTCACATCACTCATTTCTTCATGAAAAAACTTTGTATCGTCGTCTGTCACAGTCACAGGCCTACTTGCTACCGCCTACATGAGTGGCAGTTATTATACGCAGTTATTGACGTCTTAATCGTATTCAAGCAACACATTATCGCTCAAGGTCACCCACCATAACCCGCTCTCAGGCAAGCTCATAGACAATAACACCGGTGGGCTTTCGTAGGTCTCTGGCCACAGAAAAAATCCTTGGCACGGTTTCCTCAGCCATAACGCCCAAAAAATAATTAAATATTGTTCAGGTCAATCATTTTTAACGCATCAGTAATTGAGAGCTATTGATTGAATATCACCTCTCAAAACAGTCACTTCTCTAGATAGCTAGTCTGGATCACTAACAGACAAACTTGATGCATCCACATCTCGAGCAACAAAAACATTTTTGTCTTCATTAGCCAATACATCTGACCCGACAGGCGCCACATCAAAATCCACCTCTTTAAGTACCGTCTGCAAGGGCTGCTGGTCAGGGTGCCTCCTGGTCAATGCGTGCAGCATCGGCATTAAATAGCCGTCCTAGGAGCTGCTTAACCTCTACCACAGGCTGCCCTGCAAGTACGTCACCACGAAAGATCACTTCATAACATACTTCAGTCATAACACTCTTCACCCGTAACACTAGCGTTCATTGGATAGTTAAGCCGCTGATATTTATTTGGGGTTTGTTAACTATCCTAGTATCAATTTAGCCGACGAAGCAAGTCGATAACACGCTTTTCAATGTCATTCCGAACAGAACGAAACTCATCTTCTGATAAATTATTTGGATCGGACAGCCCCCAATCTTCCTTGATTTGTCCTTTCACCCAAGGACAATTGTCACCACAACCCATAGTAATAACTGCATCGTAGTCAATATCTGGCATTTCATCTAATGATTGAGAACGATGCTCACCCATGTCATAGCCCAAATCAGCCATGGTCGCCATCGCCTTCAGATTAATCTGTCCAGAAGGGTTTGATCCGGCGCTATGTACTGCCACATCATCGGCTTTATGAATATGAGCAAATGCTTCGGCCAACTGACTACGGCAGGAATTCTCAACACAGACAAAAAGAACATTTTTCATTGGGCAAACCATCTCTTTTTTTATCGGGATTAAAACCGAATTGCAATAGCGGCAACCCCGCCACCAAACTCAACTGAAGCCAATGATTAACCACGCAATAAGCGCCAACCCCAAGGACAGCATAACGGCTGCCGAACCTTGGTTTTTAGCGCGACCAGACAGCTCATGGTGATCTTCTCCGATCCGATCAACTACCGCTTCTACAGCGGAGTTCAAAAGCTCTACCATTAACACCAGTAATACCGAGCCCACCAGTAAAATCAGTTCTACCGGGGTATCTGCCACTATCAGCGCAAGGGGTATCAAGACTGCCGCCAATACCACTTCCACTCGAAAAGCTTCTTCATGCTTAAAACAAGACAGTAGCCCTTGTCGAGAGTAGTTAGATGCGCTCACCATTCGGCGTTTCAGTAACCTGAGAATGCCTGATTGCTCATTATTCAAATGCCATCCCCATCAATTCTTTGATCCATTTCACGGACAGGCTCTGCCTCACTCGGGTGGCCTAAAATTTTTGCAGGCACACCGGCTACAGTAGTATGAGCAGGCACCGGTTTCAACACCAGACTGCCGGCACCAATTTTAGCACCTTCCCCCACTTCAATATTGCCAAGAATTTTTGCGCCTACCGCAATTAACACGCCGCAACGAATTTTTGGATGACGATCCCCGGCATGCGCGCCGGTTCCACCCAAAGTGACGGAATGCAACATAGAAACATTATTACCGACTACAGCTGTCTCGCCGATCACCACCCCTGTGGCATGATCAATCATAATGCCACTACCAATCTGGGCTGCTGGATGTATATCCACTGCAAAAATTTCAGACACCCTGTTTTGTAAATAAAGAGCTAGGGACTGCCGACCATTTCGCCACAACCAGTTGGCCACCCGGTATATCTGCAACGCATGAAATCCCTTGAAATAAAGTAGCGGCAAGCAATATTGATCACAGGCTGGATCCCACTCCAAATAAGCCATCAAATCCTTGCGCATGCTATCGCCAATGGCTGGCTCGGCTACCATTGCCTCGATAAATACCTTTCGAATCGTCAGAGCTGACAACGCGCTATTATCAATTTGTACTGCCAAGTTGTAGGACAGAGCCTTTTCCAAGGACTGATGGCTCAGCACCGCATCATAAAAGAAGCTAGTCAGTATGGGCTCCTGTTGGGAAAGCACAGCCACTTCAGCTTGAATCGTTGCCCACAACCAATCACTACTCTGACCCACCTGTTTCTCTTTACTCATGTTTCTCTTTACTCATACTTTACGCGTTAGGGACGCATTATTTGCTGATGCAGGCGGAAAAAATAAACTTGGGGATAATTTCATCCAAAAAATTCAATATCGTATCTTTCAATACCAGCTCACTATTATCCAAAATTTTACGTATACAATGGGCATTTAATCGCGCTTCAAACTGTTGCGCCACAGACGAATAACTCAAGTGCCAAGGCTCAGGAGCCACACCGCCACTATCATGTTCATAAGGCCAGACAAAACCATATTCTCCGGCATACTCGCCCAACCAACAACTCAGCTTATGGAACGGACCGTTCTGCTGATACTCATCTGGGGTCAATTGTAGTACGTAATCCGGAGATACCGCTGCCGCATCCCATACATCCATATCCGTTCCCCAGTGGTGCCGGGAACAGCCGGGCAGCGCCGACCAACGCAACAAGGCAAACACCCTTTCCCGCTCGCTCATATTGACCAGATTCAAGGGCTGAGATTGATCGTCTAATACCAGCCGCTGACCACTGGCTTTGGCATTCCAGATAGCCAGCTGCCGCTTAAATGAACGAAAACCACTCGCCACCTGTAGATCAATTCCTTTCTCAGCAGCCGCTGCTTGCAGAGACTGAAATGGGGCTATCACCGCCTGATGCAGCAAATAGTCTTCATTCAATTCGTTCAAATGTTCTTCGGTCTTGCCGCTGACCATTTCCAATGTAACGTGCATATGGTATTTCTCTGCCAACCCACAATTTATCGTGTTGTAGCACCTTAATATGACAAGCGTTATTTTGCTATGCTGTGCCCATTAAAATAGCCCATACAAAAATAGGCATGCACAAAGATGGAGCTGCGTACCATGCAAGAAGAACTTGAACAATTTCAAACAATTTACAACACCATCGTAGAATTTTTTATCGAGTATAGTTTCCAGTTACTAGGCGCGCTGATTATCGTGCTAATTGGCATGATTGTAGGCAGTCGCGTTGCTGGTGGTGTATTAAGACTCTGCGAAAAGAAAGAGCTGGATATTACCCTTAGCCGATTTATAGCCAGCTTTGTCAAAATTTTCATCATTGTCGGTGTAGCTATTATTGCTCTCGGCAAGATAGGTGTCAGCGTCACCCCATTTGTCGCCGCCATTGGTGCCATTTTTCTGAGTGCTGGTTTGGCTGTCCAGGGACTGTTGGCCAACTACGGAGCAGGACTCAACATTATCATCACCCGACCCTTTGTGATTGGCGACACCATTACAGTACAAGGTGAAACCGGCTTAGTGGACGAAGTCCATATGGCCTTCACCGTGCTGAAGGACGAAGATGATGTGCGGATCAATATCCCCAACCGCCATATCGTCGGTGAAATATTACACAACTCAGCTGCCAACAAACTGGCCGAAACAACCATTGGTGCTAGCTACGGGTCTGACCCAAAAAAAGTCATGGAGGTACTACACGCTGTGCTTAAAAAGCAAGGGGTCGCTGAAGTTAGAACACCGCTGATAGGTATCGACAGCTTTGGTGATAGCGGTATTAATTTCGGTGTACGTTTTTGGGTACCCACCCAACGGTTTCACGAACTTCGCTTTAGTGTTAACAACGCGTTAGATGTGGCGGGCATTACTATTCCATTCCCACAAAGGGAAGTGCGACTGCTGAACGAAAAGAGCTAGGATAAACCAGCTGGCGTCATAAATAACGCCAGCTTACCTTCCCCCCCCGCAATCAGCCAGATGCGGATCAAAACCACTGGCAAGGGTGGGTTTGATTACCTCAAAATAAGGGGAAAGATCAAAATCTCTTGGTGTAAAAAGACTGTGATGTCGGATATTAAGGATTTCTCAATAGGTCTCTTGGAATAACGGGTCCATAGATTTTTCCACCGTCACTTCCGGCAAAATTGGACACTTAACTGACTAAAAAGACTGAGCGATCAGTGATGAACAAATTGCCTAAGTGATATCTCCGCTATCAAGGGACAGCATCCGTCGTTTCCAGCGATTCGGTACGGGCGGTGCCTGAATCAAATAACGGATCAAGTCCATGATATTTTTCAAATCATAACGAAGCCTCACTCTATCGGTAGCAAAAGCCAGCAAAGCATCTATTTCTTTCTCATCAAGTCCCACTGGTCGACAGATACGGGTATGAAGTTTGGTATAGCTATCGAGGTTAACCAGACGAACACCCTCTTGAACGTGAGCCTCCACGAGCATTCGAGATTGACCGCCATATTCGCCCACATACAAAGCCGCATGAGATCAAGTAGATTATCTAAGGTATTTAATTACCAAATTAAATCGGCTAACGCCTTCCACCAAGAGCACATCTCCACGGCGGATGGTGGTCGCTAACAAGTCAGAACGGCATGATGCAGGGCTGACATAACGCGGTTCTAATAATTTTCTCGCCAATCACCGGCCAGTTCGCTCCCGAATCATCAAAGAAAAGCTCCTATGTAAACTGGGCTACTCTCTAGCAGGCTTTCGTCCTATCAACCTTAAAAATCACTGACCGAGATCCAGAGAACCCGACTCCAATACAATGATGGGCCACCGCCACCAACCGCTACTGATACGAGTTTCCAATTCAAATTCAACAAGCCCAGCATCACTGTTCAAAAGTGATTCAATCGCCCTGAATCCAGCAAATAGGTTGGCTGATGCTTCCAGCCTTATCGCCGACTGCCCATAAGCGGGAATAGGTTGCAATCCAGAGGACACACCACTGACAACCTTGTGCCCTTGTATTTTTAGATGATAGGAAAATCCAGAAATTTTTAACTGTGCGTCATTAGGATTTAGGATGTTCAAACTTATGGCCCAACGTTGCTCAAGCCCCTTTCGGGAAAGAGGCTCAATATCGGTCAATTGAACATCCGGCTGTTGGTGACTGGGAGAAAACATGGCACACGAGGTCAGCGACCAGACTGAGGCAAGAAAAATACATACTTGTATTGACTTCATGGCTCTTGGCGCACTCATATATGGCTCCTCATCTAGCCCTCTATATGCGGTTCAAAAATAGCAACATGACCTGTGGAAATCCGAATCTGAAAGCTGATTCTACACAACTTATCTAATCAATCAGTGCCCGGTCACTACTGACCGGAACCATTTTTTCTTTAACGGCCACAATCACATTTGGAGAGTCACAATATTAAAAACAGTGGCCACTGTAGGCTGTTGCTGAAGAAGATTCGCCATGGCATCTTTCACCAAGGGCTCTACGCCCTGCCCAACCAACAGTGTTTTAACCTGTTTCCCCACAAAAAAAGCTCTCACTATCAGCAACACGCCAATAGCCATGCTGCCAAGTGCATCGTATAACGGGTTTCCGGTAATCCTCGTGACAGATAGTACTACTAGGGCAAACGTCAGCCCCAATAATGCCGCCGTCTCTTCCCCAAAAACCACTAACAGTTCACTGTGTCGGATTTCCCTAAACCAATGCCATAGAGTCCGGCCATAGCGCACCTTGTTTATCTCTTTCAGACAACCAAGAAGAAACAATCCCTCAGCAATCACGGCAAATACCAGCACAGCAATTGCAATCCGAGATGATTCGAAAGGCTCGGGAGCATGAAGCTTATGCCAGCCATCGTAGACAAAACATCCCGCCCACCGGAAACAACAACGCCACAATAAACGACTAAAAGTAAATTTCTTTACCGTATCCTAGGGAATAATCTGAAGATGGCGGTCGCTTGGCCCGCTTTATACCCAGCAATAGTAATAATTGATTAACTGTGTCAGCAAGAGAGCATATGGCTTCAGCCAGCATCGCACCAGAACGAGTCACAACAGCGGTCATCCTCTTGGCAACAGAAATTGCAGCGTTAGCTGTGAGGGCCATAGAGAATACTTCTGGTAGAATCAGCACCGCTAGACACCGGTTCGCTCCCAGCCATTGAGTTTTTCGAAACAGATCGCATCTTATAGTGAGAAAACCAATGATACCAGACTGACAGACCAAAATAAGGAGACATCGAGTGTTACGAATTGGATTATTCATGGTCACCAACATTGCCATACTGGCACTGTTTACCATTGTGTATAAGGCACTTGGGCTCGAGCAGTATCTAGCGTCACAGGAGGTATACACCAACCTCACTGGCCTGCTAATTATGTGCGCCCTATTCGGTTTTGGTGGCTCATTTATATCCCTACTAATATCGAAATGGATGGCTAAACGAAGCTCAGGCACTCAAATTATCGAGAACCCCAACACACCTGACGAACGGTGGCTGATGGAAACGGTGGCTGACTTAGCCAAAAAAGCTGGCATTGATATGCCAGAGGTCGGTATTTTCCCCGCACAACAATCTAATGCCTTTGCCACTGGCTGGAACAAGAATAAGGCACTGATTGCCGTCAGTACCGGGCTGTTACAGCGGTTTCACAAGAAAGAAGTTCGCGCCGTATTGGCTCATGAAATTGGCCATGTGGCCAATGGAGATATGATGACCCTTACCCTCATACAAGGGGTACTGAATACCTTTGTGATGTTCTTTGCTCGCATTATCGGCTCTGTCATCGATAAAGTAGTGTTTAAAAATCAGCGCGGCGGAGGTATCGGCTATTTTGTTATTGTGATGGTGTTACAAGTATTACTGGGTATTGTTGCCTCCATGATTGTCATGAGATTCTCTCGCTGGCGCGAATTTCGCGCCGACCATGCAGGCGCTCAGTTAGCAGGCCGCGGCGCCATGATTGGAGCACTACAAAAACTGCAAGCTGAAACCCAAGCACATGTGCCCAACCAAATGCCGGACACCCTCACGGCCTTCGGTATTTCCAGCGGTTGGAAACAACATGCGAGCCGACTGTTTATGTCACACCCTCCATTGGAAGAACGCATTGAGGCCTTGCGTCGTGGGCTATAACATACTGCAAACTTCGGCAAGAAAAGGGTCGCTAGTTTCACCAGGTGCGCCTGAATGACCCAACACATATGCATGATGGATGAGCTGCCAGAGTTTGGCAGTTTGGAGCTAAAATTGAACGGTAACGCCTGCTTTGCAGTGCGCCAAGGGCAGGAAATCTATCTCTATCGCAATATTTGCCCTCATTTGGGGATACCGTTAACTCTAATGCCCGACCAATTTCTGGATTACGATAAGCGCTACATTCAGTGCACCAGCCACGGCGCTCTATTTAAAATAGGCACAGGTCTATGTGTCGCGGGCCCCTGTCAGGGGAAATCGTTGCAATCACTCGCCTGCGAGGTAAGAGAAGGTATGGTTTTTTTAACCGAAGATACATTGGCTAAATCCGCTGAGAGTGCAAATGAATAACCCAGGACCGACCATTGAATTTTAGAACCTTGGCCCCATCTAATCTCCAAGTCATTTACTACAAGCCATTTAACAGTAATTCCCATAGGAGACCCTCTTGGAACAATATCGTGGCACCACTATCCTCTCTGTACGCCGCAACGGTAAAGTCGTGATCGGTGGCGACGGCCAAGTTACTCTCGGTAACACTGTCATGAAAGGCAATGCCCGCAAAGTGCGTCGTCTTTACAACGACGAAGTTATTGCCGGGTTTGCCGGTGGCACTGCGGACGCCTTTACTCTGTTTGAACGTTTTGAAGCCAAGCTGGAAGAACATCGCGGCAACCTGACACGCGCTGCTGTGGAGTTAGCTAAAGACTGGCGTTCTGACCGTATCTTACGAAAACTCGAAGCATTGTTGGCAGTGGCAAACAAAGACGCCTCCCTTATCATCACAGGCAACGGCGATGTGATTCAGCCAGAAGATGACTTGATCGCCATTGGTTCAGGTGGCCCTTTTGCTCAGTCTGGCGCACGAGCGTTGTTGGACAACACTGGCCTCGACGCCAGAAGTATCGTGGAAAAAGGTTTGGCCATTGCTGGCGATATCTGTATCTACACCAACCATAATCGCACCATCGAGGAACTTGACTACTAAAAGGGAAGAACTTGATTACGAGAGAACTCAGCTCACCGAAGGAAGCGCTCGTCTATTGATCGGTCATACCACTTCAGACAAAAATACAATTAAGGTTTACTAAAATGTCCAATATGACACCCCGAGAAATTGTTCATGAACTGGACACTCACATTATCGGCCAAGACGCTGCCAAGCGTGCTGTAGCCATTGCCCTTCGGAACCGCTGGCGTCGTATGCAACTCGACATAGCGCTGCGAAACGAGGTCACCCCCAAGAATATTCTGATGATTGGCCCAACCGGTGTTGGTAAAACCGAAATTGCTCGTCGCCTGGCACGATTGGCCGACGCCCCCTTTGTGAAAGTAGAAGCCACCAAATTCACCGAGGTGGGTTACGTGGGCAAAGACGTAGAGTCCATCATTCGTGACTTGGTGGAAACTTCCGTCAAACAATTGCGTGAACAAGACATGCATAAAGTTAAGCAGCGCGCCATGGATGCTGCAGAAGAGCGCGTACTTGATGTCCTACTACCTCCCGCTCGCGTGGTTGAAGAGGAGCCCGCTGAATCGGCTACCCGTCAACTGTTCCGCAAAAAACTTCGTGAAGGTGAGCTGGACGACAAAGAAATTGAAGTGAATGTTAGCGACGCCCCTATCGGTGTAGAAATAATGGCACCTCCCGGCATGGAGGAAATGACGAATCAACTCCAGGGTATGTTCTCGAATATGGGGCGCGACAAAACCAGCAGCAGAAAAATGACTGTAGCCCAAGCCATGGCTCAAATCACCGAAGAAGAAGCCGCTAAATTAGTCAACGAAGAAGAGCTTAAAATTCGTGCGGTGGAAATTGCCGAGCAGAATGGTATTGTGTTTATCGATGAAATCGACAAAGTGGCTAAGCGAGGCGAAACGACCGGAACAGATGTGTCGCGTGAAGGCGTTCAACGCGACCTGCTGCCACTGATTGAAGGCTGTACCGTGACCACCAAATACGGCATGGTCAAAACAGACCACATTCTGTTTATTGCCTCAGGGGCCTTCCATTTCTCTAAACCATCAGACCTAATCCCCGAAATGCAGGGCCGACTGCCCATCCGAGTAGAGCTGACCTCCCTGACTAGCGAAGATTTCGAACGAATTCTCACTGAACCTAGCGCTTCCCTTACCGAACAATATCGGGAACTGTTGGCCACTGAGGAGTTAAGCGTTACCTTCCATTCCGATGGCGTTAAACGGATTGCTGAAATCGCGTTCGAAGTGAACGAGCGTACCGAGAATATCGGTGCACGACGTCTGCACACCATCATGGAACGACTACTGGAAGAAATTTCCTTCGAAGCTGCTGACCTCGCTGCCAAAGGAGAAAAAGTGGATATTGATCAGGCCTATGTGGATCTTCATCTTAATGATATATCCCAGAACGAAGATCTTTCACGGTTTATTCTCTAAGGTATCCCTTTATACCATTGCTGTTATGTGACAATGGTATAAAGACCCGAGCTCAACATGAGTGTGGTTAACTGCGTAGTATTCCGAAACATTACAAGGAATATAAAAACGAGGCTTACATGACCCCGACCAAAATTAAACTCCACAAAGAAGATGGCAGCCTGTCACTTGAATATAGTGATGGCAGCCACTTCACCCTTACCGGTGAGTACCTCCGCATTCACTCACCCAGCGCCGAAGTCCGCGGGCATGGCAAGGGCCAGGAAATACTACAAGATGGCAAAAAAGGCATCCAAGTTACCGGCCTCGAATCCTCTGGAAACTACGCTCTTCAACTCACATTCAGCGATGGACACGATACCGGTATCTATAGTTGGAACTACCTCTACGACCTGGCCACCAACCACAGCAAACACTGGAAGAATTATCTAGCCGCGTTACATGAGTCTGGAAAACGTCGAGAAGACAACGTTCAAGTGGTACAACTGGTAGATCCCCAGAAGCTATAGACCTGCCAACGAACTAGATCTAACGGCCCTTAATCACTCAACTACTAGCTTCGCCCCATAGCTAACTTCTAATTCAAAAAAGCTACAGTGTGCAATGATAAAAAAGGGCTGAGACAAATTAATTCATTCATCGTCAGCCCTTCCGCTAGTATTTTAATGCTCTAACAAAACCCCATTATTTTATGAACAGCATCTCCTGATACTTGGGTAATGGCCACAGCTCATCATCCACCAAGCCCTCCAATGCATCAGCATGCTTGCGAACCTCAAACATCAACTTACAGAGAACATCTGAACAATGTTTCATGTGCTTTTCCTCAGAACCAAAACCATGTTGCTCCAACGCAGCACTAAGCTGACTAACAGAGGACATCATGTCATTAGCCTCTGAGACAACAGTTTCAATACCAGTGTTCTCCAGGTTAATACTCATACCGGATAAGCTGGATGATGCTGACGCGAGGTGAGACAGATAAGTGATGGTTGCGGGATAAATTTTAGTGGTGGCGATATCGATCACCAGCTTAGATTCTACTTCAATCGCTAAAATATATTGCTCTGCATACACTTCAAAACGACTCGCCAGTTCCTTCGGAGACAGCACACCCGTACTTTCAAATAAGTTGATCACTGATGTATCTTTATAGGCTGACAGTGCATCAGCTGTCGTTGGTATATTCTTTAGACCACGCTCTTCCACTGCTGCTGAATGCCATTCTGACGAGTAACCATCTCCACCAAAAATCACATTACCATGAAGCTCCATCAATTCTTGAAGAACCACAATAACGGCAGCCGTTTGATCTTTTCCATCTGAGAATGCAGCTTCAAGCTTTTCCGCTATCCAGTTAAGAGAGTCTGCCAACATCGTATTCATAGCCACCAATGGGCCTGAAATCGACTGCGACGACCCTACCGCTCTAAACTCGAAGCGGTTCCCTGTAAAGGCAAATGGAGAGGTCCTGTTGCGATCACCCGGATCACGGTCAAATGCCAGTATCTGCGACAGTCCAAGATCCATTACACCACCTTCAGCTTTTTCAAGCAGCTTTCCGACTTTAATATCTTCAAAAACACTTTCTAGCTGGTCGCCCAAATAGACCGACAAAATCGCAGGGGGCGCTTCGTTAGCCCCGAGACGGTGATCATTTGCTGCGGAAGCGATAACCGCTCTGAGCAATGGCCCATACAAATGAACACCTCGGATTACCGCACCACAGAACAGCAAAAAGTTGAGATTGTCATGAGGAGTACTACCGGGGTCGAGAAGATTACCTTGCGTAGCGTTACCGATTGACCAGTTAACATGTTTACCGGAACCATTGATCCCCGCAAAAGGTTTTTCATGAAGAAGACAAAGAAACCCATGCTTCTTTGCCGTACTTTTCATCACTGTCATCAAGAGTTGCTGGTGATCAGCCGCAATATTTGCCTCTTCAAAGTAAGGAGCTAGTTCAAACTGACCAGGTGCAACTTCGTTATGGTGTGTCTTTGCAGGAATTCCCAACTTATAGAGCTTGTCTTCAAAATCTTGCATGAAGACCTGAACGCGTTCAGGAATCGCACCAAAATAGTGGTCATCAAACTCTTGGCCTTTGGCGGGTGGTGCGCCAAATAACGTGCGCCCAGTCAACAATAAATCTGGTCGACTATTCGCAAAATACTCATCAACCAAAAAGTATTCCTGCTCGGCTCCGCAACTAGAGTTAAGCGGCGCGATGTTTGTTTCACCCATTAAAGAAAGTACTTTATTCGCTGCTTTATCCATTGCAGTGGTAGAGCGAAGTAATGGGATTTTTTTATCCAGCGCTTCGCCCGTCCAAGACATAAACACACTTGGGATCATCAACGTTGCCCCATTCGCCGTATACATAACATACGCCGGACTGGTGGGATCCCAAGCAGTGTAACCTCGCGCGGCGTTGGTCATTCTCAAGCTGCCATTTGGGAATGATGAACCATCGGGCTCACCCTTAATCAACAAACTACCGGTAAATTCAGTGATAGCCACACCATCAGAATTCGTCACGATAAAACCATCATGCTTCTCAGCCGTCAGATTAGTCATAGGATAAAAGATATGAGAGAAAAACTTGGCACCTTTCGATAAAGCCCAATCTTTCATTGCTGCGGCAACTATATCAGCCGTAGCCGGATCTAAAGGAGCGCCATTTTTAACCGTTTTTCTGATCGCCTTGAACGCATTTTTTGATAACGCTTCTTCCATCGTGGCCAAATCAAACACATCCGATGCCCAGATTTCGCTCAAAGGTCGTGGCATAGCGCACGATTTTGGTGCTCTATCTGAAATTTTGGCAATCGCTTCAATACGTGATTGGTTTCTACTCATGTTCATCGTCCTCACCCTGTTAGCTAAATATGGGCTGACCTAGGTGATGCCTAGCACCACAATCAACCTTCTTGCAGCTTAACAAAGCAAGAAACAGGCCATACCAAAAAAACAACTTACTGGCGCTGACGCTGATAGTACGATGTACGTCGCCAAAAAATCCGGGGAAGATCAGGCTGTTTTTTGCTTTTTTTCCAAAATTAAGCAGTACAGGAAGCCCCGCCCATTATCTAAACACCCTAAAAACTATCCGGGATCATGTAAGGACCGTCTCGCCCCATAAGTCCTGGTGGGGGAAGATTGTCTTCTAACACTTTATTTTCCTCTCTGACTCTTCACTCAGCCCTCATTGCGCAACCAAGACCTACCCCCATAGACACTCTGTAAAAAAACCTGAAAAGATCTGTCTGTTACTCGATATACTCTATACTCAAATTGAATAGTTAGAGACAACCTAAATATGGATTAGTTATCTGAGTCAGACCCTTAATTTATCTTTGTCTAACGAGGTAGTGTGTAGTGCCGTGATCGCTCATATATCGATGAGCGAAACTAATACCACAGTAAAGGGATAATCTTTTACAGGTTGAACCTAATGAGAGGTTTCTTCAGATTTTAGTGATAGGACGCTTAAATGTATAAAAATATAGACGGGCATCAATGCCTCTTTTGAGGTCCAGCCTGACTGGGCAATAATCCCCACCCTAAAACCCTGAGCTTAAAGACTGCGGCCAACCACCACCATTCCAAAGCTGGGGTGATCCACGTAAGCATCACCAGTGACAATGATAATGTCGCGACTGTCCCAGCTCAATTCATCCATTTCTACCCGGAACATAGGTAAAAATGGCGCCGCCCATAGCACTCGGCCCAGTATTTACGGTGGGAGAAAAGAGATGTTGTCGGCTGCGGCATAGCCATAGACCAATCAAAATAGGTCGAAAATTATACAGAAAGAGCGGACGGTTATGGGGAATTGGGCCGCAATAAAGCGCTAGCAAGCGTATAAAAAAGCAATACTAAAAGGCCCCCTTCCTCTGTAACATCAGGTTACATAATCTTTTAAAGGGTCCTAGAACATTGAGTGAACTAACGTCAAAGAAAATCATTGGCAGTGAAGAATGGTGCTCATTTCCCAATCTTGGCATCCCCGCTATCAAAGCAAGGGTCGATTCTGGCGCCAAAACATCCTCCATACACGCTTTCAATATCCAACCTTTTCGTCGACAGAGCGCTTCCTGGGTCAGTTTTGAAATTCATCCTATACAAAACAACCGCAGAACAGTTCTAAGGTGCGAACGACCCGTCATAGATAAAAGGGTGATCAAAAGCTCAAGTGGGCTTTCCGAAACACGCTACGTCGTGGGTACCCAATTAAAGCTTGGCGGAAACCTTTGGGATATTGAACTGACTCTAGCCAATCGTGACTCCATGGGATTTCGGATGCTACTTGGTAGAGAAGCCATGCACGAACGTCTTATTGTTGACCCATCTCACGAATGTATGATGGGCCACGTCACGAACCAAACAATAAAAACACTCTACGGCAAAGAGGAGGAGGCTAAGAGCGGCCTGCAAATTGGTCTTCTAGCCAGTGATGAAGGGTTATACAGCAATCAACGTCTGCTTGAAGCAGGAGAAGAGCGCGGCCATGACATGACTTTTCTCAATGTGAAACAGTGCTATATGAAGCTAGATGCCCTAGAGCCGGAAGCTCACTATCGAGGCGGCAGATTATTGAATGATGTCGACGCTATTATCACTCGAATTCGACCCAGCGTGACTTTTTATGGCACAGCATTAGCCCGTCAATTTGAGAGCATGGGGATTTACACGACAAATTCTTCTTCTGCAATCTCTCAATCAAGGGATAAACTATTTTCATTACAGCTCATGCTAAAAAGTGGTATCGACATACCAACAACAGGTTTCGCAAACTCGCCCATGGACACCAACGATCTCATCGAAATGGTGGGAGGGGCTCCATTAATCGTCAAATTATTAGAAGGGACTCAAGGTCGTGGTGTAGTATTGGCCGAGACTAAAAAAGCGGCAGAAAGTGTCATTAATGCGTTTAAGTCTTTAAGAGCAAACTTATTGGTGCAACAATTTATAAAAGAGGCTAATGGAAAAGATCTAAGATGTTTCGTGATTGATGGAAAAGTCGTTGCCTCCATCGAGAGAACAGCGGCTCCCGGTGAATTTCGAGCAAATATACATCAAGGTGGCACCGCTTCTGTTGTAAAGATAACACCAGAAGAAAGAGCATTATCGGTTAAAGCAGCAAGAGTACTTGGCTTACAAGTAGCTGGAGTTGATATTATTAGATCAAAGACTGGCCCACTGCTCTTGGAAGTTAATTCGTCTCCGGGACTGGAAGGTATAGAATCTGCCACAGGGAAAGACATTGCTGGAATGATTATTTCCTCTATCGAAAAAAAGCTCAACTGGAAGAGGCAACTGCCTAACAACGAAGAAACCAAACGTGTAAAATAATACTTTTTTCTGCAGATGAAGAGATGTCGCGGTCTAAGGGTAATCAATTTGATAACAAATAGAGATGGGATTCCTTCATTATGAAAAAAATTATGTTAATTACATTACTTGTATCGCCACTCTTAACAAGCATTACCTCTGCAGAGGAGAACCTGGTGTTTTCATGCAGCTATGACAGCGTGTATTGGACAGGTCGTGGAAAATCGGTCGAAACTAATGGCGGAATTTTTACCTCCACAATAAAGGAAAATATAATCGTCATTAAAAGCAGTAGCCCTGAAGTCTCTGGCTCTCATAATTTAACCATAAAGAAAAATTCTGGTATGAGACTTTTCGCCACTAATGGCTCTATGCAATTTATATACAATAAACTCACTCATGAATATACTATTAACACTGGCATTGGCCCGTCAGGTTTTAGCGTTTCTGGTGGTGGCCATATGGGGCGTCAAGTACGTGTAGCAGGAAAGTGTTCTGACAATCAAGAATAGTCGGTTCACACCGAGCTTCCGGAATTAACTGTTGACATTAATTCTGTTCAGAAAATGAAATTAACATAAAACAACCTGAGCATGAAGGACCTAACTATTGGGATAATTTTGACCCATATTTTGCCACATGTTCAACCGAAAAAACTAGTCTCTCAAAAACAATACTCACTGAATTACCCATCAATATTGTGCAAGGCCAACCAAAGGCCGACGTGCTAAATATTTTTATATTTCAACAAAGACCCCAGCAGAAAACGATGAACAAACGATAGGGATGGCGTAAAATAATCACCATCTATATGCTTAAATACTGTTAGCCGGGGTCATGATCTTCCAACGTCAATTTTGAAGAATTTATATCAATGAAAATACAACGCCTTCCATCCGGTCTGCGCATGATTTTATTGATCTCAACCGTTTTAGCTATTGCCGGATGCAACGATATAGCGGCTACGGCTCGTAAATTCACGTATCCACAGGATTTTAACTATGCAAGCGATCAAGAGTTTCGCTCACAGATGGAACAACTGAAATTTCAACTGCAAGTATTGGATAAGGCGCTGGTGAAAGGTAATACTGAGCAACCTAGTCAACAACAGTATGTATTGGACGCGCTGTGCAAGATGGAACGTATCGGATCTAGCTTGAAAGCTGGTGATGTTGGTTTAAATCACCCTTTTCTACAAGGTTTCATAGAAGACTTCCTGCCAGATGTGGGCGAATCCCGTACCACCGCGTCTAGAGACCCTGCTAATTATTATCGTACTGGTCGGGTTGCAGGTGGCTGTATCAACTGCGACTAAATTCACCGCTGAGCTATCAGTGGTTAGGGTAAGTAATAGGTACAAACTTACTCTATTGCCCGCTATTGAACAATAATAGGCTTTAACTCTGAGTACATTTGAACCGACATCAACGCATGATGAAAAAACTATCTATCTTACAGAGCCAATATGATTTCCACTCTACTCCTTATCTTTATTATTGTGTTCGTCTTCCTGGCATTCTATATACCCATATGGCGAAATAGCTGGATTCGCAACAAACCCTTTTCTAATGATTGGAATGTCATATTAGCCACCAACTTTCCGGTTTATTCTGTTCTTCCATCTGACGAAAAGACCAAACTCCAACAACTAATCAATCTATTTATCGCCAAAAAGTACTTTGCGGGTTGTGCCGGGTTGGAGATGACCGATGAAATCAAAGTTACCATAGCCGCTCAAGCCTGTTTGTTACTCCTTCATCACCCCAAAACGGCCATATACCCAAAACTCTATTCTGTTCTAGTCTACCCCTATGAGTTCAGGACTGAACGCGAGCAGCGACAGGAAGATGGCACGGCGGCACTCGCCGCTCATAATCTATCGGGTGAATCTTGGAGTAATGGAAAGGTGATTCTGTCTTGGGACGATGTGGTTTCAGGTGCCTCAAATTTTACCGATGGCCGCAATGTGGTCTTGCATGAATTTGCCCACCAGCTGGACTCAGCATCGGGTTCAACCAATGGCGCACCACCATTGCGCCGCAATTGTTATGGCTCTTGGGCTAAGGTGTAGTCAGGGGAACTTGAAAAGCTCAAATGGGCTAGTTTGCGCCATCATAAAACTACTATGGATAGATATGGAGCTACCAACCCCCTCCAGAATTTTTTGCGGTTGCAACGGAAACATTTTTTGAAAAACCCGAACAACTATCCCAAAAACACCCAGAACTATACGAAGAGTTAAGCCATTACTACCAAACTGATCCCCGGCAGTGGCATTAAAAATACGTTTTTAGAGCGACCGCTATCCGTCAATAAATCAGTTATTCCTGTTTCAACATATCCAGCGCTACCGCTTCGGACACTTTAATGCCGTCTATGCCGGCCGATAATATGCCGCCTGCGTAACCGGCACCTTCACCCGCTGGATATAAGCCACTGGTGTTTATATTTTGGAAGTCTTTCCCTCGTCTGATACAAATCGGTGCTGAAGTTCTGGTTTCGACACCAGTCAGCACAGCGTGGGCCATTGAAAACCCTTTAATCTTCTTTTCAAATTCCAGAATCGCTTCACGAATAGCGTCTATAGCAAACCTAGGCAAAGCTTGGCTC
>JBLIJA010000020.1:0-21062 GCA_047635115.1 Porticoccus sp. | reverse complement strand
ACCAAATAATCCCCTTCCACCAGGTCAACAGCACGTAATCCAACACTGCGGGGGCGAGAGTATTGGTCTAGTGAGGTCTTCTTAACCGTACCGTTGGCTGTCGCCATAATGACAAAACGGTCATCCCGATACTTGTCAACAGGAAGAATAGAACTAATGCGCTCGCTCTCGTCAAGTGGCAACAGGTTCACCATGGGGCGCCCACGCGAATTCCGCCCTGCCAAAGGAATTTGATACACCTTCAACCAATAGACTTTTCCCAAATTAGTGAAACAAAGAATCGTGCTGTGAGTGTTGGCGATGAGCAAGTGTTCAACAAAATCCTCATCCTTCACTGCTGTGGCCGATTTACCCATGCCTCCACGCCGCTGGGCCTGATAATCACTCAGGGCCTGGGTTTTGGCATAACCACCATGGGAAATAGTGACCACCCGATCTTCTTCTGTAATCAAATCTTCGATAGTCAGGTCGTGTTGAGACTCTACAATCTCACTACGACGGTCATCTCCAAACTCCTCACTCACTGCCTCCAGCTCTTCACGAATCATCTGCATGAGCACATTCGCATCGCCAAGAATGGCCAGATACTCCGTGATTTCCTGCAGTTTTTCCTGGTATTCGGTCAGCAGTTTATCGTGCTCCATACCAGTAAGACGGTGTAAGCGTAATTCAAGAATGGCCTGAGCCTGCGCAGGCGAGAGGTAGTATTGTCCGTCACGCATGCCGTAATCCGCGCCTAAACCCTCAGGACGGCTAGAATCTGTGCCTGTACGCGCCAGAAATTGACTGGCAGTACTAGCATCCCAACCCTGAACAATCAAGCGCTCCCGAGCTTCAGCGGGGGCAGGCGATGACTTGATCAATTCGATAACTTGGTCGATATTGGCAATAGCGACTGCCAGGCCTTCCAGAATATGACCTCGCTCGCGAGCCTTACGCAGTAAATATACCGTACGACGTGTGACAACTTCACGACGGTGACGAACAAACGCCTCCAACATTTCCTTCAGATTAAGCGTTCGCGGCTGACCATCGACCAAAGCAACAACATTGATACCAAACACATTCTGCAACTGGGTCTGAGCATAGAGGTTATTGAGAACCACCTCGCCCACTTCACCTTTCCTTATCTCGATAACCACTCGCAGGCCATCTTTATCCGACTCATCTCGCAGCTCAGAAATGCCTTCGATTTTCTTTTCTTTAACCAGTTCAGCAATGCGCTCAATCAGACGCGCCTTATTCAACTGATAGGGAAGTTCAGAAATGATAATGACCTCACGACCCGTCTTTTCATTAACTTCCACAACCGCTCTGGCGCGCACATAAATACGCCCACGTCCGGTGCGATAGGCCTGGATAATCCCAGCCCTGCCGTTAATAATAGCGGCAGTAGGGAAATCAGGGCCAGGAATGTGCTCCATCAGTTCATCGATGGATATATCGGCATTGTCAATCAATGCCAAGCAACCGTTAATCACCTCCTTCAGGTTGTGGGGTGGAATATTGGTTGCCATGCCCACAGCAATACCGGACGAACCATTGACCAGCAGATTAGGCACCCGCGTGGGCAACACATCTGGAATCAGCTCGGTTCCATCGTAGTTTTCCACATAATCAACGGTTTCTTTATCCAAATCTGCTAACAATGAGTGGGCAATCTTGGACATACGAATTTCGGTGTAACGCATGGCTGCGGCGGAATCACCATCCACAGAACCAAAATTGCCCTGTCCATCCACTAGCATGTAGCGAAGAGAGAAAGGCTGAGCCATCCGAACAATAGTGTCATAAACAGCGGAGTCGCCATGAGGGTGATACTTACCAATCACATCACCGACAATACGTGCAGATTTTTTATAGGATTTATTCCAATCGTTATTAAGCACACTCATTGCGAAAAGCACGCGACGATGTACTGGCTTAAGGCCATCTCTGACATCTGGTAGTGCTCGACCAACGATAACGCTCATGGCGTAATCGAGATACGACTGTCGCAACTCGTCTTCGATGTTAACGGTTAGTATTTCTTTGGCTAACTCACCCATACTACTGCTCATCCCTATCGTGCCTATCAACGGCCAAGCCGTCAAAATAAGCGCGAGATAATACCACAAAATGCCCCATCTTCGCCCCCCGCCGGCCCTTGTTTAATGATCTTTTTTGTGGATGTATACTGCCCAGCTTATTTGTCGCCAAAGGAACAGCCCTGCAATGACAGCCATATTCGTCGACCTACTGATTTCAGCCCGGTGGACCATCCCCGTCATCCCAAAGGGAAAAGTCTTTGAACACTGTTCTGTCGCGATAGATCAGGGAAATATTGTGGCGATTCTTCCCACTGCCGAAGCGACCAGAAAATATATCGCTAGAGAACAGGTTGAACTGCCTCAGCATGCTCTAATTCCCGGGCTCATAAACGCCCACAGTCATGCAGCCATGACCCTTCTTCGCGGCTATGCCGATGAACAACCACTGCAAACTTGGCTGGAAAAGTATATATGGCCGGCCGAAGTACAATGGGTTAGCGAGAATTTTGTCCGTGATGGCACTGAACTCGCTATTGCTGAAATGATTCGCAGTGGAACCAGTTGCTTCTCGGATATGTATTTTTTCCCAGACTGTGCCGCCGATGTTGCCAGCCATGCTGGAATCCGTAGCCAAATAGCCTTCCCTGTATTTGATTTCCCCTCGGCTTGGGGCCGCGGCCCAGATGATTATATTCATAAAGGCCTACAGCTACGTGATGACTACAAAGATCGAGACCTTATTCGTATTGCTTTTGGCCCTCACTCCCCTTACACCCTCTCAAACGGGCCGCTAGAAACAATAGCCACCTACGCAGAAGAACTCGATAGTTGCGTACAGATCCATCTACACGAAACCGCGAAAGAAGTCGCTGACAGCCTTTCAGAACATGGCATGAGGCCGATACAGCGACTAGTAAAACTGGGCCTTATATCCCCTCTGGCCCAATGCGTTCATATGACACAGGTCGATGAACAGGACATCGCCACTTTGATGGAGCATAACGCCCACGTCATTCACTGCCCTGAGTCAAATCTAAAACTGGCCAGTGGATTTTGTCCTGTGAAAACGTTACTGGATTCAGGTATCAATGTGGCTCTGGGCACTGACGGTGCAGCCAGCAATAACAATTTGGATATGTTCGGTGAAATGTCGACAGCCGCACTTGTTGCCAAAGCTGTATCAAGGGATGCCGGCGCCGTTGACGCCCATACTGCCTTGAAAATGGCCACCATTAATGGTGCCGAAGCGATGGGTTGGGACGATCAGATTGGCAGTATTGAAATTGGAAAGAGAGCTGACTTAGCGGCCGTCGCACTTGGCACAATTGAATCCGAACCACTGTATAATCCTGCCTCTCAATTGATTTACACCAATGCAGGCAGTCGCGTTAGCCACCTATGGGTCGATGGTGTAGCTCTCATGGTAGAACGGCAGTTGCAAACCATAAATGAGAAAGAAGTACTCATCAAGGCTCGACAGTGGCAACGAAAAATAGCCCATGGTAACTAGTGGCATTATTACAATGACAGATGAGAAAATAGAAACTTTTCTCTCATGCAAGAGAGCTGGCAGATAAAACCAAACCATCATTCACGTACAACTCAGGTCGGAATCCGTTGATGTCAAAATCCAATATAGACCAGGCTGAAATTGCCAAGTTTGAAGCTCTGGCCAGCCGCTGGTGGGACAAAGAAAGTGAATTCAAACCACTGCATGACATAAACCCTCTCAGAGCAAATTGGATAGACGAACACTCGCCTGTCGCTGAATGCACGCTACTCGATGTGGGTTGCGGCGGAGGTATCCTAGCAGAGTCTATGGCCCAGCGAGGCGCCGAAGTCACTGGCATTGATATGGGCGAAGCACCACTGGCTGTCGCCCGACTTCACAGCCTGGAAACGGGAGTGTCACTCAACTATCAACAGTGCACAGCCGAACAAATGGCGGAACAACATCCAGAAGAATTTGATATCGTCACCTGCCTTGAAATGCTGGAGCATGTACCGGATCCCCGCTCCGTCATTAACGCGTGCGCCAGGCTGGTTAAACCCGGGGGACACCTGTATTTTTCTACCATCAATCGCAACCCAAAAGCTTATCTTTTCGCGGTCATCGGGGCCGAGTACCTGCTAAAACTGTTACCCAAAGGTACACATGATTATGGGAAGTTTATTCGCCCCTCTGAACTTTGCAACTGGGCCAGAGAATGCGGCCTTGAAATACAAATAATGACAGGCATGGTCTACAACCCTCTGACCAAGCACTATCGTCTCAACGATAAGGATGTAGATGTGAACTATTTAGTCTACGCCCGCAAACCGGCCTGATGCCAATCTCGATGAAACCTACAAAAACAACAAGCAGTACAAAATTTCAGGCCGTCTTATTTGATCTTGACGGGACCTTGCTCGATACTGCGCCAGACTTCCTGACAGCCACCAACCGATTGCTTGAAAGAAAAGGAATGCCACTACTGCCAGCGGAGTGCATTCGTCGATTGGTCACCCACGGCTCTGCGGGCATCATCAAAGAAGTGTTTGAACTGGAGGAAAAGCATCCGGATTTTGAGCCTATTCGTCAAGAGTTACTAACACTATATATGGCGAACCTTGCTGATCAAACACGTCCTTTTCAAGGCATTACAGAGCTACTCGCGACACTAGGACAGCAACACATTCCCTGGGGAATTGTCACCAACAAACCCGAAAGCTTTACCCTAGCGATTTTAAAGCAGCTACCACTGTACCCCGCACCCTCAACTATCGTGTGCCCGGATCATGTGACGAAAACCAAGCCTGACCCTGAATCCGTCATTCTCGCCTGCCAGCAATTAGGGGTCAGCCCCAGGGAATCCATTTACATTGGCGACCACCAACGTGACATAGAAGCGGGCCTGCGTGCAGGCACCACCACCATAGCCGCTGCTTATGGCTATATCGACGACGATGAAAATCCTACATCCTGGGGAGCCCACTACACGGTTACCTCGGCCTCCCAACTGTTAGCACTCATACTTTAAGGAACGTCGATCACCATGGACTCAACGCACTACCGCGCACCTAAAGACCTACTCGCAGGAAAAATTATCGGTGTTACTGGAGCCAGTGATGGCATTGGGGCCGTTGCCGCCAAGACTTTTGCCTCTTGCGGTGCAACCGTTATCTTGATGGGTCGAACTGTACCCAGGTTAGAGGCGATCTACGACGCCATTGAATATGCTGGAGATCCACAACCTGCCATTTACCCCATCTGTCTTGAAGGTGCTTCAGAAAAAGATTATGAAAATATGCACAATCATCTAGAAGAGGCCTTTGGCCAATTAGACGGACTGCTTCACAATGCCGCTGAACTTGGCCAACGTACACCTATCGCTAATTATAAACTGAGCACTTGGCAAAAGGTGATGCAGGTAAATGTGACGGCTGAGTTCATGATGACCAAGGCACTGCTACCATTGCTGGAAAAACCTGACAGCGCCTCTCTGATTTTTACCACATCAACTGTCGGTAGAGTCGGAAAGCCCTACTGGGGAGCCTATGCCATTTCGAAGTTTGCTACCGAAGGGATGTCACAGGTATTGGCACATGAGCTAGAGGGCGTTAGCAACATCCGGGTTAACTGTATCAACCCCGGGGCAACCCGAACTAGAATGCGAGCTGCCGCCTACCCGGCTGAAGACCCATCAAGCGTGAAAATTCCGGAAGAAATTATGCCTACTTATCTGTACCTCATGGGCGAAGAAAGCAGAGGTATAACTGGACAGTCACTAGACGCACAATAGGATGGCAGGCGGTTGCGCAGAATATTTATAGGGATCTTATTGAAATTCTATTTTGAGCTAGGCCCTTTGGAGCGCAATCGTTTTAGCTGACGAGCCATGCGCACCTGATCATCTGGCAACAATCGTTTCTGCTTCTTCGCCACCCGCATATTCACAACGTCCAACAGGTCATTGAGTGCTTTTTCATCAAGCTCAACCCATTGACCACGGCGGGCATAGGATGGCATAAAAATAGGACCAAATCTTACTCGCTTGAGACGGTTAACTTCGACATTCTGAGATTCCCACAATCGCCTTACTTCACGATTTCGACCTTCCATCAATGCCACGGTATACCAGCCGTTGGTACCAACTCTCTCTCCGGGAACAATATCACTGAACTTTGCCATTCCATCTTCAAGCAACACACCTTCACGGAGTCGCTTCATCATCTCATCATCGACTGCACCGTGTATGCGGACCAGATACTCGCGATCAATGCTCGAGGATGGATGCATAAGTTTATTCGCCAGCTCACCATTATTAGTAAAAAGAAGCAGCCCAGAAGTATTAATATCCAATCGCCCAACAGCAATCCACCGCTCATTTCTTAGCTTTGGCAAGTGTTCAAACACTGTTTTTCGACCGCCAGGATCAGAACGAGTACAGACTTCCCCTTCGGGCTTGTTATAGAGCAGGACACGAACTCGCTGATCTTTAGCGGGAAGCCTGGCGCGCTTACCATCCACAATTACAGTGTCGTCAAGAGTAACTCTATCACCGAGTTTTGCCACCTTACCATTGACGATTATACGGCCATCACTAACCCACTGTTCTAGTTCACGACGCGATCCATAACCAGCACTAGCAAGTATTTTTTGTAGTTTTTCAGACATCAGATTTACTATGACTCTCGGTGGTTTTCAGTGGATTCAGGCTGACTATCAACATCAGAATCAGCGGGATCAAAACCTAAACACTCATGATCTGAATCCTGCTCGTCTTTCAAGTCAGACTCGGACTGTTTTGCAGGCTTTTCTTCAGCCTCCTTAGCCATATGCTCAGCCAGCTCGAGCGCAAGCTCAGGGTTAATCTCTTCAATATCCTTGATATCATTAAGTGTTGGCAGCTCTTCAAGATTTTTTAGACTAAAGTGATCCAGAAACTGTCGTGTTGTAGCATAAAGAGCCGGGCGGCCAGGAACATCTCTATGACCTACCACCCGCACCCACTCTCTTTCAAGTAGTGTTTTAATGATCTCAGAGCTAACTGACACACCCCGAATTTCTTCAATATCGCCACGGGTGATTGGCTGACGGTAAGCAATCAATGCCAACGTTTCCAGTAGTGCTCGGGAATATTTTTTGGGTTTTGCATCCCACAGTCGATTAACCCATTCCGACAGCTCCTGACGCACTTGGAACCGGTAGCCACTACCGGTCTGCTTTAGCTCAAAGCCACGACCAGCACAATCGGCATCAATTTCCTCGAGCGCAACTGTTATCTGATCACGAGGCGGAATTTGAAATGTATCAAACAGCGCTTCGATCTGGGTAATGTCTAGAGATCGCCCCGCTGCCAGTAGCGAACCTTCAATAATTTTTCTTATCTGATCATTGTCCATTGTCTTTGCTATTCAATCTCTGTATTCACAGCTCTACAAACGAGCCTTAACATGGATTGCCCCATAAGCCTCACTCTGTACAAATTCTACGAGTGATTCTTTGATTAATTCCATTATCGCCAAAAAGGTTACTACGACTCCAATTTTTCCCTCACTCAACTTAAACAGGCTAACAAAAGGTACAAATTGTTTGCCTGCTAACGATTCTAACACCTGGGACATTCTCTCTCGTGTAGAAAGCCTCTCCAGTTGAATCTTGTGACTCTCATACATCTGAGTCCGGTGAAGCACGTTAGACAGAGCCCATAGAAGTTCTTGCATAGCAACATCTGGCTGAGGCCGTTCCCTATTGCGGTCTGGCTCTTTTGCGGTGGCTAAAAATACATCTCGACCAAGACGCGGTAAAACATCAACATCCTCAGCCGCCTTTTTGAAACGCTCATACTCCTGAAGTCGTCGAATCAATTCAGCTCGAGGATCATCTTCGTCTTCATCGATGACTTGTCGCGGTAGTAGCATTCGAGATTTTATTTCAGCCAGCATTGCTGCCATCAATAGATATTCTGCAGCCAGCTCAAACTGCATGGCTTCCATCATCTCGATATACCCCATGTACTGACGGGTAATTTCGGCCACATTAATTTCAAGAATATCCAAATTTTGACGCTTGATCATATAGAGGAGTAGATCGAGCGGGCCCTCAAATGCTTCAAGAAAGACTTCAAGTGCCTCAGGCGGGATATACAGATTTCTGGGAAGCGCTGTAATTTCTCGACCCATGACCACAGCAAAAGGCATTTCCTCCTGCAGTGGTCGAGAAGTAGTGACAACCTCTGTTATTAGGCTAGTTTCTTCAGCCTCTTGGGGTATAGCTTCCGTGGACATAGATGATCTAGTCAGCACTTGATAAAGAGCACTATTATACTGCGTTTCTCCAAGACAACCAGCTAGAACCCATCATGATTGAATGATCGAACTCTTGCCTTGAATAGCAGTGATCAATGGGTATAGGTGCGGTTAACCATGCCATAAAAGAATAATCAAACCTGAAAATCATCGAACCGACCTACTCCTTGGCGAATCATTTCAGGTGCCTCTCCGGTGAGATCAACTACTGTCGTCGGCTCAAGCCCGCAGTAGCCGCCTTCAACAATTAAGTCTATTTGATGCTCCAATAGGTCTCGGATGTCATAAGGGTCTGTTAGCGGGTATTCATCACCCGGCATGATCAAGGTAACGCTCATGATAGGTTCACCTAAGTCTTCGAGCAGGGCCAGCGCAATGGCATTCTCGGGAACACGCAAACCGATGGTTTTCCGCTTGGGATGCATTAATCTACGAGGGACTTCTGACGTTGCCTCCAATATAAAAGTATAAGGTCCCGGGGTGTGCACCTTTAGTGACCGGAACATCTGATTGTTCACCTTGGCGTAGACAGACAATTCCGATAAATCGCGACACATCAGCGTAAAATTATGATTTTTATCCAGCTGCCTTATCTGACGGATCTTATCCAGTGCTTTTTTATCACCGACATGACATCCAAGGGCATAGGCCGAATCCGTTGGATAAACAATGACCCCCCCCTTGCGCACGATTTCAACCGCTTGCCGGACGAGCCTATGCTGTGGATTTTTCGGGTGTATAGAGAAAAACTGACTCATGATGATACCGCACTATATAGAAGACACAATTATCACACACAAGGATGCCTGGAGAAGAACAAAACAATAGAATTTAGATCGCAAAAACCCCAAAACGCAGAGCAATTACTACTTAGACTGTCACAACTTGCTTCAAGTACTTTTCTTCAAAATCAACAACCGAGACCGGTTTACTGAAATAATATCTTTGGCAAGTATCACACCCAAGCGTTTGGAGAAAATTATACTGATATTCAGTCTCTACACCCTAAGCAACTGTATCGAGTCACAAACTTGACGCTAGCGCAATGATGCCTGTAACAATAGCCCTATCGCTTTCATCTTCTTCTAAATCTTTAATAAACAATCGATCTATCTTCAACACATTAACTGGCAATCGCTTTAGATAATTAAGCGAAGAAAAGCCACTACCAAAATCATCAATAGCTAGAGTTAGCCCCATTGCCCTCATGGCGTCCAACTCACCCTCAAGGTCTTCTGGATTCTCCATTATAGTGCTTTCAGTAATTTCTATTTCCAACCTGTTTGGTGCGATTTTATACTGATCAATAACACTAGCCAGCTTGTCATTGAATCCCTCTGACTGAATGTCTTTGCTCGACATGTTGATGGCAACTTTTAAACCATGCCCACTGTCACTCCATATCTGCAGTTGCTTACAGGCCTGATCAACACCCAATCACTCACTTGGTAGATAAGCCCCGATTCTTCAGCCAAAGGGATAAATATATCGGGCATAATGAGACCGTGTCTCGAGTGATTCCATCGAATAAGCGCTTCTGCCGCCATTAACGCTCCCGCAACCAAGTCAATCTTAAGTAGTACGCTCGCTCTCGATTACTGCCTGCTATTGCCTTACAATAACCCACCTACACCCTTACAAAAAAAGCCGTAACGCCTGATGGACACACAGAAACCACAGAAACCACAGTGTACAAAAAACGGCCAAAGTGAAAGTTTGCTGTTAAACCTTGCGTTTAACATCATCATTCCAACCCTTATCTTGACCAAGCTGAGTGGCGATGACTACCTAGGCACCCGTATGGCTATTGTGATTGCACTGGCATTCCCTGTGATCTACGGGCTTAAAGATTTTGTGACTCTGAAAAGGCTTAATTTTTTCTCCATCTTGGGTGTTGTCAGCATTCTACTCACTGGTGGCATCAGCCTTATGGAACTCGATCCCGTCTATATCGCCATAAAGGAAGCAACTATTCCGGCAATATTTGGGCTAGCCACCATTGTTTCTTTGAAAACACCTTACCCACTGGTAAAAACGTTTTTATACAACGACAAAATCCTACAAACAGATCGTATCGCCGAAGCCCTTGACGAAAATGGCAACAACAAGAGCTTCGAAAAATGTCTTGCTAATGCTTCTTTGCTGGTAGCCGGATCTTTTTTCCTTTCATCAATCCTCAACTACATTCTTGCCACGGTTTTGATCACCAGCCAGCCAGGAACAGTTGAATTCAATGAGCAATTAGGAAAAATGACGGCACTGAGCTTTCCTGTCATTGCTATACCAGCCATGCTGGTTCTCATGGGGGCTCTCTTTTATTTATTCCGGGGAGTCACTAAGCTAACTGGCCTCAAACTGGAAGAGGTTATTCACCATCACGACAAACACAAGGAGTAAGCTGATGTGGTATTCCGTTAGCAGCCAGGATGTTGAGAACAGCCTTGAAAAACGGTTGGCTGCCCGCCCAGCACATTTGGCACGTCTGGAAGAATTAAAAAATCAGGGCCGGTTATTACTTGCTGGCCCAAACCCTGCCATCGACTCAGACACCCCTGGCGATGCCGGTTTTACTGGAAGTTTAGTAATCGCAGAGTTTAATTCTCTTTATGCTGCCCAAGCATGGGCAGATGAAGACCCTTATATCGAGGGAGGGGTCTATGCTCAGGTCACTGTTAAGCCCTTTATAAAAGTACTTCCATAACCTGCTGCCTAGTCCTTTTTTTATCAACTATTCGATAAAAAGAGAAACACAAGAATTAAGCAGCGCGCCAACAAAAGAATCATGAACATAATGAGATAACTATGAGGATATTGTTGGCGGCTGTCTTCGCCCTATTTAGCAGCTCACTTCTAGCACAAACTGTCTATATCTCTGACGAATACAGGGTGCCGCTTCGGAAATCACCCTGCTCACGCTGCTCTATTCTTCACCGAGGTATAAAAAGTGGTACAGCCTTAAATCTCATTGAAACCAATGACGATGGCTGGACCCACATTACTACCCAGGGTGGACTGGATGGCTGGATGCCCTCCCACTATTTACAAAATACGCCTGTGGCCCGCGACCGTATCACCAGCATGGAAGCAAAACTGGGCATCGCAGAATACAAAGCTAACCAGCTCGCAGAACAAGTACAAGTCCTAAAACAAACTAATACTGGACTGTCCGCAGAGCTTCATTCAACGCAATCAACAAGCAACGAAGTAACGAGTGAACTAAAAACCATTAAAAAAATCTCATCTAATGCCATATCTATAAATCAGCAAAATCAAGCCTTGCTTGAAAGAAATGGCATGCTACAAAGTGAAATCGATGTACTTAAAGCGGCAAACGAACAACTCAGTAATAGAGAGCGAAACACTTGGTTTCTCTATGGGGTGTTTGCTGTGATAGCAGGTGCGTTGCTAACCATAATTATTCCGCGATTAAGACGTCGCAAAAGTTTTTCGGAGTGGGGCTAATGTTTAAGAGACTTTTTTCTTTATTATTTCTAACAACCTTTCTGGCAGTAGCACAGGCCGAGACTTCAACACCGGTTCAGGTATTACTCACGACAAACCAAGGTGATATCCGGCTGGAACTCTATCCAAACAAGGCCCCCAAAACTGTAGAAAACTTCCTCTATTATGTACAAAACAACTACTATGATGGCCTGATTTTCCATCGAGTGATGGAAAACTTCATGATTCAGGCTGGAGGCTTTACTCCAAGCCTCTCGGCACGCGAACCTGATCGAGAGTCAGTGATCAATGAGTCCCTCAATGGTTTGAAGAATGAGAAGGGCACGATTGCAATGGCGAGACAGACTGACCCCAACAGCGCCAAAGCTCAGTTCTATATTAATGTTGTCACCAATTGGAGTCTCAATGCCCGAAATGGCCAGCCAGGCTATACCGTCTTTGGTAAGGTCGTTCAAGGCGCAAATGTCGCTGACAAAATATCTCACGTATACACAAAGGCTGCAGGACCCTTTGCCAACCTACCCGATACACCCATCATCATCATAAAGGCGGAGGTCGTTGACAGCGAGTAACCACATGGGTATTTCTCTCAGTGTCAACCTCAATAAAATTGCTCTCATTCGCAACTCTCGTGAGGGCAATTACCCAGATGTGGTAGAGCACGCGAGAGTGTGCATCGCCAATGGAGCTGACGGTATAACCGTGCACCCACGCCCTGACCAGAGGCACATCCGACCCAATGATGTGCGCCAACTCAGCCAACTGACCTCACCTCTTGATGATATCGAATTCAATATCGAGGGAAACCCTTTTGCGGAAGAAAATGGGAGCTACCCAGGGTTATTTCAATTAGCAGAAGAAACTCGTCCAGATCAATGTACTTTGGTACCAGACAACGACAACCAGCTCACCTCTGACCATGGATTCGACCTCACCCAGACTGGAGATAATCTGGCACCAATTATTGAGAGACTAAAGTCATACGGCATCCGCGTGAGCTTGTTTATGGACCCTGATCTAGCTCAGATTGAACTTGCCAAACAAGTGGGGGCTGACCGAATCGAACTCTATACCGGCCCCTATGCCGAAGCTTGGGGAGACCCTAAAAAACTTGAGTCCATCTTTCAGCAACACTATATAGCGGCTTCACTTGCTCAAGATTTAGGTCTTGGGGTAAACGCTGGGCATGACCTGAGCCTGGTTAATCTGGAAAAATTTTCTGCAATACCTGGGTTGGCAGAAGTATCTATTGGTCATGCACTAACCGTGGATGCCATTGCTCTGGGGTTGGACAAAGCAGTCCGAGCATATAACTCTATTTTGAAAAGTAAAAACTGATTTATTACTCAAGATAAAACCTACCAAGCCAGCTCTTACTCTTCACTGGCCTCTTGGCAAGCAACACACAAACAAGACTCAGGTCGTACTGCCAAGCGCCTGATATCAATTGTTTCACCGCAACCTTCACACCAACCATATTCATCCTGACCCAGTGCAGACAGGGCATATTCTACAGAAAGTAGTCGCTTACGATAGCCGGCCCGGCAGGCACTGGACATCTGCTGCTGTTGCAGGGCATCCATCCGCGATAACCGCCCCACCGTGGTTTGATCCAATGTAACTGCTTCACTCGATTCAGCAGAAATATCGAGCAACACTCGAAGCTCATCGCGTATCTGTATCAGTAACTGACGACAACCAGCCAACTGTTTATCCGTTAATTCCACCATGTGCGTATAATAACCCGTTCTTTCTCTGGACTTAAAACCATGCCCCACGTGATCGACTCGGGTGACCACCTACAGCGCAAACGTTTCTTCGACAGACTTCTCACTATCTATGGCCGCAAGCCGGTTATCGAAGCACTGGAGAATAGAGACATCCCCTGCTATCGCATACATCTAGCGTATTCGAATAAGCCAGGGGGCATTATCAAACAAATTATTGATCTGGCTGAAAAGCGTAGTGTGGAGATTATCTATCACAACCGCCAAGAACTATCCCGGATATCACGTAATGGCAAACAGGACCAAGGGGTCGCTGCCGACCTTGAATGCCCCAACCACCAACTACTGGATGATTTTCTGGCCAATCCGCCTAAAGAAAACTACAGCCTGATTGCTCTAGATGGCATTACGAACCCTCAGAATTTGGGAATGATTATTCGGTCCGTCACTGCAAGCCCATGCGATGGCATATTACTTCCCAAACAAGGGACTGCCGCTATCTCTGCGCTGGTCATCAAAGCAAGTGCGGGCACCCTGTTTAAAAGCATGCTCATACACTGCGATAGCCTAGAGCAAGCATTACCCAAGCTAGCCGCACAAGGCGCCACGTGCTGCACGCTGTCGTGCCAGAGCGCGCAATTGCTCAGTGAGTTTCAGACAGAATCGTCCGTTGTCTATGTACTGGGCAATGAAACTGAAGGCGTATCTAAAAAGATCGCCGAACTCTGTAGTGCACAAATCCGCATTCCAATGAGCAATGGTGTTGAATCGCTTAACGTCGCCGTCACGGCTGCATTACTGGCTTTCCGTAATCAGCTCTAACAAATAGATTTGAATCAACTATTAACGCGATGAACAAAATTGATAACGCTAGATATTCCGAGCAATATCCCTATTTCACAGGCTGCCATAAGTTGCTAAAAACCATAGCCGAAATCGCGACCAATATAGTGATTACTCCCAGCACACCAACTGCGGGCAAAACACCAATCACGGCGATGGTATGGCCGCTGACCCATGCACCAATGGGTGCAGCCCCGAACACAGCCAACTGATATACAGACACTACTCTGGCCCGATAAGTCTGAGGAGATGCCTCATGAATCATGGATCGGCCCAGCATCATCGCTACTCCTGAAGCAACACCCCACAACAGCACCAATAGAAACAATAGCCATGAGGGAGGATGCATAGCTATACCAACCAGAAAGCCCCCACGAATCAGCAGACTAATGAGGAGCACTCGCCCTGGCTGAGAAAAACGACCAGAAAATCGAATGCTAAATACGTTAGACATGATAACGCCAAACATAAAGCTAAATTGAATCCAGGCAAAGAATGCCACACCTTGATGATAGACCTCTCTAGTCAATATCGGCATGGCGACCAAATAAAGCCCGAACCCCAAAAATCCCGTAGCAGCGACTATCATCATTAACTGAAGTAAACGTTCATCTTGCCAAACCAACTCTAGCCCGGACACCATATCTTTCCATGTGGAACGATTTTTTTTCTCAAGCTCACCCGGTACGGCACCAAGACATCTTCGAAGCAAACAGCCCGATGTCACGAACAACACTATTTGTAAAGAAATAAGGATCAACAAACCGATTTCATCCAGATAACCCGCCAGAATAATGCCAACACTTTGTGCCGAAAACTGGACAAATGATGCCTTGGCTACCGCTTTCTGGAGCTGACTGTCTACAACACGAGATAAGAGCGTTTCCCTGGCAGGCTGAACAAAGGCGGTAATACAGCCGAAGCAGATACCAAAGAACAGCATCAATCCGAAAGATAACCACCCCTGCCAGACAGACACCAGCAAGATAAGGCAGGGAATGCTGTACAGCATATATAAACGGAATAAGTACTGACCGAGTGGGCGGTTATCTGAAACCACACCACCCACAAGAATGAATAACAACTGAGGCAGCATTAATGTCATCTGAGCGTAGCCAACCCGTTCGGCCGACTCGTCCAACACACCCACCAACAGCCAGGGAAATAATACAATTTGTAATCCCTGAGCTAGGGAACTAACCCCCACGCCCTCTAGATAGGCACGGAAAGTGTCCTTGGGCCTATTCTTTGGCACTCTGTTATTCATTTCAGAATAGCCATAGCACCTTTACAGACCCAAGTGATTTGAAGGGTAAATAGAAAGGATCGATTTCAATGAAATCAATTAGAGGTATCTTTATATTGAGACTTGGGGCTTTGATACATGGGCATCTCATAACAAACCATTCGCCGTCAACATCGCCAAGAACTCCGCCTCATTCAATACCGACACACCTAACTCTTTAGCCTTTTTAAGCTTAGAGCCTGCATCCGCACCGAATACCACACAGCTTGTTTTAGCAGAGACGCTTCCAGTTACCTTTGCACCCAATTGCTGGAGTTTTTCCTTGGCCTCTGCTCGCCACATCGTATCCATGGACCCAGTCAACACCCATGTCTGACCAGACAAGGGTGTTGACTGTCGATCCTGAGGCATGATAGCCGGCCAGTGAACACCCGCTTCTTTAAGCCGTTTTATGACGTATAAGTTGTCTGTTTTCTGAAAAAACTCATGAATAAAGTGAGCCACAATAGGTCCTACATCAGTCACTTCAAGTAAGTCTTCCCGGGTCGAATAACAGAGTAACGCCAAACTACCAAAGTGCTGTGCAAGGGAACGGGCCGTGGCCTCACCAACCTCACGGATGCCTAATGCATATAAAAAATGGGGAAATGTTGTTTCTTTCGATGCATCCAATGAGGCTAACAAATTTTGTGCTGATTTTTTTCCCATGCGTTCAAGCCCTTCCAACTGCTCTACCTGCAACCGATAAAGGTCATCAACAGAATGCACTAATCCTTGATCCACTAATTGCTCGACCAGCTTATCCCCCAGCCCTTCGATATCCATCGCCTTACGAGAGGCATAATGTTTAATGGCTTCCTTACGTTGTGCCGAGCAAATAAGTCCTCCGGAGCAACGAGCAACCACTTCTCCTTCAACTCGCTCTACTGGTGAATGGCAAACAGGACAATGGTCTGGAAAGACAATATCCCGAGCATTCACAGGACGTTTTTCGAGTACAACACTGACTATTTGAGGAATTACATCGCCGGCACGACGAATAATCACCGTATCCCCAAGTTTGATGCCTAATCGTGCCACCTCATCCTGATTATGTAATGTGGCATTACTCACGGTCACGCCACCTACAAACACCGGTTCAAGCCGTGCAACAGGTGTGACGGCCCCAGTACGACCCACCTGAAATTCCACTTCTTTTAAGAGCGACATCTCTTCTTGAGCGGGGAATTTTCTGGCAATGGCCCAGCGTGGAGCGCGAGCCACAAAGCCAAGCCGTTGCTGTAGAACGATATTGTTAACCTTGTACACGATGCCATCAATATCACAAGGCAATTGATCACGAATGCCTGCCATTTTTCGGTAATAGGAAAAACAACCATCAATATCAGCAACCACCTCAACGTGAGGGTTTATCAGAAAACCCCAACGTCTTAACAGCTCTAGCGTTTCTGATTGAGTTTCCGGCTGCACCAATCCTTCAATACGCCCCAAACTATAGGCCGCCATTTCCAGTGACCTAGATGCGGTTATTTTTGAATCCAGTTGGCGAAGACTTCCTGCTGCGGCATTTCTCGGATTAACAAAAAGCTTCTCCCCCAATGTCCGAGCTTCTGTATTTAGCTTTTCAAACCCGGCTCGAGGTAAATAGATCTCACCCCGGGCTTCCAACCAAGGTGGAGGTGAATTCGTCCGTAGCTTTAAAGGTATTGAATTGATAGTCCGAACATTTTCAGTAATGTCTTCGCCCGTAGCACCATCTCCACGAGTAGCACCGCGTACAAGCACCCCATCCCGGTATAACAAGCTGACAGCCACACCATCTAACTTCGGCTCACAGACATACTCCAATGACCCAGATAGTTTGAGCCATTCCGTAACACGACGATCAAAACCCAGTAACTCGTCGTCACTGAAAGCATTATCCAAAGACAACATCGGCACTTCGTGAGTAACCGATTTAAATGATGCTAACGGTTCCCCTCCTACTCTCTGGGTTGGAGAGTCAGCAGTTTTTAACGAGGGGTACTGGGATTCAATCCGTTGAAGCCGTTGTATCAACCGATCGTATTCGACATCGGGAATAGTGGGATTATCTAGCACATAATATCGGTGATTATGACGATTAAGCTCTTCGCAAAGGACAAGTGCCTCCTTACGAGTTGCAGGATCAACATCCACCATTATTCAATTCCGGACAGCTGGGCTCGACTGAAGTCGGTAATACGTTGACGGTAGTGATCTTCAGTTTGCCTGGTCAAGGCACTGCGAGTTTCATCTTTAAGCTCACCACTTAGATCAATGGCAATTTTCTTGGCAGAGGAAAGTAGACTATTCAATGTGGCAAATGGATCTTCAACATCTTCCATAGCAAAAAACAGACTAATTCCCGGCGTAAGTAGTTGGTCCATACTGTTCAGATCAAAGGTGCCTGGATTAACCGAGTTCGCCACGCTATACATGACAGGTCCAGAACCGTCTTCACCGGTATGACGATGAAATATTTTCATAGAGCCATAGCGCAGACCTTGACTCAATAGAGACTCCAATAGTTTATCACCTGGAAAGTATTCACCCCCTCGAGCCATCAAGTGCAACACCACAACACTGGCTACAGGCAATTTTTCCTTGGATTTTGGTCGTTCCTCTCTCTCTCTCAAAGTGACGTTATTAGGTTCTTCGACGTTGACGCTGTCATCGGTATCGGCAGGTTCATTAAGATTGAGGCTGGGCTGCTCCGGCTCCTGCATGAGTATCGATAATTTAGGTTTATTGGCTTCAGCAAGCTCTTTGACTGCTATACCAACCTCTGCCACACCTGCCTCATCACGAACACTCACTACCCGCGAACCGCCACGGGGTAATTCACTACCGTAATCATCGAGATTTCGATCATCAAAAATCGGCTGCTTACGTCGCGGCATATGAATTTTGTCATAACGAGCATTTCGAATGCGACGAATCCCATCGAGCATGATAGCCAACACCACCAGAGCACCCAAAGTAATCATCATTTCGCGAGCACCAAATTCCATCTTTCATCAAACCTATAAATTTTTAATCCTAATTGAATAATTATGTATCAGCCCTGAAACAACGCAGCCTTTATCATCTCGCTATGCTTCCGCTAACGCTACAGCCTGATTTACATCAACGCTGACCAACCGTGAAACACCCGCTTCGAGCATGGTGACACCCATCAGCTGATTTGCCATTTCCATGGCAATCTTATTATGGGAGATATAAACAAATTGTACCTTGGCAGACATTTCTTCCACCATTCGAGCATAGCGAGCCACATTAGCATCATCCAGTGGCGCATCGACCTCATCCAGCATACAAAAGGGTGCGGGATTGAGGTGGAAAATTGAGAACACCAAGGAAATTGCCGTCAACGCTTTCTCTCCCCCTGAGAGTAAATGAACAGTGGTATTTTTCTTACCTGGGGGTCTCGCCATGATAGTGACACCCGTATCCAGCAAGTCCTCACCAGTCAACTCCAAATAGGCATGCCCGCCACCAAATAGTTTCGGAAACAGCTCCTGTAGCGATCCGTTGATACGGTCAAAAGTTTCTTTGAAACGGGTACGTGTTTCTCGGTCAATTTTACGAATAGCACTTTCTAGTGTTTCCAGTGCATCTTCCAGCTCGGCATTTTGCGCGTCCAAATAGTCCTTGCGCTCTGACTCCACCTTAAATTCATCAATAGCCGCCAAATTTATTGGCCCCAACCGTTGAATTCGCTGCCCAAGTCGCTCAAGTATCTGCTCCCACTGGGCAGGATCAGCATCCTCAGGGAGAGAATCAAGTAGTGGATCCAAATCAAAATAATGCTCGCTGATCTGCTCTTCAATAGTTTTACTGCGAGTAGCAAGATCCTGTGCTACTAACCGCTGTTGTTCAAGTAGGGTGCGCTGTTCCTGAATAGCTTGCTCAAGCACACTACGATTCTTTTCGACCTCGCGCATCAGGTGCTCAACGGCATCAACAGCACGGCGCGCATCAGCCAATTCCTTATCAACACCCAATCGAACTTCCAGCTGGCCGGCCAACTGTTCTTTTAGTTCCAAAGTCGGGTCTTCGTCCTGATTAAAGGACTCACGCAATTGTTCTTGGCGTTCTTGCAGCCTGGCAACCTGAACTTCCAAGCGGCTAATACCCTCACGAATGGAGTGCAGCTGAGTACTCACTGATTTTTCTCGCATGGCCAACTCATGGCTGCGGTCACGGTCCTGCCGGGCGCTTTGCCGAGTCTGATCTAAAACCGAACGATAGTCATCTCGCTGATCCAATAATTCTTCACGACGCTGGGTGTCCTGCCCCATAATTTCAATGGCATCGGATAATAACTGTCGGGCCTCAGCCAGATTCTTCTGTTCTAGCTGTTGCTGCTGTTTAGCTTCCGTTAATTCCTTGTTGGCACGTTCTCGACGGGCTGCAAACTGCTCAACCTGCATTTGGCTTGCACTGAGCTTGGAACGCAGCTCTGCGTATTGACGTTGTTGCTCAGCTACTTCTCTGCTGATCACTTCACGCTGAGATTCTAAGTCGCGAAGTTGTTTTTCGTTAGTATTTTTTTGCTGTTCAAATCCAGTAATTATTTCTCTGCAGCCAATTAATTCAGCATCTAATTCTTCCAGTTCTTTCCGCCGTTTCAGAACCCCAACCCTAGCATCCTGATCACGTGCGACTCGCAGCCAATTAGCGCCCAACCAAAGGCCGTCTCGTGTTACCACCGATTCAGCCGCGCCCAGCTTTTCACGCAAGACCAGAGCCGTACTGAGATCATCCACAGCATAGATACCACTGATGAGCGCTGCAGAATATTCACCTTCTACCATTCTGGAGAGTGCTTTAGCTGGTTCAGTGTGGGAACAGTTACCCGATGATTTATCCACCAAGACCAATTCACCCTGAGTAAACGCATCCAACTGGCCACTGAGACCACCTAGATTCTCGATACAAATAGCCTGAAGATAACCGCCTAATACCGTTTCTACCGCTGTTTCCCAACCGGGCTGCACCTTAAGGGTTTCGGCTAGTCGTGGTTTATTCTCAAGCTGATTACTCACAAGCCATTGTTGTTGATCACCTTCGCCACCCAGGGCAGCTTGTTGCAGGGCTTCCAAAGAAGCTTTTCGACCTAGCAAGGTCTGTAATGTGGTGCGTGACTTATCCAACTGAACAGCGGCCTGTCGCCCTTGATTGCGCGAACTTTCCATCTGCTCAGTAATAGTGTCGAGATGGTTTTTCTTTTCCTCGGAGGCCAGATCTACCTCCGCCAACTGTTCTTGTAATAACGAAATTTCTTCCTGTACAGTGCTGTCACTCAAACCCTGATATTCACTCTGTACATTCTCGAGTCGCTCTGTCAGCCGACGTAAAACCTGTTCCAAATGTTGAATACGCGATTGTTGTACTTCTGCTTGCTGACGAGGCTCAGATGCTGTGTGATTAAAATCATCC
>JBLIJA010000019.1:0-21949 GCA_047635115.1 Porticoccus sp. | reverse complement strand
AGTTACCTTCATCTGACCTGAATTGACGTGTGCTAGAGTCTAGGGTCAGTGTTTTAGGGTCAATGTTTAAGGGCTAATGATGGTGGATAACGACAATCACAATATAGATCATGGCGAGGAAACTCCCCAGCCGGTAGTTGGCGACAATTACCAGCCACCTCAACAAGAGAAAACTCGGCACAAAGGCGTTTATCTATTGCCAAATCTGTTCACTACTGGCGCCATGTTCGCTGGTTTTTACGCTATTTTGGCGGGTATGGATGGCAACTTCGAGGCAGCGTCCATCGCTATTTTTGTCGCAATGATCTTTGATGGTCTTGACGGAACTGTAGCCCGTATGACCAATACATCCAGTGAATTTGGGCTTCAATACGATAGTCTGTCAGATATGGTTTCCTTTGGTGTGGCTCCGGCAGTTGTGGCATTCTCCTGGATACTGAATGAAGTGGGCAAAATTGGTTGGGCTGCAGCCTTCATTTATGCCTCTTGTGCGGCCCTAAGATTGGCTCGTTTTAATACTCAAGTGGATATAGTAGATAAGCGGTATTTTATTGGTATTGCGAGTCCTACGGCCGCAGCGTTGGTTGCTGGAATGGTCTGGAGTAGTTGCGACATAGAACCCACTACGCAATTAGCATTTGTAGCAGCACTGGTGACGGCTCTTTCGGGGTTGTTAATGGTGTCTAATTTTCGTTACCACAGTCTCAAAGGCCTAGACCTGAAAGGAAAAGTCCCCTTTGTGGTTATTTTTGCTGTGGCCATGGTCCTGGTGATTGTTATCATTGATCCGCCACGAATTTTATTTTTACTTGCATTGATTTATAGCCTTTCAGCACCCGTGATTTGGGTGTGGACAAAGGTGAGGTCATCAAAATCGTAGTATTTCCGCCTCTGTTGTATCGTAAAGGAGTTTCAATGTGACCGGGGCTTGGCAAACAGCTTGAAACCTGTTTGAATGAAGCTCTATTACAACTCATTGTTAGTGAAAATAATGAATTTTAGTGGTCATCAAGCGGTTTTTTTTCAGAGAGGCGCCTTGCCTCGTTGTGCTGCTGTTCGTCTGCTTTTCCTCCTGCCCTGAGGGGCATATACGTTTTATTCACAATTTTATTATTCCCATTTGCAAATCCCTCCCGTCACGGGGAGAGTTCGCGTAATTATTTTTGTCCGGCCCTTGTTGGTGTTAGGGCGTAATATTTGGAGTAGCAACTGATGGACAAACAACATTTAGTTATTTTTGACACAACGCTCCGCGATGGTGAGCAGAGCCCTGGTGCATCAATGACCAGAGAAGAAAAGTTGCGTGTGGCAAAGTCATTAGAAAAGCTGAAAGTGGATGTAATTGAAGCCGGCTTTGCGGTTTCTAGCCAAGGTGATTTTGAAGCAGTGAAAGCCATTGCTGAAACAGTAAAAGACAGCACTGTTTGTAGTCTCGCGCGTACCATAAACTTAGATATTGAGCGTGCGGCAGAGGCATTAAGAAATGCTAATTCCGGACGTATTCATACTTTTATTGCGACGTCGCCGATTCACATGAAGTACAAATTACAGATGTCACCAGATCAGGTGCTAGAACAGGCGGTGTCGGCAGTGAAATTGGCACGCAATCTTATGGGCGATGTGGAGTTTTCATTGGAAGATGCCAGTCGTTCAGAATTTGATTATATGTGCCGGATTATCGAGCAAGTTATTGATGCTGGTGCTAGAACCATCAATTTGCCGGATACCGTTGGTTATGGGTTCCCAGAAGAGTATGCGGAAACGATTGGTCGCCTTATTGAGAATGTTCCCAATTCAGACAAAGCGATTTTTTCGGTGCATTGTCACAATGACTTGGGTTTGGCTGTTTCGAACTCGCTGGCTGCCGTTATGAAGGGTGCGCGTCAGGTGGAATGTACTATCAATGGCCTTGGTGAGCGGGCTGGAAATGCTGCACTGGAAGAAGTGGTGATGGCAGTAAGAACCCGCAAGGATATTTTTCCAGTAGAAACCGCGATTGATATTAGCCAGATCGTATCCACATCACGACTGGTTTCAAGTATCACTGGCTTCCCGGTACAGCCCAACAAGGCCATCGTGGGTGCTAATGCGTTTGCTCACGAATCCGGGATTCACCAGGATGGAGTGCTGAAGTTCCGCGAGACGTACGAAATAATGAAAGCGGAAGATGTGGGCTGGAGCACCAATAAAATTGTATTGGGTAAATTGTCTGGCAGAGCAGCATTTGCTGCACGTCTTGAAGAGCTGGGCACTCACTTTGATGACAAAGCGGACCTCAATGAGGCCTTTGTCCGTTTCAAGGCTCTGGCTGACAAGAAGCGTGAGATTTACGATGAAGATCTTCAGGCACTAGTGTCGGAGGTTCAGGTTAGAGGGTCGATTGCTGACAAAATCACTTTGGAGAGTCTTGAAATCGTCTCCAAGACTGGTCAATTGCCTCACGCTGAGCTTACCCTGAATTACAAGGGCGAGTCATACTATTCAGTATCTGATGGCGATGGCCCAGTGGATGCTGTGTTCAAAGCGATAGAAAAGCTTGCCAAGAGTGGCACTGAGCTAAAGCTTTATTCTGTGAATGCTGTCACGGCAGGGACGGACTCTCAAGGTGAAGTGACGGTTCGGCTCGGTAAGGGCGGACGTATTGTGAATGGCCAAGGTGCTGATACTGATATTTTGGTTGCTAGCGTCAAGGCGTATCTGAATGCACTTAACCTGTTGGAAAGTCCTGATCGGTTGCACCCACAAATGGCCTGCGTCTAGGATTGCTGCCGTGAATTCAGAGCTGCGAAACTGGTACCTTAGCAACCTGGGTATTGCTCAATATCTACCCAGGATCAAGGAGCCTGCTGAGCTGCCATTTTATTCAGTTTCAGATAGTCATTCAGTTCCAGGCAGTGAAGAAGTTAGACTGGTTACTTCCTCGGTCAAAGAGAAAGTGGCTAGCGTGCTGGAGCTCGTTAGTGAAACGACAAACAATGTCATTCCTCCAGTAAAAGAGCCTGTGCCAGAGAGAAAATCAGACTCGACAACTATGGCTCTGAACTTTCGTCTTGCATGCTGGCAGCCTGCTGATGATTTGCTAGTATTCAATCAATTTCCACCAGGTGTGAATCCAGAACCAGAACACACCCAGTTGCTAAGTAATATCTTGAAAGCTATTGGACGGTTATCAGGCGGCTTGTCTGCCCCTGAAATAATTGATTGGCCAATGAGCCATGGTGGCGAAGTGGATAAATCTGCTGCACGTAGTATGTTGTCCGTGTTTCTGGATGCTCGAGTAACAAAGCGGGGCGTTCTTTGGGTATTGCTTATGGGTGAATTGGCTGCAGAATTATTGTCTTCGTCAGAAAAGGCCTATTCCGACTTGGTGGGTGTCACAGAGGAAATTTCAGGTGGCGCCAAAACTATAGTGGTGAGAAGTTTGCAAGAGATGCTGCACGACCCTGAGACCAAAGCTGAGACGTGGCAAGCGATCAAATGCTTAGGAGACATAAGCTGAGTATTATTCCCAGTGTTCTCCCTATGGTTGCTGAAGATGTGCTCCATGTCAGTGCTATCGAACAACAGGTCACACCTCACCCATGGCGAGAAAGCCAGTTTATAGAGAGTGTTTCTAAGCATTGCTGTTTGGTGTTGACGCTAGAGACCAAGGTTATTGGCTACACAATTTATACCATCGTGGCCGGAGAGGCAGAAATCCTAAATATTGCCATTCACCCTGACTATCAGGGGAAGGGGTATGGACGACAACTGCTCGATCATCTGATGGTCATTGTTTGTGAGCAAGCCGAGCGGCTATATCTAGAAGTGAGGGCCTCAAATGCTTCAGCTATCCATCTTTACCAAGAGGTCGGGTTCGCCGAGATTTGTTTACGCCATAATTATTATCCAACCCCTTCCGGGACTGAAAATGCTATTGTAATGGCGATTGATTTTCAGTTTGGTCTGTAATTAAGCATTTCCGATCCTAATCTTGTGTTAGAAATTGAACTTTTTGACGATTTATTTGTGATATATTTAACAAAAAAATAGCCTGAGAGAGAAGATTTAGCCCTTTGGTCGGGATAGTTTACTGTGTTAGCTCTCCCTGAAGTCGGGGATTTTTTAGAATGTTTGACGTGTGATCTAAATTTTTTAGGGCAATGATAATGGAACGTAAAACAGACTACATTCTAGATACAACAAGCTTTCATATGGCAGAGTTGATGCGGCACCGGTTGCCACTTTGTTTGGGAGCAACAGCAGGTTTTTGCCTGATTTTGTCCTATGCCTGGCAGCAGGTATTTACGACCTGTAAAATGATATCTTGGAGGCTACTTTCAGTGGGCGTTCTCATTATTGGCTGGTTCTTGTCCATAACCAATTGGTTGGGCTTAGTGGTAGGATTGAACCCTAAGAATACCGTCATAGATAAACAAAATGGAGACCATTAATGGAGTTCGAGTTGGTTTGCTGGCATTGGTTAGTGTTGGGCATAGGCTTGGTAATCGTTGAAATCTTTCTGCCAAGTTTTACTATCTTTTGGTTTGGTTTGGGTGCAATTATTGTCGGTATTGCTCTATGGCTCTTTCCTACGATGGACCTCGCTATCCAACTGTCCATATGGATTTTTGCCTCCTGTGCTTTTGCTTTGTTTTGGTTTAAGGCACTTAAGCCAAAAATGATCGATAAAACCACTGCAGGTATAGCGCGTGAGTCTGCTATTGGTGAGTCTGGGCAAGTAATAAAAACCCCCATGGTTGAGAGACGCGGCATCGTTCGATTTACCACACCCGTGCTGGGTTCAGATGAGTGGGAATTTATCTGTGAACATGATGTGTCGGTTGGCGATAGGGTTTTTATTAAAGACTTTTCGGGTAACACCCTTATCGTGGTTAAATTACATTAAATATAGTCTCAGTTAAGACTTAGTTCTTTGGGTCTGATTGGTACCTCAAACTAGCAAGTAGGAGTCATTTGAAATGGAAGGAACAGTAGTTGTTTTTGCAATATTAGTATTGTCGGTTATTACGATTGGTATGGGAGTTCGTTTAGTTCCTCAGGGCAGCAAACAAGTGGTCCAGCGTTTGGGTAAATACCATAAAACCCTACCACCAGGGCTTAACATTATTATTCCCTATGTCGATTCAGTGGCCTACAAAGTCACCACTAAAGATATTGTGCTGGATATCCCTTCTCAGGAAGTGATTACTCTCGATAACGTGGTCATCATTGCCAATGCGGTAGCCTACATAAATATAGTCCTACCCGAGAAAGCTGTTTATGGCGTGGAAGATTACGAACTAGCTATTCGCACCTTAGTGCAAACTTCATTGCGTTCTATTATAGGCGAAATGTCATTGGATGATGCTCTGTCATCCAGAGATCAGATTAAGACGAAGCTAAAAGCCTCTATATCTGATGATATTGCGGACTGGGGTATTACCCTGAAAACGGTAGAAATTCAGGATATCAACCCCTCCGGTACCATGCAAACAGCAATGGAAGAGCAAGGTGCAGCAGAGCGACAGCGTCGTGCAACAGTGACTCGTGCTGATGGTGAGAAAACTGCGGCTATTTTAGAAGCAGATGGTCGTCTTGAAGCTTCAAGGCGTGATGCAGAAGCCAAAGTAGTTTTAGCAACAGCCACCAAAGAAGCCATTGAAAAAGTTACCGAAGGCATCCAGGGTAAGGAACTACCTGCTGTTTATTTATTGGGTGAAAAATATGTCGAGGCGATGCGCGAAATGGCTCAGTCAGATAATTCTAAATTAGTCTTTTTACCAGCAGATCTTCCCGCAGCTGTTCGTGGCCTCATGAGTGGAGTGAAATAACCATAAGCAATCAACTGAAGAATGGTTATAACCAAAATCTGTTATGTGTCGAACCCCATAACAGATTGGATGACTGTCAACGATTTTACTCTCATACGTTCATTACAAATAAGGTACGTTTATGGCCATATGGGCCAGTGAGTTGTTTGTATGAAACGTGAAAAAAGTCTATGTATAAAGGGCTTCTACTATTTTTTTTTGGCGTTCGTGATATCTGGTTGAGCTAACAGGAACTATTCTCAACAAGCGAATAATGCCGGCATCATCATTTATAATCAGGGTGTCGATATGCATCAGTATTACCGTGATACGGAAGATTTCCGTAGTTTTGCAGCGCAGGTTCCTGCGGCAGAAAAAGCCACTACATCTGTGGTGGGCGGAGTCTTAGGTGCTGATAGCCGTACTGCAGTAAAAGGGGCTGGCGTGGGAGCATTGACAGGCGGAATTAAGGGCACCAGCTCCGGTTGTCGATAGGGTAGTAAAAACTGTTTGAGGGGGAAGGGGTTACCGAGTACGAAATTGAGGGTTATCCATTTTACTATTCATTCAATCCCTGCATGATCATGTATTAGTTGATGTTGTATTAAAGAGAGGCTTGGGTGGATTAACGAAGTATTCTGACAGAGTTATAGAAATAGTAGGGTCTATTCTTTTACGGGACGCTTTAGCAACTTCCGTTGCAGTGTACGACGATGCATACCCAGTATTCGAGCGGTTGCCGAAATATTTCCGTAATTTGCTGCCAACACTTTCTGAATATGCTCCCATTCCAAGCGATCAATCGATGGTGGGGCTTCTTTAATACTCACTTTTGGGTTTGGTGCCGTATTAACAAAAGCAGCGAGAATATCTTCCACACCTGCAGGTTTACAGAGGTAGTTCACGGCCCCCATTTTGATAGCTTCTACCGCAGTAGAAATACTTGAATAGCCAGTTAGGATTAGCATTTGTATATCTGGGTTAACCGCTTTCAGATGAGGTAGTAGATTCAACCCAGATTCTGTTTCTAACTTGAGATCAACCACCGCCAGTTGTGGTTGCTGTTGCTGGCAAATTAGGATTGCTTCTGGCACAGTTTCAGCGGTTAAGATAACGTATCCGCGACGAGTTAGGGCTCGACTCAAAATACTTGAAAAGGTTGAGTCATCATCAACAATTAATAGGGTTTTCTGGCTCATGCCTCTGCTCTCATGACGTTTTACTCATGGCGTTTCGTTCATGACTGAGGCATTACTAATTCATGTACTAATGGAAGCGCTACCCGGGTTAAGGTGCCACTGCCTTCTGCGGGACTGATGATGACTTCCCCTCCATAGCGATTAATTGATGCCTGCGTAAGAAATAGTCCCAGCCCCATGCCATCAGGTTTTTTTGAATTAAACGGTTTTCCCAGTGTTTCGTGTTGCTTCGGCGTGATGCCCTCACCGTAATCTCGAATAATCAGCTCTACTATTTTTGTGTCCCAAAATAACGCCACCTCAATCCGTTCAGGGCTAGCATCTGCGGCGTTGTTTAGCAGGTTGGTTAGTGATTGAGCAATGGTTGTGTGAAAGCATATATTACCCTCAGGCAGATTGTCCGAGTAGTGAATATTAGCCTGTGTTTTTGGCCGCATGACTTGCCAGCGTTCCAGCAGCTTGCCGAAATATTCCCTGATGGGTTTGATTTCCTGACTGTCCGTTGATGTTTCCGCGGTAACAACCAATTGTTTAAGTGTGGTACGACATTGTTCGATTTGTTTTTGCAAAATAGACAGGTCTTCATCGAAATCCGATTTTTCATCCTGAATTTCATCTCTCATCTCGTCCACCAAGATTTTCATGGTGTTGAGCGGCGAGCCTAGTTCGTGTGCTGTCCCCGCAGCGAGTGTGCCAATACCTATGACCTGTTCGTCCCTGAGTTGATCTTCCCGCTGCTGAGCCAACTTTATTTCCTGTTGTTTAAGCGTACTGGCCATGCGGGTAACAAAGTAGGTAATCAATAGGGCGCTCACTACAAAATTGCACCACATACCCAAAATGTGCAAATTGTTATTGCTGTCGTGGTGGTTCCCCTGTTCAAGTGCAGGCGATAGTGCCGGGATAGGAAGGTGATTCACTAATAGCCAGCTGTAGGCTCCCAGAGATAACAGAGCAATACTCCATGAATAGCGTAAGGGCAGTGTGGTCGCTGCGATACTGATAGGCACGAGATAGTAGGAGACAAAAGGATTGGAGGCGCCGCCACTAAAATACAGTAAGGTTGTAAAGAATAGAATATCAATTAACAAATGGCTGAAGAATTCAAGTTCAGTAATTGCCGGTCTTTGAAAAGAGCGCAACCACGTGATAACAATGACCAGACCATACAGAGCCAGCACAATACTCAGTGTGGTAACGGGTAAACCAATATCTTGAATCTGGCTAAAAAAAAGAAGGGCCAATAATTGGCCCACAAGAGCGATGTTCCTGATGATGCTCAGCTGGCGAAGATTTTGCCTTGCTGCTGAGATAATAGTTAAAGAGCCATATATTCGCATGTCATCATGGTATCAGATGAACCTGTTACCAGTTTAAGGCGAAAGCGACAAAAATATTTCTTCCCGATCCGGCAAGTCGATCTCCAGCAGCAACATCGCTATCACTATTTCGGTTATAGCCCGCTAGGTGATCTTCGTAACGGTGGTCTAAGAGGTTCTCTATACCGCCAGAAATGGACAGTTTTGGCGTTAATTGATGATTACCCGTCAGGTTGATAGTCCCGTAGCCTGAGGTTACCTCTTCTTGGTTGAACTCAGAGACTTTGTTTTGTTTGGCGTAGAGAACCGATTCTATTTTCAGCCTCAGCTCATTTTTCTCATACTGTAGAGCCAGCTGATTATTCAGTGGTGCGATTCGGTAGAGGTTGTCATTACTATCATCGCGCCTACCACGTACATAGCTCAGAGAGCCAACCAAGCTAAAGCTTCCAGAAAGAAGATAACCGTAACCCATATCAAAGCCATACATTTTGGCGTCGATATTGTCGAACATCAGAGCCGTTTTACCGCTCATCATGGTGCTGACCATATTCCCCAGCATACTGGTAGCCGGCACACCTTGGATGTAGTCATCTATATGACGATAAAAGATCTGTGGGGTTGCCCAGGCACGTCCTGAATCCCATTCAAGACCTGTGGTCATTTCGTAAGCGGTTTCGCTATCAAGATCTAGATTGCCGATATAACTACGGTCGTCGGCCAAACCACCAGAGGCGGGAAGAGGGAGCCACAGATAGCGTTCCTGATAGGACGGTGCACGGTTTTTACGGCCCAGCCCTACATTGAAGATGATGCTACTGCTCAGTACTCTACTGGCATTAAATGCCAGATCAATATTGTTATAAGATTTGTCGAGATTATCACTATTAAATGTCGACGCGAGAAGGTTGACATTCATATCCATCATACCTGTCGCAGAAATAGGGCCGCTATCCATGCTGACACGAGTGTAGCGGATACCGCTTTGCACCTGCCAAGCGCCTAAGCTGCCTTTCCACTCAGTGAAAATGCCAAGAGCATCTCGTTCAGCGTCTTCAAAATTATTCACAGTAAACATGGTGTTATTTGGATTGGTAATGATTGCGTTATGTACGGTTAGATTGCCGTCTGTACCAATCGAGAGGAAACCATTAGAGTCTTCATCTAATGACAGGGGCCATTTGGCGTTTAGCGACCAGGCTGTATTGTGTGCCGTGGCTTTGTTTCGACGAAATTGCATGGGCAGTGATTCTAGGCGTTGAGAGAAATTGTCCATGGCATGACTCACATGGTTGTAAGACAAATGTCCAGATACCACAACATCACCAAACGTTTTACTCAAATCTGCCCCGACCATATCGCTGTCGATATATTTAATATCCATTGGTAGGGCGGGAGTACCAGTATCTCGTGTATCCAGTTTCCCTACATATATGTCTAACCCTGTCGTATCATTTTGCCATCCATAACTCAGGTCGTAGCGGCTACGTCGATACTGGGTGCCGCCAAGTTTATCGTCGTCACCAATGCGAGTGTCATCACCTTCATCGTGGCTGGCTAACAGGGACAGCTTGTGATTTTTATTGGACAATACCGATTTAACGGCATGACTGAATCCATCACTATTGTTATTAAAGCGGTTAGAGACTCCACCAGAAAGTGTGAGCTCGTCTTGGTCAGTAAATTCACCACGATCCAGCTTGGCTGTGATATGACCGCCGATACTCTCTTGCGCGATGCTGACGGCGATAATACCTCGATGAACTTCAAGAGATTTAAGCAGCATTGGTGGTGTGTAGGACAGCGGTGTGTCCATCGCATTAGGGCCACCTGTCAGAATGGGTGAATGATCAATATGAATACTCACTCGATCACCGTATAGACCTCTGTACTGAGCAATACCGGAGAGAATGCCATTACTATTGATATTTGCTCCTGGCACCCTTTTCAATAGTGCTGCGGTATCAATAACGGGTTCCTCTGCGGGGAACATTATCATGGGGGTGGTAGGGGAGAGTAATTGGCTCGTGACACTTATCTCTTCGATATGGTCATGGTCGGCATAAGCCGTGGATGCCAAAGCGGCGATTAACAGCGAAGCCCGTGCAGAGGTGATTGTCAAAGAGCTGCTTTTCAAGGAGAAAATGTCCAGTAGGGAATTGAGAAACCCAATTCTACTGTTCCACGGCGGCTTTGAGTATGTGACAAAATGTCGCACCCCTTCGTCGCAGGGGCTTGCTCTTCGGCGCCACCGATAGCCCCTTTGGATACGTCATCATAGGAACATATTTGAGCCCTGTTGGGTAACGCATTCATGCCCATGGAAGCATGACCCATAGAGGGTGCAATCAGTGTTTACGGGCTATACGATAGCGCCATGTCATTGAGCTTAAATTGCAGTAGGTTTCCTTAGGCGTCAACATCACCCACTAACACGGTACCCAACAAGCGTGTGTTCTCTTCAGAAACCACTAATCGTTTATAAACTTCATTCGCTTCATCGGAGCAAACATAGCTCAGTGCACCCGGTGTCTTACCGTGGGCGTCACCGATACTGGCGACATCGACGCCGATAATCTGCGACACGATAACTCTGGCCATGTTGTAACCAGGGGCTACCAGACCAAAAATACGGCCATCCCAAAGGGCTGACGTCATTACATCTCGTGCACAGGTGGATTATGTGGTGACTGAATATGGTGTGGCATATCTACATGGTTTGAGTCTTATTGATCGACTGATTGCCATTGCGCACCCAAGCTTCAGAGAGATGAAATTGAGAGTATGAGTAGGGCTTGACCATCATAGGCCCATACGTATGGCGTCTAGGCTTGTTTCCATACCTACCTTTGTCCTAACATTGAAGTCCACGCATCCTTTGCACCAGCAGGCCAAAATAAGTCAGCTGAAATACATTCACTCCTAGCTGTATAATGGTGTCCTTATTACTGTGCCCATTATGAAAATAATGTTTGATCAGTAAACCTCACCAGTATCAGTAGCGGTATAGACCGGGAATCAAAAACAATGGCTGACGCCAATTTTATTAACGAGATCAATAAGAGACGAACCTTCGCTATCATCTCCCACCCGGATGCCGGGAAAACGACTATTACTGAAAAGTTACTCTTATTCGGCAACCTTATTCAGGTGGCGGGGACGATAAAGGGTAAAAAAAGTGACCGTCATGCCACTTCTGACTGGATGCAAATGGAACAAGAGCGTGGTATTTCGGTTACTTCTTCCGTTATGCAGTTTCTCTATAAAGACCGAATGGTCAACTTGCTTGATACCCCAGGACACGAGGATTTCTCGGAAGATACCTACCGAACACTCACGGCTGTTGATTCGGCCCTAATGGTCATTGATGGAGCTAAGGGTGTGGAAAAGCGTACCGTCAAGCTGATGGATGTTTGCCGCTTACGGGACACCCCCATCATTTCCTTTGTCAATAAAATGGATCGTGATATCCGTAATCCTGTAGAGCTACTGGACGAAATTGAAGCGGTATTAGATATTGCTGGAGCGCCCATCAATTGGCCGATTGAGAGCGGCAAGGAGTTCAAGGGCGTTTACAACTTCTATACGGATACCATCCATGTCTTTAAGCAAGGCAAGGGGCATACCATTCCTGATGATATCCAAATAAAAGGGCTGGATTCCGATGAGGCCACAGAGCTTTTAGGTTACTACGTTGATGATATCCGCGAGGAAATAGAGCTGGTGCGAGGTGCCACCAACCAATTTGATATGGATTTATTTTTGGCCGGCCAATTGACACCCGTATTTTTTGGTACCGCGTTGTCGAATTTCGGCGTACGAGAAATGCTGGATTATTTTGTAGACTGGGCTCCAGCTCCACTGCCTCGTACGACCATGGAGCGTGAGGTCGTTGCCACCGAGGAAAAGTTTTCTGGTTTCGTATTTAAGATTCAGGCCAATATGGATCCAAAACACCGGGATCGAATTGCTTTTATGCGCGTCTGTTCAGGAAAATATACGAAGGGGATGAAAATGCGTCATGTGCGCCTAGGTAAGGAAGTGCGCATTGTCGATGCCGTGGGTTTTAAAGCGGGTGAGCGAGTGACCGTGGAAGAAGCCATGGCCGGTGACATTCTCGGGCTGCATAACCACGGTACGATTCAAATTGGTGATACGTTTACTGGCGGTGAAGCATTGAAATTTACCGGAATTCCTCACTTTGCTCCTGAAATGTTTAGACGGATTCGATTGCGTGATCCTATGAAAATGAAACAGCTGCAGAAAGGTATCCAGCAGCTTTCAGAAGAGGGTAGTACGCAGGTGTTCTTCCCCCTCAACAACAACGATATTATTGTCGGCGCAGTGGGGCAGTTACAGTTTGAAGTCGTTGCGTACCGGCTTAAGGATGAATACGGTGTAGACGCAGTCTATGAGGCTATTAATGTCTATACCGCGCGGTGGATTGAGTCTGATGATCAGAAGAAAGTCGAAGAACTTAAACGAAAGGTCCCAGACGGTGTTGCTCTGGATGGCGGTGGCCATCTGACCTACTTGGCATCGACTCGAGTTAATTTATCGCTCACGAAAGAGCGATATCCAGAGATCGAATTTCGGTCTACCAAGGAACTCTAACGATCATTTTGCCCTGAAAATAATTCTTTGAAAACAGATTTAGAGGGCTGTCTGGATAGCAGATAGTCCTCTTTCTCATTAATGATTCCAGCTCTCGCTTTCATGCCTCTTATCGCTCGGTACTAACGCCGCTCTCACTTTATACGCTAGATACGACAATTTGTGATCTGAATGACCATTATCTGGAACTTAGTATGATCAGTTTGTGGGGCGGAATGTCCTAGAATAACCAGTTGCTCGACTGGGAAGGTTGTAATAGTCTGGGTTGTGCTCTGACATTGGTGATGCCAGTGATGCAAGAGAGCCCACAGATAAATTCCCTGTGTTATCTCGAAGATCACCCTCAAACGGTACATGAATTATGCTGAAAAAAATGTGAGGAAAGACAATGAATAACCGTCGAAGTACGGTCGTTATCAACAGTGGGTTTCAGTACCAGTATGCCTTGTTGGCAATCGCCGTTACGGTACTAGTAGTTAACCTGTTTATTATGATTAATACCGTGTTATCCAACTCCCAAGGGTTTCCGTTTGGCACGAAACAAACATTGCTGTTGGCTATTATAGAAGTGATATTGATTGGCGGTGTTTGGTGGGGCAGTTTGATCTCCAGCCATAAAATTGCTGGCCCTGTTTATGTGATTGTTCGTCAGATGGAAAAACTGGCAGCGGGTGATCTGACGGCTAGAGTTAGATTGCGAAAAAAGGATACTTTTAAAAATGAAGCGGTCATGATCAATAACTGTATTGGAGTAATTCAAGAGCGGTTGTATGAAGTGCGAAAAATTGCCACGAATATTGAGCGACTTGCCGATCAGGACAGTGAAAAACGTAAGGTATTACTTGCACAGTTAACTCAGGAGCTGTCTTCTTTCAATATTGAGTAAGTACACGTCTTCATTGAACGGGCTTTAACGAATATTGATGTTATGAATTTTTTACTGACCTTTTTTTTTACTTTTATCTTTGTGGCGCTTTTTATTCTGGCCTTTGTTCGGATCGGGACGCCCGTATACCGATTAGATAAACAAAACCTCGTCACGTTGCTGACGTTAGTTGTGGCAGGTAGGGCCACGGAAAACGACTGGCAGGTATTTCTGGGAATGCCGATCAGACATAATGAGAAACTTGAAGCAATCCGCCGGCGTTGTGATGACATCAATGAGTATGAATATATCGATGGCTCAGGTTGTTTTTTGACGGAAAAAGGGATTGAAGACGTAAACCAGTTGCTGGCAGGATTAATTGGAGAGAATAAATGAGCAAGGGATATTCACCAATGGCGAGGGGGCTCCTTGTTGCCGCGGCATTTGTAGTTGTAGTTGCAGGCATTAAATCCGCAGAAGCGATACTGGTGCCTTTTTTACTTTCAGTATTTATTGCATTGATTTTCTCACCATTGCTGGCCTGGTTGAGAAAAAAGAAAGTACCTAGTGGATTGGCCATTTTTCTGATTGTCAGCTTAGTGGTATTGGGAGGGTGGTTGATTGGTGTTCTGGTGGGTTCTTCTATTAATGATTTTCGCCAGAACTTACCAGAATATCAGGCAAGGCTACAGGAAATGAGTGGCGGCTTGTTACATTGGTTAAGTAATCACGGTATGAGCTTTGATATAGAGCAGATGAAGCAAAGCTTTGACCCCAGTGCTGTCATGCAATTGGCCGGTAATACCTTGGCTTCTTTCGGTAATGTGATGACCAATGCCTTTATGATATTGTTGACTGTTGTCTTCATTCTGGCGGAAGAAATGGGGTTCAGTGAAAAATTTCAATTCGCTAGAAATCATGCAGGAACTCCCAATCAAGAGTTGTCGAGATTTTCAGAAAGCGTACACAGTTACTTGGGTCTTAAATCACTTCTAAGTCTACTAACAGGAGTTTTGGTTTTTATTTGGTTATGGATACTTGGAGTGGATTACCCTGTGATGTGGGGGTTAATCGCGTTTTTACTTAATTTTATTCCCACCGTTGGGTCTATTATTGCTGCCGTACCTACAATTTTATTAGCACTTATTCAGTTAGGTCCTTTCCCTGCTGGGCTCGTCGCCCTAGGTTATCTAGTGGTCAATGTTTCTGTGGGGAGTTTGTTGGAGCCCCGCTTGATGGGAAAGGGGCTTAATTTATCACCATTGGTTGTCTTTCTATCATTAGTTTTTTGGGGGTGGGTTTTAGGCCCGGTGGGCATGCTGCTCTCAATACCACTGACGATTATGGTAAAAATTTCACTGGAAAATGATGAAGACACGCGTTGGATAGGTGTGATGTTAGGTTCGGGGAAGTGATATAGATCTTCGGTAGAGACTTTTGATTGATAGGGTTTAGATTACAGGTATTTATATGTCGAATAAAAGTATCAATCTGACAGATCAGCTTCATACCTACCTTCTCAATGTATCGCTCCGTGAGTCGCATATTCTAAAGGCTCTAAGGGACGAGACGTCACACCTCCCCACAGCAAATATGCAAATTGCTCCTGAGCAGGGGCAATTTATGGCACTTTTGGTCCAGTTAAGTGGTGCTAGAAAGACTATAGAGGTAGGGGTTTACACCGGTTACAGTGCTTTGGCTGTGGCAATGGCCTTACCCGACAACGGGAAAATCACTGCCTGTGATATCAGTGAAGAATATACCTCCGTTGCTCGTCGTTACTGGCTGGAGGCCGGGGTATCGCAGAAGATTGATTTACATCTTGCACCTGCAACAGAAACCCTCGGAAGTTTGATCGATGATGGGCTAGCGTCAACCTTTGACTTTGCCTTCATTGATGCCGATAAGGAAAACTACAGAGCGTATTTTGAATGCTGTTTTCAGCTGATACGCTCAGGTGGTCTCATTGTTGTGGATAATGTGCTTTGGGATGGCGCTGTGATTGACGCTCAAAAGCAGGATGTGGATACCCAGGCTATCCGGGCTTTCAATGAGTATTTGTTAGCGGATAGCAGGGTAGATATCAGTATGATTCCCATTGCTGATGGATTAACGCTAGCCAGAAAAAAGTGATTCAAGCTTTTTTATGAAGAGAAACTTAGTGTAAGTTGCTGACTTCAGGCTACGGGAACTCGTTGTTCAAGTGCCAAGCGTTGACGATAACGTTTGATCCAGTCGTCACAGGCCGACCCATCCAAGAAAAGGTCCCTAAACGCACTGTGCACAAAGGGTTCATCGCCGGCGCTTTTATCAAGGACATCTTTATTAGGGTCGCTTGCATAAAAATAGCAAAGGTTTCGAAAGAAGAAGGTGTAGTCCACCTAGTTTTTGGCCAAACTATCGAGTAAGTCCTCAATAAGGGTTTCATCATAGGGCAATGCTTTCTCCAGCCCTAGCTTGCGTCGTTGTAGTCCCAGCAATGTTAAGAACAATAGTGGCTCGTACTCTTTAGCACCTCTGTCAACTGTTCCGCAGATAACAGACTAGTAAGGGCATTAGCGAGTGCATAATAGTTCCATAATCTGATGATAGGTTGGCGATTGAAGGCATAGCGGCCACTGGTATCGGAGTGGTTACAGGTATAGTTGGGGTTATAGGCGCCTAGAAAGCCGAACGGTCTGTAGTCCATTGTCTTTCCAATAATGGACATGTTGTCGGTGTTCATTGCGCCGTGGGAGAAACCGACCGCTTGCCAATGAGCAATGAGCCTAGCAGTACTATGGAGGGCGTGACGCAACATCTGGAGATAACAATCTTCATGATCGATAAGTTCAGGCAAGTGCTGCTCAATGACATGGTTGGCTAGTTGTTTTACCGCGTCTGGTTCATTGTGGTGATTGAAGTATTCGAAAAAGCCAAAGCGCACATGGCTGTGCGACAGGCGAGTTAACATTGTCGTTGTTTCCTGTGTTTCCCGATACAAAGGCTCATCGCTGGTAACAATACTGAGTGCTCGGATACTAGTAATACCAAGCCCGTGCATGGCTTCACTGCAAAGGTATTCTCGAATCGTGGAACGGAATACAGCGTGGCCGTAACCAAAGTGTGAAGAAGGGGTTTTCCCCGCTCCTTTAAGATGAGTATCCCATTTTCCCTTAGGCTCTCTAACTTATCCCAGCAATAATCCTCTGCCATCTCCCAGTTGTAGTAAGTAACCGCCAAATTGATGGCCGCTATAAACCATCGCAGGCGGTTCACTGCCAGGCATACGCTGATTGCCACTACACCATTTTAAGAACCAAAGACCCAGGGGCTCTAATGCTAGTAGCTTGGCGGCTAGCGGATTGACGCTAGCCAGCGATGAGAGGCCTGAACCCGAGTTAAAAAGTGTTCACCCCGTTGTCAAAAGTGAGTCGATTCAAGGTGTTTTTTCTGTGGTTTCGCATTCGATAAATTGAAAGAGGGTGCCAGCTGTTACAATATGAGGATGAAGAAGCTATTTTCGATTTTTTTCTATATCTGGCTTATGGCTGCCCTAAGTAGCGCCTCATTCTATTGTGCAATGAGCTTCGGTATCGTAGGTTTTGATATAGCTTGGTTAGGAGTGCTATTGGCCGCTTTGGCACCATTGATTAACTGGCGTTGGCCCTATGATGATGGTCTGTCAATGAGCGATAAGGTAAAGCTGCCTAAGGTATCGTTACTGGTCATGCTTGGTGTGGCTTGGGTTTTACTCACAGTGTCAGATCGGGGTTGGTCGTTATGGTGGGTGTTGGGAATACTCGGTGGGTTCATGCTCAATACCTACTGGTCTGAAACAGGTGAAGACCTGTAAGATGAATGCTAATAGTAGTCTAAAAATTTATGCCAAAGGCAAGTTTCTTCTGCAGGCATTACAGCAAATCCATCGCAATCGCGGTAAGTAGTTTGATGAATATTTTTCCCTGTATTTTATTCATGCTATTGGGCCATATTAACCGGGAACAATTGTCGAGTTGATCAATGGTTGTGTGGGGATTGTGCTGAAGAGTGAACCAAAATATCGACAACTTCCACAGTTGAGTATTGTTCTCAATAGTGAAAAGCAACCTCAGAAGCCTAGTGTTATTGATTTGTTAGAACTTGATAGAGCAGGTGAAGCGAAAGAAGTGCTAATTCTCAAGATGCTGGAAGAGGGTGATTTTGGTGTTGAGCTTAAAAACTTCCCGATTACTGAATTATTGGCTGTTGATGCGTCTTCAGCATAATTCTTTTGTGACAGTTGATTGTTATTCTATTCCATGGGCACGTAGTGGATATTTGTAATGATACAGCAGCTATTATTCACCTTAATGTCGTCATCAATTCGTTTGCCAAGAATAGCGCTCGCCATTGGTGAGTCGACACTAATTTTATTTTCTCTTGGGTCGATTTCATCGGCACCCACAATACGGTAACACTGTTCATCGCCGTTGCTGTCTTGTAAGGTCACCCAGGCACCGAAGAAAATCTTAGTTTTATCTCTGGGGATGCGATCCACAATGGAGATATCATCCAGCCGTTTACTGAGATAACGTACACGGCGATCTATCTCTCGGAGCCGTTTTTTACCATAAATATAATCACCATTTTCTGAGCGGTCACCATTTTTTGCTGCTTCGTGAACGGTAGCTGTCACTTCGGGCCGTTCCACTTTCCATAAATATTTTAATTCTTTTTCGAGAACTCGTGCACCCTCTGGTGTAATGTAGGGTGCACTTTTGGGTGCCGGTGGCCGGTATCTGCTCATTAGGTTGCCTAGAGGTTGTTGATAGGTATGACGGGTAAACTCCCTTGAGGAACAAAGCCAAATACTTTGCCATAAAAATAGAGCTCGGCCTCCAGTGATTGTTTAATTGTCTTTGCCTTTCGAAACCCATGTCCTTCACCCTCAAAAGATAAATAGGCCACGGGTAGATGTTTTTCTCGCAGAGCGTTGGTCATAGCCAGAGCTTGCTGCGGTGGTACAACCTTGTCATCCAACCCTTGAAAAAAGATAACGGGGCAGTGCAACTGATCGATATGGTTAATCGGTGATCTTTCCTGATACAGAGCTTTTTGAGAGGGATAGGGACCGATTAATTTATCCAGATACCGGGATTCAAATTTATGCGTGTCTTTCGCCAGGGTTTCCAGGTCGCCAATGCCGTACAGGCAAGCGCCGGCTGTAAATAGTTGGTGGAAGCACAGCGCCGCCAGAACGGTATAGCCACCTGCGCTGCTACCGCGAATAGCCATTTTTTCTGAGTCGACTAGTCCTTGTTCTATCAGGTGTTTCACACCCTCCACAACGTCATCGACATCAACAATACCCCACTGTCCATTTAGCTGTTCTCGGTAGCAACGACCATATCCAGTGCTTCCCCGATAATTGACATCTAGTACGGCAAAGCCGCGACTAGTCCAGTACTGGATTTTTAGGTTCAGTGCGGTGGTGGTGGCGCCAGTTGGACCGCCATGACAAATAACAATCAGTGGCGGAAGGCTTCCTTCGCAACCTTCAAAGTCTGAATTAGTGGGGCGATAGAAAAAAGCATGGGCTGTGGCTTGATCCGAAGTAGGATAATGAATCGGAATTGGCTGGGAAAAAAAGCCTGGATCAATATTGAGAGGGCAGCTTTGTGTTACGGCCCTGAGCGTCTGGTTGTCTATGTTCAGCTCAGCTAATTCTCCACTATTGATAGGGGATGCCCCCACGAGCCAAGCTTTTTCTCCATCACAAAAGAGATCCGTGATACTACAGTACTGGTTTTCTATAGACTGAAAGCCCAATTCCTCAGGCTTTTTTGTACTTAACTGCCAAGTTCCGTCGCAAGTATGGCTGCACACCAGTGTCCCGTCACTGCAAAAGCCGTAGGTAGACATACCCAATACCCACAGAGGGGTGGCAAATTCTGCAGCCATTGGATGTATGGGTACGACGCCCGTGGTGGGTTGCCAGCGGTAGATATTCCACCAATTGTCGCGATCAGAGACAAAATACAGTTGGTTGTCAGGGGACCACTGTGGTTGAAAGATCGCTTCTCCGCCGTTGCCAACCACCGGTGTTTGATTGTAGATAAGACCATTTTTATCCAAAGATCCCAGCCAAAGTGTGGTGTTGTCCCATGGCATGTCTGGGTGGTTCCAGCTGATCCAGCAAAGTTTTTCGCCCGTATTGTCGAGCCGTGGATAGGCATAAAAATCATCACCGCTACATAGAGTGACAACTTGCATTGAATCATCCAGGGGGATTGCAATAATCTGATTGGCGGGCATCTGGTTTTCATGCTCAGATTGGTTGGTATGGATTTCTGCTACGCTGATCAGGCGGTGGTGAAGTTTGTCATAGCAAAAATCGGCAAACCGATAGCCCTCATTCGGGGTGATGGGGATGGGTAGCGCTGGGGTCGACAAGGCGCTGTTTTCACTCAGGTCGAGGCGGTAAAGTCTTTGATCATCATAAAGGCAAAAATAGAGTGTATCGTCTACGACAATGTAGGGTGTTCCTCCATATTCATGCACCTTGCTCCGTGCACTCAGCGGCGATGGTAGAACATCGTGTATGGCCCCGTCACTGGCGCGCCGAACTACCACCGATCGACCATTTTCCCAGGGACGGGATTCAATCCAGTAAAGGTTGTCTCCATCACTACTGAGACAGGAAAAAGAGGGCGATGATGAGGCAAGCAACTCCGGATCAATGGGTGAGGTCCAGCTGCCATAGGGGGCGATTACGGGCATCGTTTAACCACCTGCCAGTTTGACGCTATGACCCAGTCCTTCTAATTCGTTGCGGAGTTTCTCCCGGTGATCTCCTTGTATTTCAATCACCCCACTTTTTACCGAGCCACCGGTGCCGCAGAGTTGCTTCAGGTTCTTGGCCAGTTGTTTTAATTCATTGTTTGGTAAGTCCAAACCACTGATGGTAGAGACCCCTTTACCTTTACGGCCACTAACTTCCCGCCGGATACGAACTATGCCGTCACCGCTAGGTTGTTTCTGAGGTTCTTTAGTTGGCTTTATGCGGCCAGTGTCCGTTGAATAAATCAGCGTGGTTTCTTTGTTCATTGGGTGAGAACGTTCCTTGGTCTAGGGTTAATTAAAAAGTGCTAATTGAAAAAAATAATACAATTTTCCAATATGCTCATTACTCTCCATTACTCGGTGAGCGTCGGCAATATCTGCCATCGGGAATGTAGCGAAGATCTCCGAGGAAATAGTGCCATTTTCCAATAGTGGTCAGACATTAGCCAGTTACGCCTTTGCGATGGTAGCTTTTTCTTCTGTGGGCCGGGCGCAGAGGGTAGAACCCGTTAATACCAGTTGCTTGAGCATCATTGGCATTAAGTCCACATCAACTCTTGAGTCTCGAAGGAATGCGATGGAGATTATTCGGCCCAGAAACGCGGCAGCACGAATATTTTTCTGTACATGATCACTACTCTCCACCATATCCAGACTGACATCAATTCCGCGGCAATCAGTAAACTCTTTGGTAGCAGTGACAAAATCCTGGTCCTGATAATTAATGGCCGATTCAGCACCGATCTTTAAACAGTGCTGACATTTTTTATCGCTACTGACAGTGACAAATACTCGATAGCCAAGGGCCTTTTCCAGTTGAATTGCAGTGGTGCCGATACCACTGGCTCCATCATGAATGAGTAGTGCTTCACCGGGCTTTATTAGCGCATGCTAAAAAATATTGTGCCAAACGGTAAAAAAGTTTCTGGAAGTGCTACAGCTTGAATCAGGTTTAGTGGCGAGGGGATAGGTAGACATAGATCCTAGATTGCAGTGGTATCTTCACTATATCCTCCTTCTGTAAGTAGAGTACAGACCTTTTCGTTGAAAAATATTGGGCCGATTGACGCCGGCAGCAGCGACTTTGATTAGAATCTCTGCGTCTCCTAGTCTGGGTATAGGTCTCTGTCCAATTACAGGGGCTTCAGCTGTACCCGGTTAAGTTATGTCAACACAGTACATTTTTTTGGGCAATGACAGGTTTACTTCCATAGCTGAAAGCCGAGAAAACTGATACACAATTAAGCACCGATGGTGGGTACCAGTAGGCCAGGGATGCTCCAGTTTTTTTCACGGCAGTTCAATACAAGTAGTGAAAGATTGACCAGTGTGAAGACAACTAAAATTAATGAGTTG
>JBLIJA010000018.1:0-22442 GCA_047635115.1 Porticoccus sp. | reverse complement strand
TTGTTGAGGTGGCTGGTAATTGTCGCCAACTACCGGCTGGGGAGTTTCCTCGCCATGATCTATATTGTGATTGTCGTTATCCACCATCATTAGCCCTTAAACATTGACCCTAAAACACTGACCCTAAAACACTGACCCTAGACTCTAGCACACGTCAATTCAGGTCAGATGAAGGTAACTGAGAGTATTAAACACCAAAGATTGAAACAAAAAAACCGCGCCGTAGCGCGGTTTTTTTGTTAAGTGATGTCACGCCACTTGATTTTAATGCTTAGTTTTTATCTTTATCAACAAGCTTGTTAGCGGCAATCCATGGCATCATCGAACGCAATTTCGCACCAGTCTGCTCAATCGGATGCGCTGCATTGTTGCGACGGTAAGCCGTCATAGAAGGGTAGTTCATAGCACCTTCAGTTACGAACATTTTGGCATACTCACCGTTTTGAATATCTTTCAAAGCCTTGCGCATCGCTGCACGGGACTCATCATTGATGATTTTAGGGCCAGTAACGTACTCACCGTACTCCGCATTGTTGGAAATCGAGTAGTTCATATTGGCAATGCCACCTTCGTACATCAGATCCACAATCAGTTTTAGTTCGTGGAGACATTCAAAGTAAGCCATTTCAGGGGCATAACCAGCCTCCACCAATGTTTCAAAGCCTGCTTTTACCAACTCGACAGTACCGCCGCACAGTACGGCTTGTTCGCCAAATAAATCCGTTTCTGTTTCATCTTTGAATGTGGTTTCAATAATACCAGTACGACCGCCACCAACACCGCTCGCATAAGACATGGCAACATTTCTAGCCTTACCTGAGGCATCTTGATGAATTGCCACCAGATCAGGAATACCACCACCCTTGGTGAATTCACTACGTACTGTGTGTCCAGGTGCTTTAGGTGCAATCATAATGACATCCAGGTCTGCACGAGGCACAACTTGGTTGTAGTGAATGGCAAAGCCGTGAGCAAAGGCCATAGTAGCGCCCTGCTTAAGGTTCGGCTCAACTTCATCTCTATAGAGATGAGATTGGAATTCATCAGGGGTCAGAATCATCACCAAATCCGCACCAGCAACGGCTTCTGGTACATTTTTCACAGCCAGGCCGGCAGCCTCAGCTTTTGCGACAGAAGCTGAACCAGCTCGCAAGCCAACAGTGACCTCTACACCAGAGTCTTTCAGGTTCAGCGCATGGGCGTGGCCCTGAGAGCCATAACCAATAATGGAGACCTTCATACCCTGAATAATAGAGAGGTCACAGTCTTTATCGTAAGAAACTTGCATGTTTACACCTATGTTTTAAATCTATGGTTTTAAATCTAAGTTAATGAATTACCAAAAGAGCCTTTTTTGCTCGCACAAAAGACCCTTCCAATAAACACTAAAGTCGCAGTGACTTTTCACCACGAGCTAGACCCGATACACCCGACCTAACCAGCTCAAGAATATCAACACCGCTAATGGCTAGGACAAAAGCGTCAAGTTTATCACTGTTACCCACAACCTGTAATATATAAGCATTCGCATTTACATCAACGATCTGACCACGGAAAATATCGACGCATCGCTTGATTTCGGCTCGCTGTGAATCACTGGCCTTCACTTTAACCAGCATCAGTTCACGCTCGATGTGTGGTCCTTCTGTCAGGTCGACTACTTTGACCACATCGATCAATCTATTTAAATGTTTGGTGATCTGCTCAATCACCTGATCATTACCATGGGTCATCATTGTCAGACGAGACAGCGTCTGATCCTCCGTAGGCGCAACCGTGAGCGTATCAATATTATAACCACGCTGAGAAAACAACCCCACAACTCGAGACAACGATCCGGGTTCATTTTCCATCAAGACTGAAAGTATACGTCTCATTAGGTACGCTCCGTTTTGCTCAACCACATATCACGCATAGAGCCATTGGGGGCAATATGCATTGGATACACGTGCTCTGAACGGTCCACATTAATATCCATAAAGACCACTCGATCTTTCAGACTGAAGCACTCAGCCATCTTTTTTTCTAACTCATCGAAGTGAGTCACCCGTATCCCTACATGGCCATAGGCTTCGGCTAACTTAACAAAGTCAGGGAGCGAATCTTCGTAAAGACTGGAGGAATAACGGCTACTGTATTGCATGTCCTGCCATTGACGCACCATGCCCAACGCTTGGTTGTTGAGATTAATGATTTTTACAGGGAGACCATACTGGCTGCAGGTAGACAACTCCTGAATACACATTTGTATACTTCCCTCACCGGTAACACAGGCTACGACTGCATCGGGATGGGCTAACTGTACACCCATTGCCGCAGGCAAACCAAAGCCCATGGTGCCAAGCCCACCTGAATTAATCCATCGACGCGGTTTATCAAATAAGTAGTACTGGGCAGCGAACATCTGATGCTGACCCACATCAGACGTCACGTAGGCATCGCCACCGGTCACTTTGTACAACGTTTTGATCACATCTTGCGGTTTAATAATATTACCGCCGCTTGGCTCATGGCGAGGCTGAGTATAAATGCCATGACGATCACGCCACTCATCAATTTGCGCCCACCACTCAGTAATAGCCGCTTCATCTGGCTTTGCACTAGCACTCTCAATCTGGTCAAGCATTTCCTGTAGCACCGCATCACAAGGACCAACAATAGGTATATCTATCGCCACGGTTTTAGAAATGGAGGTTGGGTCTACATCAATATGAATAATTTTTGCTGAGGGGCAAAATTTACTGGGGGTATTCGTCACCCGGTCATCAAATCGAGCGCCAACAGCCAGAATGACATCGGCATGATGCATGGCTGCATTCGCCTCATAAGTGCCATGCATACCCAACATACCCACAAACTGGCGATCAGTACCTGGAAAGGCTCCTAAGCCCATTAGCGTATTCGTGACAGGGATATTCAATAGCCTGGCTAATTCAGTTAGCTGCGAGGATGCATTACCTAAAACCACGCCACCACCGCTGTAAATAACCGGCCGTTTGGCAGCCAATAGTATCTTTATAGCACGCTTAATCTGACCCGTGTGCCCCTTAGTCGTGGGCTGGTATGAGCGGATCTTGATCTTGCCGGGGTACTCATAAGGCACGCGATAGTTGGGAGCAGTGACATCTTTAGGAATATCCACAACAACGGGGCCTGGGCGTCCTGTCCCTGCAATATAGAACGCTTTAGCAATAACCCCTGCAATCTCAGAGGCGTCCTTAACCAGAAAGCTATGCTTAACTATAGGCCTAGAAATACCCACCATATCTGTTTCTTGAAACGCATCACCACCAATTTTATCCGTAGAAACCTGGCCGGAAATGACGACAATGGGAATAGAATCCATGTAGGCAGTAGCAATACCAGTAATAGCATTGGTAGCACCAGGGCCAGAAGTAACCACTACTGCTCCTACTTCTCCCGTGGAACGGGAGTGAGCGTCCGCTGCATGAACTGCCGCCTGCTCATGGCGGACAAGGATATGTTGAACATCCTGTTGTTGAAATAGTGCATCGTAAATATGCAATGCCGCACCACCGGGATAACCCCAGATCTGCTTAACACCTGCATCTCTAAGTGCACGAACGACGATATCACCGCCAGACAAAAGTTCCACTGTGCAAACCCTCAAAATATAAACACCACAACACCGGCTCAGCCCACGAGGAACATAAACCACAATCGCTGTGACATCACAGGTCTGCTATTGCAACACCGCAGCCGATTTTGGTAGTCGGCGTGTCAGACTCATCGGTAAACAAGTCTTTTATTGATGCCCAGCGAACGCTGTTTACGCTCACTTGGGGAACTGGTAAGAAACCAGCGGGCGAGTAATAGGACATACCTGCCGAAGATGTAAACCTTATGAATTTATAGCCATAAAGTCAAGTAGTTACCTCTTTCAGCTCATAAGCCCACTTCTTTTTTTGCTACCAAACACTCAACATCTGCCCTATAAATCCGCTATGATGGAATTAGTTAGGGTTTATGTGGGTTTCAGGATATGAAGCATCTTTACTTGATAACACTCACCGGCCTGTTGGTTACCACCAGCGTTACAGCACATGCAGAAAAGGTCTACAAATGGCAGGATGATGACGGATCCTGGAATTAGTCAGAAGTACCTCCGGTCGAAAAAGAGGCGAAAGCACTGAAGATCAAGGTTTCTACTAAAAGTAGTGAGGGTATTAATACGACAAGTAGTGTCATTGATACAAAAATCAGTGCTGAAAGTAGAAAAGAGAAGGTTAATCCAGAAAGTGAACCCGAGACTGCGTACACATCTGAAGGAATAAAGGCAAACTGCAGCCTAGCAACCAAAAGGCTGGGGTAGGGCTTAGTATCGCACCCTAGAGTGCTAATTACCGATGAAAAAACCGGGGATAAAAGATATCTATCTCCAGATGAACACAAAGAGTGGGGCACCAAATCAAAAAAAATAGAGGAGTTTTGTAAAAATTAGCTTTTCGCGAAAAAACAGATTTAGTTACATCCTCCTTTTACGAGCTTACTGACTATTGTTTTAGCCATTTTCTTTTTGAACTCGATTGCTCCTACTTCATCCCAGTCACCACCGGCTAAAAAATAAATCTCATAAACTTCCAATGCTTTGTATGCAGCAATCAATTCAGGGTGTTTTTTAATCGCGATGGTTTTTTTATCATTTAAAAGACTGCCTAGCAGCTCAAGATATTTTTTATTTTGAACCTCAAAATCTGACGTGCTTTCTACTTCTGAACTACTGCCTACGTCTAAAGCACTTTCTCCTGCGCCTTTCGTAATTGGTTGAGTCATGGCTTTAAAAACCTCTATTTTTGGTGCGCCCTCATTCGGCTCATCGATATGCTGAAGGCGTCCCCTCATTGCTCTTTGCTAACAGGTCTCCCCGCCATAACAACCTAGCCTAAGGTTACGTTTTGAGTTTGATTTTTTCTGATCCTAGTTAGGGAACCCTAACATCCAGAAAAAAACGATCCTCGCCCCTTGCCAAACTTAATGTTACTCCTTCTTAACATTACTTCGTGAAAAACACGACCTGATCACCATCCAGATCAACCACAACAGTGTCGCCCGGAACAAAATCACCACCAAGCACCTGTTGAGCCAGCGGGTTTTCCAGCAACTGCTGAATGGCCCGTTTTAATGGTCTGGCCCCATAAACTGGATCGAAACCTGCCTCGCAAAGCTTATCCATCATAGGCCCTGACATTTCCAATGACAGATCACGCTCAGCTAAACGTTTCCTTAACAGTCCAAGCTGGATCTTGGCAATCCCGCGAATTTGCCTTTTAGCTAAGGGGTGAAACACCACCATTTCATCAATTCGATTAATAAATTCCGGTCTGAAATGACCCGACACCACATCCATAACCGCCTCTTTCATAGCTTTATACCGATTTTCGTTAGCAGCGGAATCATCTACCTCACTCTCATCTTGGCTGGCATCGAAGCTGACTGTATCAAAGGAGTGATCTTCAACCAGCCCCTGAATTCGATCAGAACCCAAATTGGAGGTCATCACAATGACGGTATTGCGAAAATCCACTGTCCGCCCTTGCCCATCGGTAAGCCGACCATCATCCAGTACTTGCAGCAAAATGTTAAACACCTCAGGGTGAGCTTTCTCCACCTCATCCAACAACAGTACTGAGTAGGGTCGCCGCCTCACCGCTTCAGTCAGATAGCCACCCTCCTCATAACCCACATAACCAGGAGGCGCACCTACCAACCTAGCCACTGAGTGCTTCTCCATAAACTCGGACATGTCGATACGCACCATGGCGTCTTCACTGTCGAATAAAAACTCAGCAAGCGCTTTACACAGCTCAGTTTTACCCACACCGGTTGGCCCGAGAAAGAGAAATGAACCATTGGGACGATTTGGATCAGAGAGACCCGCTCGGCTCCGCCGCACGGCGTTAGATACAGCCACTACAGCTTCACTCTGACCAATCACGCGCTTGTGCAAGTCATCTTCCATTCGAAGTAACTTATCTCGTTCGCCCTCAAGCATCTTAGAGATGGGTATTCCTGTCCACTTGGAAACGACTTCTGCAATTTCGTCTTCGGTTACTTTATTGCGGAGCAGTTTTTTTTCACTCGTATCCGCCTCACTAGCGGCCACGAGTTGTTTCTCAAGTTCAGGTATTTTACCGTATTGCAGTTCCGACATTTTGGCCAAGTCACCCGCCCGGCTGGCAGCATCCATATCGATTCCCGCCTGCTCCAATTCGATTTTAATCTGGGCTACTCCCTGTAATACCGCTTTTTCCGCCTTCCATATTTCGTCCAGATAGGCGAACTCCTTGCCGATCAAATCGATATCTTCCTTGATTTTCTTCAAACGTTTGCGAGAGGCCTCATCCTCTTCCTTCTTGACCGCTTCACGCTCCATTTTCAGTTGAATCAACCGACGATCCAAGCGATCCATTTCCTCCGGCTTGGAATCGATTTCCATCCGAATACGACTGGCGGCTTCATCTATAAGATCAATCGCTTTATCAGGCAATTGGCGATCCGCGATATAGCGTTGTGATAGTTTAGCCGCCGCTACAATGGCAGAATCGGTAATATCTACCCCGTGGTGTATCTCATAGCGCTCTTTCAATCCACGCAAAATAGCAATAGTGTCTTCTTCATTAGGCTCATCAACTAATATTTTTTGAAAGCGACGCTCCAAAGCGGCATCTTTTTCAATATATTGACGGTATTCATCAAGGGTCGTCGCACCCACACAATGCAGCTCTCCTCGAGCCAGTGCAGGCTTCAACATATTCCCTGCATCCATAGCGCCTTCAGCTTTACCCGCACTGACCATGGTATGAAGCTCATCAATAAACAGTATTATTTGACCTTCCTGTTTAGATAATTCCTTCAGAACAGTCTTAAGGCGCTCCTCAAAATCACCCCGAAATTTGGCGCCTGCAAGCAGCGCCCCTAAATCTAAAGATAGAACGAGTTTACGTTTTAACCCTTCGGGTACTTCACCATTAACAATTCGCTGAGCCAACCCCTCAATAATGGCGGTTTTACCCACACCAGGCTCACCAATTAATACCGGATTATTCTTGGTACGCCGCTGTAACACCTGAATAGTGCGGCGAATTTCATCATCACGACCAATCACCGGGTCAAGCTTACCCTCAGCAGCACGTGCTGTGAGGTCTATAGTGTATTTTTCCAACGCCTGACGGTTACCCTCTGCTTCCGGATCTGTCACAGCCTCTCCTCCACGAATTTTATCCACAATGGCTTGGAATTTATCTTTATCGCCATATTTGGCCAAAGCCTTACCCACATCACCTTTATCCTCAAATGTCGCCAATAAAACCACTTCACTGGAAATAAACTGATCACCCAGTTGCTGCGCCTGCTTGTCCGCCAAGTTAAGTAATTTTCCTAAATTTGGTGATACATTGACCTCACCCGTTGGCGACTGTATCTGAGGCAATTGATCAAGCTGCTGAGCAAGCTTGTTCTTTAACCCCGTAGTATCAAAGCCGGCCTGACTCAGCATGGGTCGCAAAGCGCCACCCTCCTGATTCAACAGTGACAATATAAGATGCGCTGGTTCAAGGGCCGTATTGTCCCTGCCCACAGCCATTGACTGAGCGTCAGAGATAGCAGTTTGTAAATGCGAGGTAAAACGGTCAAATCGCATAGTAGACCTCAATGTTGATTGTTAAATTTTACTGTTTAAACAACAAGTTGGGGTAAATATAGATATTTCAAGCGCTACTCTGTATTGAGCTATATTTAGTCCTTATTTAGCTGATCCAGATCAAGCTGGCCATGCGGCCGGTCTGACCATCACGGCGGTAGGAATAGAAACGTCTAGCATCCGCATAAGTACAGAAATCATCACCGTAAACCTGCGTTATTCCCAATCTGTGGAGGGCAATTTTGGCGAGACCATAGATATCGGCCTGCCAGTGCTTTTGGTCAGTTTTTACAAAACAGTTTTCTATATTACGACGAATATTTTGTTGATCCGCGCTGTCAATAAAAGCTTCGAGAACCTCAGCTCCCACCTCAAAATGGGGCTGGCTAATCGCCGGCCCCAAATAAACTATAAGCTCGGATGTATTGGAATGAAACTGGTTAATGGCTTGATCGACAATACCTGCTGCTAAGCCACGCCACCCGGCATGCACTGCGGCAACTTCAGTGCCAGCATGGTCGCAAATTAGTATTGGCAAACAGTCTGCTGTGATCACCGTACAAACACGGCCTGACTGATTGGTGTAGCAACCATCAGCAGTACGCGTCACGCCGTCACTCTCTGCAGAAACAATGGTTGTCCCATGCACCTGATCAAGAAGCTGTGGCGATAAAGGCAACCGTATTTTCTCGGACAACAAGTGCTCCGATAATAGCCGCCAGTTTTGCTCTACTGTCTTAGGATGATCACCCACATGGAAGGCAAGGTTAAGACTGTTCCAAGGCGGTGCTGACTGACCACCACTACGGGTGCTAATGGCCGTGTTAATATTGTCGGGAGTCGGCCAGTCGGGGATGAGCACTGCCATGATTAGGCCTGCGTGTCTGCCTTAACAGCAAGAAGCAGAGCGTCAAAATCTGCCGGAGGTGATGCGTGCCACTCCATATATTCACCCGTATCAGGGTGAATTAAGCCCAGTTTAGCCGCATGTAACGCCTGTCGTTTGAATGCTCTCAAGGTATCATGCAATTCAGGAGTGGCCCCTTTTGGCAGTTTAAGACGCCCTCCATAGACGGCATCGCCCACCAGAGGATAACTAATATGGGACATATGTACCCGTATTTGATGTGTACGTCCCGTCTCCAGTTTGACTCGAATATGAGTATGGTTTGGAAAGCGCTCCATCACTCGGTAATGAGTGACCGCTTCTTTGCCACCATGCACCACAACTGACATCTTGGTTCGTATTTGTGGATGACGCCCCATTGGTTTATCAACGGTGCCTCCTCCCGTCATTACCCCCTGAACAATAGCCTGATATTCCCTGCTCACCGTTCGTTTCTGCAACTGTCTAGTTAAAGAATGGTGGGCCATTAGAGATTTAGCGACCACCATTAGTCCGGTGGTATCCTTGTCTAGGCGGTGAACAATACCCGCACGGGGAATATTCTCATTATCTGGAATATGGTGGATTAAGCCATTGAGTAACGTGCCGGTATAGTTTCCTGCCGCGGGATGAACAACCAGCCGATCTGGTTTGTTAATGACGAGAATATGTTCATCCTCATAGATAATATCGAGCTTGATCGCTTCCGGCTCCCACTCGCCCTCCGGCTCCAATGCAACATTCACCACCAACGTCTCGCCACCCAAAAGCTTGTCTTTAGGTCTATACAACTGACCATTGACCAATAAATCGCCCTCTTTGATCCACTGTTGCAAGCGGGAACGAGAGAAATCATCAAATAATTCCGCCGCAACCTGATCAAGACGGCTACCAGCCAGTTCTAGTGGCACTATAGCTTCGAGTTCTATTGGATCAGTCATCGGTATTTTGCATCCCGCCGGGCCTGTGGTTAAATAGCGAATCTTACAGGCATTGCTCCAGCTAACAAGAACACTTTACTGTTCACTCATCGGGATTTAACCACCAATATGCGATTTTTGACCCCTCTGCTGTTATGCACAACACTACTGATCACCGGCTGCTCGTGGCTCAAAGGCGCTGACCAAATCAATCAGGAAGAGCGCGACACGAGTGAATTCTCAGAGAAAGATTTCTACGAGGTGATTCAGCAGGATTTAAATGACGCTTTCTGGCAGACCGCCATTGAAAACCTAGAAGCACTAGAGGCTCAATTTCCATTTGGTGACTATGCAGAACAGGCACAGCTGGAGCTCATTTATGCCCGCTACCGAGCAAGTGAATTTGAAGCTGCCATTGCCTCGGCGGATCGGTTCATCCGATTACACCCTCAGCACTCAAATGTGGATTATGCATACTATCTAAAAGGGCTTTCTTCTTTTTCAAAAAATAAGGGCTTTTTTGACCAGCTAATACCCACCGATGACTCCAAACGTGATCCTGGTTCTGCACGCGACTCGTTGGCCACATTTAATGAGCTGTTGAACCGGTTTCCAGACAGTCCCTATGCACCTGATGCCCGTAAACGAACTATTTATCTGCGAAATAACCTGGCACGACTCGAAATCCATGCTGCCAACTACTATTTTCTCCGAGGAGCCTACCTTGCCGCGGCCAATCGAGGGCGCTATGTGGTCGAAAACTACCAAATGACGCCTGCTGTACCAGACGGTCTAGCCGTTATGGCCCAAGCCTATTATTTAATGCAAATGCAGGATCTATCCAATGATGCCGTCAAGTTGCTAGTCGCCAACTACACAAACCACCCCGCACTAGACGAAAATGGTAACTTCCAATATCAAGAAGACACCACTTCACTCAAGCGTAGCTGGACAAACACACTTACAGCGGGGCTTTATGATAAACCAGAAACGATTGGTTTCGACACCCGCCATGTTTTTAGTGAACGCTATAAAAAATCGGGTAAAGACGCCACAAGGGGAGAAAAATCCTGGTTTGAGCGGCTCACTTTTGGGGTTTTTCAATGAACGAAGCCCGTACCATGAAAGGGCTACCGTTTTTTCGAACATCATTACTACTCATAACACGTACAGTTGGCCCTGCTTTTAGACGACCTTATAGGCTTCGCTCTAATATACAACCAACGAACACCACCTCATGAGACAAACCATGGATATTGACGAAATCCGCAGGGAAATGAAGGTCCTACCTAATATCGACCCGGCCTTCGAAACAGAACGTCGAATAACATTTATCAAATCAACACTTTCAAAATCTGGCGCCAACACGCTTATCCTTGGTATTAGCGGAGGCATTGACTCCACCACCTGTGGCCGGTTGGCTCAACTAGCGGTAGACCAACTCAATCATGAAAATGTTGATCAGCACTACCAGTTTATTGCTGTCAGACTACCCTATGACATTCAAGCTGATGAACATGATGCTCAATTAGCACTGAAATTCATCCAGCCAACAGAAAGCCTTGTAGTCAATATCAAACTAGGAGTGAAAGGTATTCATGAGGAAGCTCTCGGTGCTTTAAAAAAACGTAATTTACAGACAACTCACGATTCCGTTATTGACTTTACCAAGGGCAACACTAAGGCCAGATCGCGCATGGCTGTTCAGTATGAACTTGCCGGGTTATTAGGTGGGCTGGTTATTGGCACTGATCATTCCGCCGAAAACATTACCGGTTTTTTCACCAAATGGGGAGATGGCGCCTGTGATTTAGCACCACTGTTTGGTCTTAGCAAACGCCAAGTTCGTCAGATCGCTGATTTTCTTGGTGCACCCAAAACCCTTATAGAAAAAACACCCACCGCGGACCTAGAGTGTCTGGCGCCTCAAAAATCTGATGAACAGGCCCTAGGCGTCACCTACGATGAACTTGATGACTTCCTTGAGGGAAAACCCGTTTGCGAATCAGTGATAACTCGCATAGTCGATATATACCAAAAAACCCAACACAAACGTCAAGCTATCCCAACTATCTACGATTAGCCTCTATCTACTACAGACACATTTAATACTGAAAAATATCTGCGATGTATTGACTGAACAATCAATCACAGCGTTTTCACCATGAAACAAACTACGATTTGCGGATAGAATCACGTCATAAACAAAACATACTGGTAGTAGACTTTCCAAAAAAAAGGCCGCAGCACACGGCTTAACGCAGCTCTTTAGGCATAGAGAACTGGATGTTTTCTGCCCTGCCGGGCATCTCCTGAGGCGCCGTCGCTCCCATGTTTTGCAAGGTTGCCACCACGTCCCCAACCAAAACTTCAGGAGCCGAGGCGCCGGCGGTGATACCAACCGCAATTTTATCTGAAAGCCAGCTTGCCTGAATATCCGAGACATTATCAATCAGGTACGCATCCGCACCGCAACGCTCAGCCAGCTCCCTTAAACGATTCGAGTTGGAACTGTTAGGTGATCCAACCACCAAGACAAGATCACACTCCAAAGCAAGCTGCTTGACCGCATCTTGGCGGTTTTGTGTGGCGTAACAAATATCATCTTTTTTCGGACCACAAATAGCTGGGAAACGCTGGCGTAATGCATTGATTACCTTAGCGGTATCATCCATAGAAAGCGTTGTTTGGGTGACGTAGGCCAGGTTGTCGGAATTGATTACTTGTAGGTCCGCCACGTCGGCCTCACACTCGACCAAGTATATCCGCCCGCCTTTTCTAGACTCATATTGCCCCATTGTGCCCTCTACCTCAGGGTGACCTTGGTGACCAATCAAAATACATTCTCGCCCCTCACGGCTGTAGCGAACCACCTCCATATGCACTTTGGTAACTAAAGGACAAGTCGCATCAAATACAGTTAACTGCCGAGATACCGCTTCTTGTCGTACTGCCTGGGAGACACCGTGAGCACTAAAAATAACCTTGACACCATCGGGCACTTCATCGAGTTCATCGACAAAAATGGCACCTCTCTCACGCAACGATTCCACCACAAATTTGTTGTGAACCACCTCGTGGCGAACGTAAATAGGTGCGCCAAAAATATCCAGAGACCTATTAACAATATCGATAGCCCGGTCGACTCCGGCACAAAAACCACGAGGATTGGCGAGTTTTATTTCCATCAGTGGGTTACCTCTGGCACCACATCGAGAATTTTGACTTTAAAGCTAATGGTGTGGCCTGCCAGAGGGTGATTAAAATCGATGGTCACCTCTTCTTGATCAACCACCGTAACGACACCCGGCAATCCAGCCTTATTAGCATCAGAAAAGGACAACATCAGACCCGGCTCTAACGCCAGGTCATCATCAAATTCCTTACGGGAAAATTGCTGAGTATTACTGGGATTGTGCTGGCCAAAACCCTGCTCAGGATGAATAGAGAACACCTCTTCCTCACCCGGTTTCAAGCCTGTCAAGACAGCCTCAAATCCGGGTAAAAAATTACCATCCCCCACTACAAAAACAGCGGGTTCGGTCTCAAAATTAGAGTCTACCGTTGAGCCATTTTCAAGAGAAAGTGAGAAATGTAATGTTACTCTTGTATCCGGCCCAATAGAGAGCAATACAGCATCAGATAAATCAGTCATGGTCAAAACCCGTCTTTTTTTCTTTGGAAGCCAGCAGGCTTTCCAGTATCAATAACAGCGCACCTAGCGTAATGGCGGCATCCGCCACATTAAAAGCAGGCCAGTGATAATGTCGATAGTAAAGATCGACAAAGTCCACCACATAGCCCAATAGAACTCGGTCCCAGAGGTTCCCGATTGCACCCCCCAACACTAACGACAAAGCCAGTGCTAACAGCACCTGACGATCAGATAATCGAGATAGCCAAACTACAATGACAACGGTGACGACCACGCTTACCACGGCAAAAAACCATCGCTGCCAACCTCCAGCCTCACTGAGAAAGCTAAAGGCCGCACCCATATTGTGCACCAGAGTTAGGTTTAGAAATGGAAAAATCTGAAGCGTTTCACCATAGGAAAATGCGGAAGACACCCAATGCTTGGTCAGCTGATCTATAAAAATAATCAGCGCGGCCAACAAGTACCAGCGTCCGAAATTCCAGCTCATGCCGGCATCCAGAATATGCCAGCATTAAGCATATAAACGCTGCTCACCATCGCCGGCAATATTTTCAATACAACGACCGCAAATTTCTGGGTGTTCGCTATGAGCACCCACATCTTCTCGGTGATGCCAGCAACGATCACATTTGGTATGCGATGTTTTCACCACATTCACCTGGAGCCCTTCTACTTCAGTTGTTTCTGCACTAAAAGCTTCAGTCGACGGTTTGATTTCAGCTTCCGAGGCAATCAACACAAACTTGAGCTCATCCCCCAACTTGGCCAGCGTTTGCTGCAATTCGCCATCGGCATACAGTGTAACCTCTGCTTCTAGTGACTTCTGAATACCGACACCCTTCTTTCCTTCTAGCACTTTATTGACAGCATTTCTTGCCTCGGCAATCAATGTCCAGTCTCTAGCCGAAATAGCGGAGGTTTCTGCCGAAGGCAACGCCTTCCATTCAGCAAGGAAAACTGACGCCTCTCGATCACCTGGGATGAATCCCCAAATTTCTTCTGCAGTAAAACTCAGAATCGGAGCAATCCAACGTGCAAATGAATCAACAATATAATAGATGGCCGTTTGTGCAGAGCGCCTTGCGAGAGAATTTTCTTGGCAGGTATATTGACGATCCTTAATGATATTCAAATAAAAGCCGCCCATATCCGTCACACAGAAATTATGTAGCTTCTGATAGATCTGGTGGAACTGATAGCTCTCGTAAGCGGCGATAATGTCCTGCTGCATACCCGCAGCACAATCCACCGCCCAGCGGTCCAGTGCCAACATTTCTTCCATCGGCACCAGGTGTTCGGAAGGATTAAAGCCGTTTAAATTTGACAAAAAGAAACGTGCCGTATTACGAATACGACGGTAAGAGTCTCCTGTTCGCTTAAGAATTTCATCAGAGACACTCATCTCGCCACTAAAGTCTGTGGCGGCCACCCATAGACGGAGTACATCGGCTCCCTGATTATTCACCACTTGCTGTGGTGACATCACATTACCAATAGATTTAGACATCTTACGACCATCGGCATCTACCACAAAACCATGGGTCAGGACGGCTTTGTAGGGCGCGTCACCCTTGATAGCAATCGCTGTTTTCAGTGATGACTGAAACCAACCGCGATGCTGATCAGAGCCTTCCAAATATAAATCAGCTGGATACTGTAATTGCTCACGAGTATCCAGCACAGCGGTATGGGTAACACCTGAATCAAACCACACATCTAGGGTGTCAGTAACCTTGCTGTACTGATCGGCTTCATCACCTAACAATTCAGCGGCATCGAGCTCATACCAAGCATCGATCCCACCTTGTTCTACGCGGGATGCCACGGCCTCAACCAATGTTACTGTATCTGGGTGGATTGCTCCTGTTAACTTATGAACAAACAAGGCAATGGGAACACCCCAGGTGCGCTGGCGAGAGATGCACCAATCTGGGCTATTCCCCAACATGCCTTCAATCCGAGCCTGCCCCCATTCTGGATGCCAAGATACGCCTTTAACCGCTTGCTTGGCCTTTGCCAGCAAACCATTTTGGTTCATGCTGATGAACCATTGCGGGGTTGCTCGGTAAATCAGTGGTGTCTTGGTACGCCAGCAGTGAGCGTAGCTATGAGTAATTTTGTCGCTAGACAGCAGTCGACCGCAGTCCTTTAAAAGCTCAACAACCTGTTCGTCAACTTTATAAACGTGCTCTCCGGAAAACTGCTTCACATCTTCGCGGAACAAGCCGTTATCATCGATATAATTCAGGGTGCCAATGTCGTATTTAGCCGCCACCACAAAATCATCCACACCGTGATCCGGTGCGGTGTGTACGCAGCCTGTACCTGCCTCAGTGGTCACATGGTCGCCGAGAATGATGGGGACCTGACGATCATAGAAGGGATGTTGCAACAACAGGTTTTCTAACTGGCCGCCCTTAGCTCGACCTACCACCTTATGGTCTTTCACGCCCCAGCGAGCCAAAACAGACTCTACCAATGCTTCAGCCAATAGGAATCTACCAAGACCACCGACGACTTCACATTGCACCAGCACATAGTCCAGCTCAGCATTAATACTAACTGCCTGGTTTGATGGCAGAGTCCAGGGTGTTGTGGTCCAAATCACCACTGAAATATCACCCTCGCCCGCCACCTCGCCTATAGTGCTAAAAAAGGCCTCTGTATCCACCAAGGGAAAAGCCACATCAATCGAAAATGAGGTTTTATCCTGATATTCAACTTCGGCCTCAGCCAGCGCCGAAGCACCTACCACACTCCAGTACACAGGTTTATAGCCTTTGACCAAGTGCCCATTTTCAACCACTTTTCCCAACGCACGAATAATGTTTGCTTCGAAGGTGCTATCCATTGTGAGATAAGGATTATCCCATTCACCCATCACACCGAGGCGAATAAAGTCCTTCATCTGACCATCTACCTGACGACGAGCATACTCGCGGCATTTCTGACGAAAGGTCTTATGATCGACCTTAACGCCCGCCTTACCAATTTTCTTTTCTACCTGATGCTCAATAGGCAGACCGTGACAATCCCAGCCGAGCACATAGGGCGCATCGTAACCACTGAGGCTACGCGACTTAACTACGATATCCTTCAATACTTTATTGACGGAATGGCCAATGTGAATATTACCGTTGGCATAGGGAGGGCCATCGTGCAGGATGAATTTTTTCCGACCATGGCGCTGCTCACGCAGTTGCTCATAGAGCTTGGATTCCTGCCACTTCTTAAGCATACCCGGCTCCCGCTGAGCCAGATTGGCTTTCATGGGGAACTCGGTAAAGGGCAAATTCAGGGTTGATTTATAATCAGTCATTTCTCTCTAACATCATCTATTTGCTCGGCAAAATATTGTCGAGCTACTCTAATATCGTTATGAATTTCTTCCACCATCAGCTCCAACGAAGAAAACTTAGCCTCCTCACGAACTTTGGCTTTGAACTCCACATGAATTCTCCGTCCGTAGAGATTCTCATCAAAATCCAGCAAGTGAACTTCTAAAACCGGCTTGATCAGATCCCCAACCGTCGGGCGCACACCGACGTTGGCCACACCCGGCAAACAACGTCCATCCAAGAAGACCTCTACCACAAACACCCCACTGAGCGGCGCCCGGTAACGATTAAGATGCACATTGGCAGTGGGCACTCCCAGTTGCCGGCCTAGACGCTGCCCATAAACAACCCGACCAGTAATGCGATAAGGACGACCTAAAAGCGTCTCGGACAACCCTAAATCAGCGCACTTTAACGCGCTTCGAACACGGGTACTACTTATACGTTCCCCTTGATATTCGAGGGTATGGGTATCAAGCACATCAAAGCCATGCTCAAGACCAGCCTGCCGTAACAACGAATAATTGCCACTGCGGTCATGACCAAAACGAAAATCGTCACCCACCACCAGACAACGAATATCCAGCCCAGCAATCAGCACTTGATCAATAAACTGGCGCGCGGACAAGCTGCGAAGCGAGCGGTTAAACTGGAGACAAAAAATTCGATCAACCCCTGCCTCAATAAGGGCTTCAACTTTCTCTCGCAGCCGCATCAATCGGGCTGGCGCCTGCTCACCGGAAAAAAACTCCTGCGGTTGTGGCTCAAAGATCATCACAACAGACGGCAGGACAAGCTCAGTCGCCTTATCACGCAACTGCTGTAAAATCGCCCGATGCCCTAGGTGAACGCCGTCAAATGAGCCAATGGTCGCGACACAACCGCCATGTTCTGGCTTTAGATTATGCAGGCCACGAATGAACTGTTTCTTGTCTTTCGTCACTGGTCGCCGACATCGAAAAATAAAGGCCGAAGTATAACCCAGCCGACCAGATGAAAAACAGGCGAATGCCTGCTTTTATCGGTGTTTAAGATGGGAAAGACGCAATCCACCAGCAAGGAGAATGGCACTATAGGTCAATGCGCCACCAGCACAGAGCAACCCCATCCAACTCGCTCGCTGCCACCACAACCACTGCAACCATTCATTCATGTACAAGGTCAGCCCATACAGAACCAAACCCATGGTTACATTGGCTGCCAACAACTGAACTAAAAACCCGCTCCAACCCGCTTCAGGGACATATACATGTCCTTTCCTCAAACCTCGGAGCAACAACCCAGCGTTTAGCATGGCTGATAATGAAGTAGCTAGCGCCAAACCCACATGGCCAATGCCCCAATAGAAATGCAGCGGTACTGCAAGTGCAATATTGAGCCCCATGTTGGTCACGAGGGCAATCACACCAATACGCACCGGTGTTTTGATATCCTGGCGAGCGTAGTACCCCGGCGCTAGTACTTTGATCAACATAAAGGCGACCAATCCAACGGCATAGGCGCGCAGGCTAAGCGTTGCCATCGCTATATCGCGTGAAGTCATCACATCGCCGTAATAAAACAGTGTTAGCAATATAGGTTCTGCCAAAATAATCAGCGCCAACGCTGCCGGTATGGCAATCAGCAGTATCATCCGTAACGCCCAATCCAGAGTACTGTTGAATTTTTCCAGCGTGTCTGCGGCATGCTGCCGCGACAGGCTCGGTAGAATCACCGTGGCAATTGCCACTCCAAAAACCCCTAAGGGCAACTCAGATAAACGATCAGAATAATAAAGCCATGAAATGCTACCCGTAGGCAGAAACGAGGCTATCATCGTATCCAACAGCAAGTTTATTTGGCTGACAGATACACCAAAGATGGCGGGCGCCATCAACCGCAGAACTCTTACGACACCCTCATCACGCCAATCCATCACTGGCCGCGGTATCATATGAATTCGAGCCAGGAACGGTAGCTGGAACAACAACTGCAACACCCCCGCAGCCAACACCCCCCAAGCCAGCGCATAAACTGGGGCGTCAAACCAGGGCGCCACGACGAGTGCTGCTATTATCATGGAGACATTCAACAATATTGGCGTCAACGCCGGCACTGCAAAGCGGTCATAACTATTGAGAATCGCACCCGCTAATCCGGTGAGAGAAATCAATAATAGATAGGGAAACGTAATCCGCAACATACTACTTGCGGCGTCAAACTTATCGGGGTGATCCAACCAAAAACCAAATGCAAACAGCCCTGTCACCAGCGGGGACGCAATAACCACCAACACAGTCAGGGCAATCAGTGCCGACCCAAGCATTCCGGCGACTCGATCTATTAGCGCCCTTACGGCCGCCTCACTTCCCTTCTCCCTGTATTCTGCCAGCACAGGAACAAAGGCTTGAGAAAAAGCGCCCTCAGCAAATAGTCGACGAAAAAAATTGGGGATTTTAAATGCCACAAAAAAGGCATCCGCCATGGCATCGGCACCAATCACTCGAGCAAAAACAATATCACGCAGTAAACCCATTACCCGAGATAACATCGTCATACTGCTGACTACACCGCTGGAACGCAGTAATTTCGATGATTTTACCGGCTGAGCGCCTAATTGATTGTCTTGCTTTGTATCCTGGTGCGGCAAATCTGAAGCTCTCTGCTATCTTCTTGAATTTACAGGCCAGATCATAGAGATTTTAACAATGGGATGATAGCCACCATCTACCATTCAGGAACGGCGACCTGAGTCACTGCGCGCTAGACTCTTCCCACACCTCATTCGCTCAAAACCCTCTTTTCGCGCATTCTTTGCGCGTGAATCAAGTTGATAAGTAGGGACAAACACTGTATATTTCCGCGCCTTGAATGTCAGACTAATTTTTGAAAGGAGCACTTAGGTGGCCAATTCACCCCAAGCACGCAAAAGAGCACGGCAGAACGAAATCAGTCGTACGCATAACGCCAGCCTGCGTTCCATGGTTCGCACCTATCTCAAGAAAACGTATGCCGCGATTGACTCAGGTGAAGCTGAAGCAGCTCAAGCTGCCTACAATACGGTTGTTCCTATTCTTGACCGCATTGCCGACAAAGGCATCATCCACAAGAACAAAGCAGCTCGTCACAAGAGCCGTCTAAATGCTCAGGTTAAGGCGCTTTCAGCCAGCTAAGCATTGACTGCTCTAAAGATGAAAAAACCGGCTCTAGGCCGGTTTTTTTGTAGTCAGTAAGGCAGCCCTCTGAACGCTATAAATAAGCCACCAGCACTAACTAAACCAGTACCAAATTATCCCGATGGATCAACTCCTCATCATCGCAATACCCTAATATTTCCGCAATCAGCTGGCTACTCTTGCCAATAATCAGTCGGCTTTCTGACGCATTATAATTAGCGAGCCCTCGTGCAATATCACATCCCGACTCATCGACGCAGCGGACTAAATCACCCCGGTTAAAGTCACCTAAAACTGACTTTACACCCACCGGAAGCAAGCTTTTACCCTGTTCTTTAAGCACCCGGACCGCGCCACCATCAAGTGTTAATGAGCCCCGCACCTGCAACCTTCCCGCCAGCCATTGTTTGCGTGCAGCAATGGGTTCTTGCTCAGCCACTAATAGCGTGCCAATCGCCTCCCCACTAGCTAAGCTTGTCAGTACATTTTCTGCTCGACCACCCACAATTACCGTATTCGTACCGGAACGTGCAGCTAGCCTAGCAGCCGTGAGTTTAGTGATCATTCCACCACGACCTAAACCACCCACACTCCCTCCGGCCAGTGCGTCTAGCGCAGGATCTCCAGATTTCCCCTGAGATACCAGTTGTGCACGAGGATTACCTCGGGGGTCAGCATCGAAAAGCCCATCCTGATCAGTAAGGATAACCAATAGATCGGCATCAATTAGATTCGCTACCATTGCCGCCAAGGTATCGTTGTCGCCAAAGCGAATCTGATCGGTCGCGACAGTGTCATTCTCATTAATGATCGGAACCACACCCAGCTCCATCAGGGTCTGCAGGGTATTTCTAGCATTGAGATAGCGCTCTCGATTGGAGAGGTCGTCATGGTCCAGGAGAACCTGTGCGGTATGTCGGTCGAATTGTTGGAACTGAAACTCGTAGGCCTGCACCAGCCCCATCTGCCCCACGGCCGCCGCCGCTTGCAACTCATGAATGGATGAAGGCCGCTTACCCCAACCAAGTCGCGACATGCCTTCAGCCACCGCGCCTGAGGACACCATCACAACTTCAATATTCTGATCAAGTAACGCAACAACCTGATCTACCCAAGCAGCGATACCCTCACGATCCAAACCCTTACCATCAGCAGTCAGTAGTGCACTACCAATTTTTATAACCCAGCGCTTGGCATTTTTTACGATACTTCTGTCAATCATATATCGCCCACCACCTATAACTCATCACCTATCGCCCATAACGACTGGGCTACTCTCGCTTTTAGCCGGTCTCTTATTATCTTGCGTCAAGGGCTATAGATGATTTCTACATCGTGATCATCATCTTCGTCATCGAAGTCATCATCTGAATTACCCGATTTTGGACGACGACGTAATGCCTCAATTCTATCCCGCGCCTCACATTGCATTCTATTTTGCAGTTCTCTCTCATGTTCGGCAACTTCTGGGTCCTCCCGCTCGGCCTCCCAGCACGCCTCCAACCGCTCCATAATATCCCAACACAGCTGCTTAGTGCCCTCAGCCGCTACTGCAGATACGCAATATACCAGTCCATCCCACTGGAGCTTATCAACTACATTCTGGCAACGCTGTTCTCTCTCGTTTTCTGGCAACAGGTCAATCTTGTTCAAGACTAACCAGCGCTCACGGCCCCACAGGGTTGGGCTAAATTGATCGAGCTCATTCTCTATCACGTTTACATTATCTGCAGGATCAGTACCATCAATCGGCATCATATCCACTAAATGGAGCAACAAACGGGTACGAGTTAGATGCTTCAGAAAACGGATCCCCAAACCAGCCCCCTTAGCGGCACCAGCCACGAGGCCCGGTACGTCTGCAATCACAAAACTACGGTACCTTTGAGCCTGCACCACACCGAGATTTGGTACTAGTGTCGTAAAAGGATAATCGGCCACTTTGGGACGTGCTGCTGACACAGCACGAATAAAGGTAGACTTACCTGCGTTAGGTAACCCTAGCAGTCCTACATCAGCCAAGACTTTCAGCTCCAGCCTCAAGCGACGGGCCTCCCCTTCTGTACCTGCCGATGTTTGACGCGGCGCACGGTTAACACTGGACTTGAAACGAGCATTGCCCAAGCCATGATAACCCGCTTTGGCAGCCATCAACCGCTGACCAGCAGCCGTAATATCACCAAGAACTTCTTCTGTATCTTCATCCATGATGGTGGTTCCAACGGGAACCCTCAGAACTAAGTCCTCCCCACCTCTACCCGTGCAATTCTTAGAACCACCAGACTGACCACTCTGGGCGTTGAAGCTTCGCTGAAAACGATAGTCCACTAACGTATTAAGGTTTTCATCCCCCTCAAGGTAAACACTGCCACCATCACCGCCATCGCCACCATCGGGGCCACCCCGTTCAATATATTTTTCACGTCGAAAACTGAGGCAGCCATTGCCGCCGCGGCCGGCTTGTACGTTAATGGGTGTTTCATCTACAAATTTCATCGTGAGAGTATACCGTGCTCTGTAAATTGTTATCAGATGTACCGAGGTAGGCGTCAAAAAAGCTCACCCGCCATAAAGGCTTCGACATGAACGGAAAGATCTAACCCAAAAACAAAAAAGCCCCGCCAATGCGGGGCTTTATTTTAAATATTTAGCCTTACGCAGTGACGATATTCACGAACTTGCGGTTCTTCGCACCTTTAACGGTGAACTTAACTTCGCCGTCAGCTTTTGCAAAGATTGTGTGATCGCGGCCTATACCAACATTCACACCTGCGTGGAAACGGGTACCACGCTGACGAACAATAATACTTCCAGAAGATACTTGT
>JBLIJA010000017.1:0-23824 GCA_047635115.1 Porticoccus sp. | reverse complement strand
TGGCTGCGGAAGAAACACTGGTGCAGATGGTGTCTGACACTGCTGCTGAGTCTGTTTCGATAGAAGACAAATCTCCGGAAAAAGAGGGCCATGAAGAAGCCATTTTTGACGAATCCACTCTTGAAGAAATCGTTGTCACGGCAGATTTTCGTGATATCGCGCTGTTAAACACGGGTAACAGCATCACTGTGATTGATAGCGCAACCATTGCGCTCCGTGAAGCCCGCCATCTCGAGCAGGTACTCAATCTGTCACCCAATGTGAATTATTCCAGTGGGGCATCCAGAGGTCGGTTTATACAAATCCGCGGAATTGGTGAGCGGAGTCAGTTTATCGAACCCTTAAATCCCTCTGTTGGTCTTCTTATTGATGGGATCGATTTCAGTGGCATTGGCGGCGCGGCCACCACGCTGGATTTAAAACAGATTGAAATACTTAGGGGGCCACAGGGCACACTTTACGGTGCCAATGCTTTGGCCGGCCTGGTTAACTTGACATCGAATGATCCCACGGAGTCATTTGAAGGTAGTGTTGAAACGTCAGTCGCTGAATATGAAACCCGTACCGTAAACAGTGTTATCAGTGGCCCTATGACCGAGAACCTTGGTTATCGACTTGCCGTGCAGCAGCATAAAAGTGACGGTTATACCGACAACGATTTTCTCAACCGACACGACACCAACAATATTGATGAGCAGGCTATCCGGGGTAAGCTGAACTGGCAGGTCAATGATGAATTACAGGTCAAATTAACCGGTTTTTATACGGATGTTGATAACGGTTACGATGGGTTTTCTCTGGATAATACTCGCCATACGTTGTCGAATCAGCCCGGAAAAGACAGCCAGGAATCGACGGCTGTTGGTATTGAGACGATCTGGCAAGCAACGGCGCAGTTCGATGTTGTAGGATCGGTGAGTTACGTCGATAGTGATCTGGAATATAGCTTCGATGAAGATTGGAGTTATGACGATATCTGTGCAGGAGAACCCTGTGATGGTTGGGCTTATTCCTCTTTTGACAGCTATCAAAGGGACCGTGACAACGGAGCTGTTGATCTACGGTTGGTTTCACGGGAAGAGGGCCGGATATTTAATGACACGACAGATTGGGTCGGGGGTATCTATTACCGTGCACAGGATGAGTCGCTATTGCGTGAGTACACAAGTGATTTTACCAGCGACTTTGAAACTGAAAATCATGCTGTCTACGGGCAGCTGGGAAGTCAACTAACCGACAGTTTGAGACTGATTACAGGATTGAGATTGGAATATCGTGATGCGGATTACGATGACAGCGACTCCGTCAACCATGATAACGGTGACCGACTCTGGGGTGGACGTATTGGACTTGAATACCATATTGCTGACGACACCATGGTATATGGTTTGGTGTCTCGCGGTTACAAGGCGGGAGGGGTTAATAGTAATTCTGAACTGGCTCCCTCAGCCCGCGAATTTGATACTGAATATATGTGGAATTTTGAAACTGGTATTAAGGGCGATTGGTTGGATCGACAGTTACAGGTCCAGTTGGTACTGTTTTACCAGAAACGTCACGATATGCAGGTTAAACAGTCATTATTGACCCCCAATTCTGGCGATGACTGTCCCTGTAGTTTTACCGATTTCTTTGATAATGCGGCTAAAGGTGAAAATTATGGACTAGAGCTTGAGTCCAACTGGCTTGCTACGGATTGGCTGACATTTTACGGTAGTCTCGGCCTGCTGAAGGCTAAGTTCAAAGATTTTGATAGTTTCAGTCACTCTGATGCAGATGCGGAGAATGGTGTTTCCGTTGATCTCAGTAGCCGGGAACAGGCTCATGCACCCTCCTACCAGTTTTCTGTTGGGGCTGAGTTGGCTCTCTCCGACAACTGGATGGCATCAGTGGAAGTCGAGGGTAAGGATGAGTTTTATTTGTCCCCAAGGCATGACGAGAAAACCAATTCTTACGAGTTGATTAATGCCCGGTTGCATTATCAAGTTGAGGCATGGGAATTATCACTGTGGGGGCGTAATCTCACGGATAAGGATGTGATTGTTCGCGGCTTCGGCAGCTTCGGTAATGACCCACGTAAGTTCTATGAGACCGAGCCCTATTATCAATTCGGCGAGCCTAAAATATTTGGTGCTACGGCTAAATATCACTTTTAATAGTTATGATTGTTCGTAGGTACTAGATAATAGGTGTAGGAGGTAAGTATGCAATTAACCATCGATGTCAGCATGTACCCTAATCGGGAGGATTTTATTCCTCCTATCCATGGATTTATTGAAAAAATTAATCAGTATGATGACCTGGAGATCACCACCTTTCCCACCAGCACCGTGGTACAGGGAGAATATGAGCATGCCATGAAGGCTGTTCAGGAAACCATATCAGCCTGTTACAAGTCATATGGCATGGCGGTTTATGTGGTGAAGTATATTCCCGGTTACGAGGCACTATAGCCGGTGTTGGACTGGACTTCATTTGGTTGGATAAGTTTTGAAACTTTCGCGGTGTTACTATCCATCGCTTATTTACTGTTTGCACTCAAAGAAAACAGTCTGTGTTGGTACTGTGCTTTTTTTAGCACTGTCATTTATGCGTGGATATTCGGCGAGGTCAGTTTGTACATGGAATCCTTTCTGAACGTCTATTATCTGGTGATGGCCGTCTATGGCTGGTATCAATGGCGGCGTGGTGGTGAGAGTCATAAGGGGATCGATATATCCTGTTGGCCTTTGTGGCAACACGGTTTTGCCATTGCTGCGGTGATTGTCGCTTCATTGATTTCCGGTTACCTTCTGGCTCAACATACCGAGGCACGATTACCCTATCTGGATTCATTTACCACTTGGGGTGCAGTGCTAACAACGGTGATGGTCGCTCGAAAAATTCTTGAAAACTGGTTGTACTGGATTGTGATTGATACGGTCTCTATTTATCTTTATTTAGATCGAGAGCTCTACCAAACGGTGGCGCTGTTTGTGCTTTATGTCATCCTAGCCGTTGTGGGCTACGTTATTTGGAGAAGACGCTACCTTGGACAGGGTCAAGAGGCTGTTACAGCAGACGCTGTCTGACTGGCAGAGCTGGTCCGATACTTCTGAAACTAGCTCTTCAATAACAACAGCACCTGTTGTTATTGAAGAGCTACGTGGGGGGAGAACCAATCGCTCATTCTTGGTTAATGCTGGCCCATTGCAGGCGGTGGTGAGAATTAATGCAGAGAATAGCCACAATCTTGGTATTGACCGTCACCGAGAGTCAGGTATTCTCTCCCTGCTTCAGCAAACAGGTAGGGTGCCGAAAATCTTTTTTATCACCAACCAGGTGTTGGTCAGCGAGTTTATAGCGGGTCGTCGTTGGACTACTGACGACATAGCGAACAACCTTAATAGTGAAAAAATCTCTCAACTATTAAATACCATTCAGACCATTCGTTTACCCAAAGACACTAAGAAACGTTGCTACGTAGATTACTGTAAGCACTATATTCAGCAGTTGCCAGTATCACTTCAGGAAGAACAGACGTCTGTTATTAACGCGTTAGAGTCTGTCGCTCGAGAGGTTGACCAGAGTAGCTGGGAACCGGTCATCAGCCATCACGACTTAATACCAGAAAATCTGATTGAAACGGAACAAGGTTTATTTCTGTTGGACTGGGAATATTCAGATTATGGGCACCCAGCGATTGATTTTGTCAGGCTTTATGGGGGTGGTTATTCACACCCTATTTCTGGAAAGGTGCTGCTTTTACAACAAGGGATAGATGAACTCTGGTCTACCCTGCAATACTAATTATTGAGCTCATCTTTTATATCTTCATCTTCATCCTTCGAGCCAACTAGTTTGCCAAACACCACCCCCAGTTCAAACAATAGCCACATCGGTATGGCCAGTAGGGTTTGCGAGATAATATCAGGTGGTGTGAGCAACATACCCAAGACAAAACATAGTACAAATACATAGGGGCGTTTTTTGGCTAGATTATTTGGATTCACTGCACCCATCCAGGAAAGAATCACCACCGCTATGGGGATTTCAAAGCTGAGGCCGAAGGCAAAAAATAATTTGAGAACAAAATCCAAATAGCTGCGAATGTCGGTCATCACCGCCACGTCGTCAGGACCGACACTGGTGAAAAACATAAATATCAACGGGAATACTATGTAGTAGGCAAAGGCCATTCCACCGTAGAACAACGCGACGCTGGAAAAAAATAACGGTAGAACAACTTTCTTTTCCTTCTGATACAACCCCGGTACCACAAACGCCCAAACCTGATAGAGAATAAATGGCATGGCGGCAAACAGAGATAGCACCAGCGTCAGTTTAAAGGGGGTGAGGAACGGGGATGCCACATCGGTAGCAATCATTGACGATGTTTCTGGCAGATGTAACCGTAATGGTTCAGATACGTAGAGATAGAGCTCGTTACTGAAAGCAAAGAGTCCGATAAAAATCACCAGTACCGCAACTAGGCAGCGCAGCAGACGATTTCGCAACTCGATGATGTGCTCCATCAGAGGCTGATGATGGAATTGATCTTGCTGTTGATCGTCAGTCATGCCTGGCTATCGTCAGAGTCTGGTTTGTTGTTAGATGTGTTGTTCACACCCCCCTTAGCTGTATCGCTAGAAGAGGTATCAGCGCGGGTAATATCCGTGATTTCAGGCATTGAGATAGGGGGAGGCATGACACCTTCAAGTTCAGATTTAGTGGACTTGAGATCACGCATTATTTGCTCATTGTGAAGCTGGCTCCGAATCTCATCCATACCCACTTCATTTTCAAGTTCTTTTCGAACTGCCGAAAATGCTTGTCGCGCTCTTCCAAACCATAGTGTGATGGTTCGAACGATTTGAGGCAGACGTTGAGGCCCCATCACTATCAGGGTGATGACGGCGATAAGTAGCAATTCCATGAAGCTAATATCAAACATGGGCAAACGTTCCTGCGATATTATTAAGAGGATCAGCTTTCAAGGAGAAGACTTTCTGAGCGGGTAATACATCACCTTTTTTACTCTGCTGAATCTTTCTTTTCAGCGACCTGTTCAGTGGTTTCCTCTGTAGGTTGCTCTGTGGATTGGTCCGTATCGTTAGATGAACTGTGTTTCGACTGGTCATCGGTCTCATCAGTGGATACCGATTCTTTGAAGCCTTTTATAGCACCACCAAGATCGGAGCCTATATTGCGCAGTTTCTTAGTGCCAAAAATCAGTGCAACAATCACCAGAATAATTAATAGTTCTTGCCAGCCAAAGCCCATAAGTGTGCCTCTTTATTGGGTAATGTAGGGCTACATGGCTTAAGCCCAAGTAGCTTGGTTTTACGTAAGTTGGTTTCGTTAAGTGTGGTCGCGCTGAGCCTTTTCTTCAAGGCCGGATAAATCGAACCGGCTCTCCAGTTCATCGAGTACGGACTGTGCATTCTCACCCAGATGCGATAGCATCACTAGTGAGTGGAACCATAAGTCAGCTGTTTCATGGACCAGTTTGTCAGTTTCACCACTCAACTCGGCGTCACGTGCTGCGAGTATGGTTTCAATGCTTTCTTCACCCACTTTTTCAAGGATCTTGTTCAATCCCTTGTGGTGGAGGCTGGAAACATAGGAATCCACTGGAGAGGTTTGCCTACGGGCTTCCAGTACTTCGCACAGTTTGATTAGTACATTATCACTCATGAATAGATGTCCCCGGGGTTTTTCAGAACTGGATCGACGGTATGCCATTCACCATCGCGCAGTACTCGGTAAAAACAGGACTCTCTGCCGGTGTGGCAGGCGATGCCGCCTACTTGTTCAATTTGTAGCACGATCACGTCACTGTCACAGTCAAGACGGATTTCTTTTACCTGTTGCACATGACCGGAGTCTTCACCTTTACGCCATATTTTTTTGCGTGAGCGAGACCAATATACCGATCTTTGTTCTTGTGCTGTCAAAGCCAGTGTTTCTCTGTTCATCCAGGCCACCATTAATATCCGGCCAGTAGCTGCATCTTGTGCCACTGCAGGGAGGAGCCCATCTTCATTCCAAGTGATTTCATCGAGAAAGTCAGTCATGGACTACATTATGACAGCTATGTTTATAGTGGCAATATTGATTTTGGCAGTTAGACGGTCATAGTTGAGTCTCTGACGTGACTATGGATGACTACCGGGAGTGACTTCAAAGTCCAATAAAATGTTCATCTCAGTATTAATAACAATGCACCCAAACCTACCAGAATCAGGCTGCTGACAGGCATTTTCTGAGCGATTTCTGCCCAGTGTGGAAAGGCCATGCCTAAACCGGCACCTACCAGTGCGGCACCGACCCAAGTTGTCAGATGGTTCTTGGAAGCCCTAGAAGGATAGGCCTGTAGGGCATTTCGGGGCTTAACATCACCCGCCTGCAGTTTTTCAAGGGTTTGGAAAACCATTTGAGGTAGTTGGGGAAACTGTTCCAGCCATTCGGGACCATGGCGTTTGAGCTGTTCTACCAGTGCATTGGGTTTAAAACGTTCTTTTAGCCAACGTTCCAAAAATGGGTGGGCGGTTGCCCACAGGTCTAGACCGGGGTAGAGCTGCCGTCCCAAACCTTCAATATTGAGCAGGGTTTTTTGTAGCAGTACCAGTGATGGCTGTATTTTCATATCAAAACGACGGGCAGTACGGAATAGGCTGACCAGTAGTAGCCCAAAAGAAATTTCCCGCAGTGGCCGTTCAAAAATAGGTTCGCAAACGGTGCGAATCGCCGAGGTGAAGTCACCCACATTGGTGTCTTCGGGTACCCAGCCAGACAGCACATGAAGCTCTGCTACCTGGCGGTAGTCGCGGCGGAAAATCGCCAGCAGGTTGCGGGCCAGATAGTACTGATCAGCTTCAGTCAGCGTACCCATAATGGCGCAGTCCACGGCCAAATATTTGGGCTGGTCGGGTTTGGCGGCATCGACAAAAATATTGCCCGGGTGCATGTCGGCATGGAAAAAGTTGTGTTCGAAAACCTGAGTGAAGAAAATTTCTACGCCGCGCTCGGCCAGTACTTTGAAGTCCGTGTTGTGTTGTTGTAGCGTGTCTACATCCGTGACGGGGATGGCGTAAATACGCTCCATTGTCATCACTTTCTCGTTGGTGTGTGACCAGTAAATAGTTGGCACATAGAGCATGGGCGAACCATCAAAATTACGTTGCAACATAGAGGCATTGGCGGCTTCACGTTGAAGATTTAACTCATCAAAAATGGTGTTTCGATAATTGCTAACCACCTCGTTTAAGCGCATTCGACGTCCGTCAATAGTGTTGGCTTCCAGCCATTTAGTCATAGACAGCATCAGTTTGATGTCCTGCTCAATGGTTTTTTCAATACCGGGCCGAATGACCTTTACAACCACTTCGTGACCATCGGGTAGTACTGCGGCGTGGACTTGAGCTACCGAGGCCGAGGCCAGCGGTTCACGTTCAAATTGCAGGAACAAGTTGTCGATACTATCGCCCAGCGCATCTTCTACAATGGCGACAAACTGATCTTTGTCGAAGGGCGGAACATTGTCTTGCAGATGGTCCAGTTCTTCACAAATATCGGGGGGAATAAGATCCGGACGGGTGGAGAGCAGCTGGCCAAACTTGATAAATATGGGACCTAGGTCTTCCAGAGCACAACGGAGTCTTACTCCTCGAGGTTGCCTTGGTGCAGGAAATAACGTGTTGGCCTTAAGAAGCAGCCGTGCTCCTCGTGGTAATTTATCTTTATCGAGAAAAGTATCCAGGCGATAGCGGGTAGCGATTCGGATAATAGTGGCCAGTCGATTAATTCGTGACACGCTCAGCTATCTCCGCTTTCTTGTTTGTCTAGATTGACCCTCAATTTAACATTTAATTTATTTATACGTGCAGCCAACCGATCCACATCATTAGTTATGTGTTTGACCTCAGTATTGAAATTGTCGACTTCACTTCGGCTTGGTGTAATGCGGATTTCTTCCTGGCTGAATTCTGCAGCAGCGGTGCTGGCGCGTTCGGCCACGTGTTGCTGCCAGTTAGTGGATGAGCGTAGGGCCTCGCCGACCAAGTGGGCAGGAATATCACCAATTAACTGAGCCAGTGCTGCCTCCCAGTCTACATCTAGGTTTTTGAGGATTCTGTTGATTTGACGGAGCAGGTCGTGGTCCCCGCTTACTTCAACACCCGTGTCGAAAAAAGATACTCGGTCTTGGCCATCAGTCGCTAATGAGGCCAAGGATAGGGCGCTACCTCGCAAGGTGGTATCGGGCTCGCCTTCATACTGGACCATAAAGGTAATGTCTTTCTCACTATGAATGGCATAGAAGGTCAGGGGAGGCAGGGTGCATTCAATGGCTAGCACCTTGCCCGCTAGGCCGCCAATGGCATTTTGAGTGGCCGGGTCGTATTCCAACGCTTTATTAATAGCCGTCTCAACACCGATTAAGGAGGCGCTTTGTAGTGCCTTTAACGGATTCTTTGAAAAAAAATCAAATATCAAGCTTTGAAACCTCGGTGCAGGGCGACAATACCACCCGTCATATTGTGGTATCCCGTATTCACAAAACCGGCTTCATCCATCATGCCTTTCAGGGTTTCCTGATCCGGATGCATCCGGATGGACTCAGCCAGGTATTGATAGCTTTCTGTGTCGTTGGCCACCAGTCCGCCAATTTTTGGGAGCAGCTTAAATGAATAGAAATCGTAAGCCTTTTCGAGTAGTCCGTTAGATGGCTTTGAAAACTCCAGAACCAGCAACCGACCACCAGGTTTCAGGATTCTGTGCATGGAACGCAATGCCAGATCTTTATCCGTGACATTACGCAGACCAAACGCAATGGTGATGCAGTCAAAGGTATTGTCGGGAAAGGGTAAATGTTGGGCATCTGCCTGAGCGTAACGTACATTGCCTGCAAAGCCGTTATTCACCAGCTTGTCACGACCCACTTTCAGCATGGAATCATTGATGTCTGCCAGAATCACTTCGCCAGTTGGCCCCACTAATTTTGAAAATTTGGCGGTGAGGTCGCCGGTTCCGCCTGCAATATCGAGTACTCGATGACCGCGCCTAACACCAGAAAGCTCAATGGCGAAGCGCTTCCATAGGCGGTGAACACCGCCAGACATCAGGTCGTTCATCAAGTCGTATTTTCCTGCTACCGAATGGAAAACATTGGCCACTCGAGAAGCTTTATCTTCAATGGGAACAGTTTTGAAGCCGAAATGTGTGATTTTGTTGTCATCCATAGCCCTAACGTATTGCCCTAATGTCGAGTTTTTAGAGGATGATATTGTACACCGGCCAACGGCGGGTGTCCTCGTGGTTAAGCGGGGGAACGAAGGTTTTACTGACAGAAGTCATGAAGGAAGTATGAGGGGGGGGGCAGTACATAGCTGAGAGAGGCTGGTAGAAACGAGTCTATTGCTTAGAACGATGCGCTATTACATGAGATGTTAGTCTATATATCGTTCACGCTTAGACTGTTTCAGTCCGTCCAGGTCAACCATGATCAGGCCATCACCAAAATTAGCATCGATATTAAAACCGGTAAATTGTACGCCGCTAGGTTCGCAGACTTCAGTGTATGGCTTATGCAGGGTGGGAACACTCAGATTCATATGGGCCAGTTCACTTTTTAATTGAGCGAATTTAGCCTTCTGGTCCTCGCCGGAAAACTTTTCAACAAGCTCCCTATTCCGCTCAGGGCTAATTCGGTAGGACGGGTTAAGTTCAGCCAGTTTTTGACCACTCGGATGGCTTTGGCGGTAAAAATAGACCAACATTTCTATGACTCGTTTTGGATAGATGTTACTCAAGGTCACCGGTCCGAGCAGATAGCGGTATTGGGGATTGCTACGAATAAAGGCGCCAATGCCATACCATAGATAGTCCAAGCTTCGACGTCCCCAGTCGGGTTTTGAGCGAAAGTTACCCGTTGTTGGTCATAGATCAACAAGAACCATGCTGGATGGCCATTTTGATTCTGTTCTTTATTTTTTGTCATTGGCTGCCACGGGAGGCTTACCTTTCAGTTATTTGTAATAAGCCTATACTGCGGCATCAATTACATGCATGTGACTTTTGTGTAAGTTGAGGCTCCTTTTGTCGTATCGAAAGGATTTTTGTCTTATTAAAACCCTTGAAAATCAAATTTTTTGTCCTATTTATCAGGGTGAGTATATGAAAACATGAGCATGTTTGGTATGTGTTCGTGATTACGTTAAAAGGAATATCTATGAAATTTTTAAGTCTCTTCATTGGACTCATGTTCTCGGCATTCGTATTTGCAACAGCTTCATTCGCTAGTACGCTAGAAGAGGGGTATGAAGCCATTAGAAGTGGAAAGTTGGAAGAAGGGTTAGCCATTCTTTCTCCACTAGCAGAACAGGGAGATGCAGACGCTCAGTATGGTGTGGCTATTCTCTACAAAGAGGGCTGGGGCACCGATAAAAATGAACAAAAATCTTTTGAGAATTATGAAAAAGCAGCAAAGCAGGGTCACGTTAATGCTATGTTTTATACGGCTTCAGATTATCAGTCTGGTACGGGAGTGATACAGGATTATTCGGCAGCTGCCAATTGGTATGAGCAGGCTTCAAACAAAGGTCACGCCGCAGCAATGTATGGGCTGGGTAGCTTGTACTATAACGGGCTTGGTGTAGAAAGGGATGATCAAGCAGCCAATACCTGGATCACAAAATCAGCAGATGCTGGGTTTGAACTTGCCAGTGAGTTTTTAAAACAACGGTTTATGAAATAAGCGGTTTTGTGTCTCGTTGTTAGTTGGCATATAACGCATAGTTTCCAGTCATGGGCAGTTTCCATAATTTAAAAGCAGCCGAAACCTGAAGGATGCGGTTCATATTTTTAGCCTCTTTATTGTCAGGTATTGTTGGACTAGGTGTGGGGTTAGGGCTTTATTTTTATGTCATAACGGAGACCGTTTTCGCCACAATTATGACCCTGATAGGCGTTTTTTTGGTGTGAATCTCATTGCTCTCGTTGATGAAAAAGTGGAAATTTATTGCCCAATATGCAGTGCCTTCGATCTGGAAGAAAATTACACGCTTGAATGTCGATCTGCTAGATATGAATGCAACCACTGCAATAGCGTCTATAGGGACGGGGTTTTGGCGGAAAAAGAAAGCCACGGAAGAATTTTCCGGGGCTTGTTTCAAGTTAGGTGCTTCTGACGCTAACTGCTTGGGCGGTTAAGCCGCCTGCAATGCAGGCACTTTACCTTCTAAGTAGAGGATAATCTCAGAAGACTCATACATCCAGCGGACATCACCTGCATTCTCTTCAATTCTTAGACAGGGTACTTTGAGCGTTCCGCCGCCTTCGATCAATTCTTGCTTTCTGATTTCACAGTGTTTTGCATCGACGGTATGGATGTTTAAGCTATGTCGCTTCATTGCTCGGCGTACCTTGACGCAAAACGGGCAAGCAGGGTACTGATACAACGATAACCCCGCAGTCTTCTTGTCTATGGCTGCCTGAAGTCCAGCTTCTCTCTTAATACTTCTGGGGGTGAAAACCCAGTTAAAGAATAAAATTAGTGAGCCTAAAACCCAGCGAACGACTTTAATCACAATCTGCATTACAACGCCTATTTAAAAAGTGGTTAACACACAATTAAAAAATGGAGCGGAGTACGAGATTCGAACTCGCGACATTCAGCTTGGGAAGCTGACACTCTACCAACTGAGTTAACCCCGCATTAAGGCCCATTCCTTGTAAACACTTGGTGTCTCTACGAAAGCAGAAAAACCATACTACTAATTATCTGTATCAAAAACCATATGTTTCACAGTTGAGTGTGAATGAATCGTGAAAGATAAGTACACCTAAAACTGAACTGTAGGGGAGATACATTGCCTAGCGTTATCAGCATTACCCCACCCCAAAGACCCCTTCGAGTGCAATTATAGATAGACCGTTGACATGCAGAAGGGGAATCACCCCTTCTGATCAGTTAACTTTAGGCTCCAAGGGTGTGCAGCAAGGAGCCTATTACTTATGGATTAAAATACTATTTGGTAAGAAGCAGCTAACCAAGAGCTTGGTGCTTCGCCCTCAGTCGTGCCATTCAGCATCAGGGATGCTTTGCCTTTACCAAACTGCCCTTCAACGCCAAAACCACCTTTCAGCCAATTCTGGTCATAATTCTCTTCCTCAAGATTAAAGGAGAACAGACCAGCAATCTCACCAGACGCACCGTCACCCTCGTCGTCAAAACGACGAACGCTTTCTATATTGGCAATAAACTCAAAAGCAGTCTTCCTGATAGGTACTGCTCCATTGAGACCGATACGCAATTCTGTCACGTCATCTTCTCTTGAGTCGAAGTGCGCAGGGAAGCTGCCGCTTTTTTCAGTATAGCTATCCAGTTTTGTCTTGGTGTACATGGCATCGGTGTAGGGGCTAAAGCGTGCTGACTTGAATGAAAAGGCATTCTCCCAGTCCAAGCGCGCTCTCAATCCCCAAGTGCGTGTATCTGGACTAGCTGTAGAGGTTTCAGTATCCTCTCCCACCGTATATCCACGACGAATATCTACGTCACCCCAGTGATTGTATGCACCCAGAGTAGCGTACAAGCCCTGCTCCTCTGAGACAGGTAAAATACTCTCTACCATCAGATAACGACCATCAACATCAACCTCGCCACCATGGATCAAGTCCTGATCGGCCCAGGTTTTACCCAGTGACAGGTTGATTTGTGTTGGACCGAAGTTATAACCAAATCCCATTTCGGCCAAGCCGCTAGAGCCATCACGACTGTCATGGTCATCATTTCCCCAGTCTCCTGAAACCCAGAAGGTTTTCTCGCCTTTAGCCACTCTGCGAGACATAGGGCGACTGTACGCCCCATTAACCAGCAGGCTAGTAGTTGAAAGCGCAGAATCTATGGTGGCATTAGTCGACATTACGCTCGAATATGCTTCTTCGAGTGTGTAGCCTGCTTGGACAAGGGTGGCTATAACGTAAGAATAATAAGCGGCCGGTCCAGAGCACACGGGGCAGTTAGTGTTTGCTCCACCCCAATAGTTGACGGAGATATAAGGCGAGTCTGCTCCATATATAAAGAATGCTCCCCCCAGATCAAATTGAACGAGTTCCGTCAGGTTAGATGCCAGCTCAACATCTCCCCACCATGGCTGCGCCTCCAGTAGGGTGGAATCCTCGTCATAACTAGTGCTGAAGCTCTCTAGATTATAGGTGGTTCCCTCGTACTCAACCGTAGTCGTTGTGGGTAAGGGGGCTGCGCTCGAAGTAATTGCGTAACATGCGGCCAATACAGCAAACAAGTTGACTGCTAATGATTTTATCGTAATCTTCATAAGCTTTTATCCTAGCAATATTTGAGACTTTATAGCCATTAATGGAACCCTGAGATCATATGTAGGCGCAGTCTATCGGCTAGATTCTTAAGTGCAACGTTTAGGCGATTATTGTTTCGGGCTATGGAGAAGCTGCTAGAGGCATCAAATAGTGCGTCGCGTCGCCTGTTCTAGATTTGCACTATGCCGCGTGCGATGTAGGCCGCACGCCCGTGATGTTTTGTTTTAGTGCAAGTCCTCAGCGATCGCGCAAAGGTACACCCAGCTGTCGCAGATAGGTCGCCACTTCGAGACTAAGAACACCCTCAGCGCGGGCTTTCTCTGCCAGCTCCGCGGCAATCACGGTTCGTCCTTGAGCCGCCAACGATACCGCCGCACCCAGCATCCAGCGTGGCTCGTTGGGTCGCAGCTCCAAGGCCATCAAATAGGCTTCACCCGACTCTTGATGACGCCCAAGGCGCTGCGCTGCATTGCCTCGAATCGCCCAGACGTCAGCAAAGCCAGACAGCGCAGGCTCCAGCCGCGTTAGCATCCCCAAGGTAGAGTCTGCCTGACCCTCGATCAAATACATGCGAGCCAGTTCACGGGCCAGCAATACCAATTCCGGATGATTTCCAGAAGGCGTGCCGACAGGGTTGGCACGCTCAGTTGCGGCTAGCGCTTTGCGTAGGAGATCCTTGGCCGCCTGGCGAGAGCCCGCGCTCCAGAGACTTTGCGCTTGTGCCAAGGCATCAAGGGCGGGCGAACGGCGCTGCGAAATTTGAGGAGCAGCTATGGTTGCAGCAGGCGTGGCGGGGACCAAAGTAGCGGGACTCTCTTTCATAGGCTTATCTGACACAACCAGTGGTGTGCCGGTCGCATCGGGTCGGGATGATATGGTAGGGCTAGACGCCACGGCCAATAACTCGGCGACAACTGGTGATTTTTCTATCGCCGCCTCTGGCTGCGGGTTGTCTGAATTGACAATGGCAGGCGGTGGACTGAGAGTGACGACGGACTCGGCTCGTGGTGCCGCGCTGGTCATTGGCTGATTCATGGCAGGCGGCACGACCAGCGTGGTCTGCTCTGGTTTGCGCAGTAAAGATCCAGTTTGTTTCGTATACCACCACGCCCCTGCAGCACCCACCAACACAATGATCAGCACCGTGCCAAGATATAAGGAGCCACGGCTACGCCCAGTTCCATCTGAATCATTCACTATGACCAAATCACTGACCATGCTCTCGCGTGGTTTTTTGGTTAGGTCCTGACGACTGTCAAGATCACGCAACATTTTGTTGATCACGCTCACTAGCGATCTCCGCGAAAATTATTTTTAAACTGCTGGCCGAATTCCTTCGAGTCACCTTACCTTTTGCCGAGCCAAAAACCTTTACAAGTCCACCACGGCACCCTTGCATGCACGCCCGGCGTATCTGCAGCGGCCAAACGCACATGACGCACCGTGACACGACGCATATTTTCACCATATGCCAGCATCAGGCTCTTGTGTGCCAGCACGTTGATCAGCCTCGGCACTCCGCCGCTAAAGCGGGCTATTTCATTCCCCGCGTTTATATCGAATATTTGGGTATCGGTTGCTTCGCTCGATGCCACCGTCATCAGCCGATGCTGAATGTAGTGGGGCACCCGAGAGGCCGGAACTGGGCCGATGCACTCACTGTAAGTGATACGTTGTAACAATTGACGAATCTCAGGACGCGACAGATTTTCGTCTAGTTCAGGTTGCCCCAGTAAAACCAGCTGCAACAATTTTTTCTTTTCCGTCTCCAGATTTGACAGTAAACGCAGGCTCTCCAGAGTATGCAAGGGGGCCGACTGAGCCTCGTCAATGCACACCACCACGCGCCGACCCTCCGCGGCATGCGCCAACAGACAGTCGTGCAGTGCTTTGAGCACCTTAAAGCGGTTTCGGGGTGGTGATACTTCAACGCCCAACTCATGGAGCAATGCCACCAACAGAGTATCCGGCGTCATAGCCGGGTTGGGTATGTAGGCCGTAACACACTCACCTTCCAGCGTCTTTAGCAGTTGGCGGCATAGCACTGTCTTGCCGCAACCCACATCGGCCACAATTTTCAGAAAGCCTTCACCACTGCGCAGCGCAAACAACAACATGTTGAGCGCCGCTTGTACACTTTCATGTGGGTAAAAAAAGTCGGTGTCCGGCGTGATCGAGAACGGCTCCTCTCTAAGATGAAAATAACGCAGATACATAACTTTACAAGTCCTTTGGTGTGTCTTCCTCGACCGTACCATCAATTCGAATAACGCGCGCGCGCGCAACGTCCATATCATCCAGTGCCGCACGCGTGCGACGATTTTGCTCTTCCCAATCCTGCGCGCTGCGTATGATGGTGGGCTTGATTAGCACCACCAGCTCCCTCTTTCTACCAGTTTTGACCTTATTGCCTAGCAGTGCCGAGGTCGAGCCCGGCAGGCCGGAGCTTTTGCGGCTGGATTCGAGCTGCATCAACCCGCCAATGGCCACTATGTTGCCATTCTGAATACGCACCATGGTGTCGAATTCGTTAACTTTGCTGGAAGCCAGCGGTAGCCGAAAATTGCCGACCTCCCCGAGATCTACTTGCTTGACCTTCTCGGCGACCGCTGTGACCGACGGCCGCACATGCAGCGTGATGTTGTTGTTACCGTCAATCTGTGGTGTCACATCCAGAGAAATGCCTGAGAAGAAGGGCGTGAGTTCGAGTGAGGGCAGGTTGTTGTTGAGAATGTTGTTATTGTTATTGTTATTATTGTTGTTGGTGCCCATCACCCCCGACACATTGGTCACGAAAAATTCATCTGTGCCCACCTTGAGCAAGGCCTTCTGGTTATTCAGGGTCGCAATTCGCGGGCTGCTCAGGGTTTGCACGTCGCCGCGCGTCTCCAGAAAGCCCAGCGCGGCCTTAAAGCCATTAGTCGCCAGTGCCAGCCCGAACATGCCTCCGCCTGCGGATGGAAGACCGATGGCGTTCTCCAACATGGATGCGCCTGCTGTGAAACCCGGAAGGTCCGACTGCACACCGCTGACCAACGGATTGCTGGTCGTGTTACCGCCGAGCACCCCTATCGCGCCGGTTGCACTACCTCCGTTTCTCATTGCGGACCAGTCGATACCGTTCTGGAAACTGTCGAACAATTCGACCTCGATAATTTTGGCTTCCAACATAACCTGCCGCTCGACGGCAATCTGCGCCGCGTCGAGAAACTTATCCACCTGGCGCAACTCATCCGGCATGGCCCGAACCACCATGATGCCGGCCTGCGGGCTGACGGTCACGTTGCGCCCAACCGCATCGCCTAGCATGGAGCTCACGGCATTGGTCAACTCGTCCCAGAAGTCGGTGCGAGAGGTGGTGTACACCAAGCTGTTTTCACCTTGTAAGCCAGAACCGCCAGCAGACCCCGCTCCGCTGTTAAACCCATTTGTGCCACTTCCGTTGTTTTGCTGGCCCCCGCTGGCTTCCAGCCCCCCGGACGCGACCCTCAAGGTACTTGTGCCATAGCGCTGGGCGTGAGGGTAGTTGATGGTGAAAATTCGAGTTTGCAGCGTCGGCGCATAAACGGTAATGCGCCTACCGTCCATCTTGAAGTCGTAGCCATACACATCGCGGATAGCCTCCAGGGTCTCCAGCACCGTCACGCCACGCAGCGTCACTGACAAACTACCGGCCACATCAGGATGCATCAGCATGCTGTAGCGCGAGTCAGTAACAAGCGCCAAAAACACCTCACGAGCCGGGGCGTTGTTCACCAGTAGATCTAGTTTTGGCTCAATAAATAGCGGCACTACGGGCGGTGCTGGTTCGGCAAGCGCGTTGCTGATGCTTGACGGCACAGCGACTGTGGCCGGTGGCAAAGCGGCGCGAATAGCCTCACCCACATCAGGTGTCCGCAGTGGGCGGTCAGAGGCGCACCCAGCTAGCAAGCCCACCGCTATCCACAAAACTGATATTGCGACAATCTCCTTCGGTGCGATTTTTTTCATGTTAGCGCCTCTGGATTCATTGAGATCGAAGTCATGATTGGACCTTGACGCAAGGATCGTCTAGCGACGATAGCTTAGAAGAACTGGACACGCACAAGGGTACCACCGTACGCAACTTTACGCCTGGAAATAGGGATATTTTACGCAACACGGTGTTTTCGCGAAACCAGATTTCTGTCTCAGTAATACGCTCAATAAGCACTTCGCCAATTTTCTCGCCCTGCGCATAAAGCCGGGTCCCGATCAGCAGATGTGGCAGACCGTTACGCACAATAATAGTAATGGCGCCAGACTCAATACCTAGCAAGGTTTCAGCCAACCTAGAAGCGGTAAGCTCCGTGGGTGGAGGGGGTAAAGTAGGGTCGCGCAGACTTTGTGCGGAAACCGGGCTCAACGCAAAAAACACTGCAGTGGCCATGAGCCAGCCCGGCACCAGCTTAAACGGTATGCCTAATATGTAACACCTCATCTTGAATGATCACCGATCAAAAACAACTGTAGCGTCAACTCTGTGGGCGGCTTCTCACTTTTAAGTTTCATACTCCCCCAATGCACGTGTGGTAACGCGTTCTCAAGTGTCTGGACGTATCGCATCAACTCGAGGTAGGCTCCGGAGACAGTCAACTCAACACCCTGCCGTGTCAACCCAAAAGGCAGCACATAGGCGTCTGCCGCAAACGGCTCAGTGGCTTCATCGACTGTCCCTTCGGCAACAAGCGTGGATGTGCGCAGCAGTGTTAAGCCTTCATTCTGACGCAACAAATGAACCAGTACCTGCGCCAGTGGTTCCTCAGTCGCCACTGACAGTACCCCCGTGATGGTCTGATTCACCGCATCCAGACTGATTTTGACGGCAGCGATTTCATCGCGCAGCGCCTTATTTACATAGACCGGCGTGGCCACGGGCTGCATCTCATCGCGCACGCGCTGTAATTCGGCGCTTTGCGTGTCGAAACGTTGGGTCAACTGTTGATTCACCACCTGTGCTGGCGACAACCAAACTCCATTGACCAAAAGCATACAGATGGCGATGACTGATAAAAACAATAACACGCGCTCGCGCGCACCTAAGGCATTGATGCGAGCAGACTGCACATCCCAGCCGCTTATCCACCAGCGCTTCATGGCTTGACCGCTGTTGGGGCCGAAGACCGGGTCATCGCGCTAAGAAGACTGAATGACCACACTGGCTGGGGCGTACCGCCCACCGTTTCTAGCATCGCGGCGCTGGCGTTCTCAAGATTGACGGCAGATAACTTTTGCTGCTCAAGAAGTGGGCTCGCGGCAAGCCTGACAACCCACTCGCTGAGAGCTTCTGGCTCAAGCGTAAAACCGCTGATTTCAAATTGTGTTTCATCGGCATTTACCTCCGTCACCCACACTTGTGCCGGAATACTCTGGGCGACCAACCCCAGCAGGGCCGCATGGCCCGAACCCGGGCTGAGCCGGCCACGTTGCCACTCTTGCGCTAGCTTTTCGCGTTGCAGCAACTCGGTGCGGATAGCCTGAAGCTCTTGCTCCAGAACAGTCGCGGGATCAGCGCTGGTCATATTGTTGGTTTTTCTTTGTGCGATGACGACTTGCAAGCTTTCAAGTTCGATCGATTGCGATGCCAGGGCTTTTTGAATTTCTTCACCCGTAACATGTAAGCTCCGCAGCCAAGCGGCGCTCAAGCAGCCACCTAGCACCACGAAAACAGCCAGAGTCCGCAGCATAGTTTGAGCCGAAAAGTAATGCTTTTGCGTTAACTGGCTGTGGGTGAAGATATTGATTTCATTAAGCATGTGAGCTAGCGGCGCCCGGATCAGGACCCCTAACAAAGGCAGGCACAGTGCCTTATCACTTTCAGCGACACCTTCGAATCCCGGAAACAGGTCGCTAACATCCATTGGCAAGATCGTCTGCCCAAGCTGCACACCGAACCATTTTGAAAATTCTTCACTGCGCTCGCCAGCGTAAACATGCATTCCGTCGAGCGGTATGTTGGCCCAGGACCGACTCCACATGTCCAACGAGGCCTGCACCTCCACTAGGAATCGCTGCACCTTGTCATCATCCCCGCTGGAGCAGGGCTCCTCGTCACCTACCAAGGAAAAAGATGCAATGAAATCCGCAGATCCATCAGGAGCACCGCTACCATGCTCCCAGGACGCCACCAAAAACCCTTCCGGTAACTCAAACCGTCGCGCATAAAACAACTCGTCATTAGCGCTGATGGTCAATACCGCTGGACTCCCCTCCGACAACACTAAGGCGGGGTTGGCATGGAGTCCACGGACATTTTTCCCAGCCAGGGCACTCTGAAGGTTACGTTGCGCGGTTTCCTGTATGTCAATCACGGAGACATTCCAATTCATGGCGTCTCCTAGGGCAAGCACTTCACGTATCGCCGCGTTGTCAGCCGCCACCACAAAGAGCTGCCCGTCCTTCTTTTGTCCTTGATCATCATCGCCCACCCGCATCACGTCTAGCGTGATATCATCGACATGAGCCTTCAGCATGTCCTTGATCTGATAACGGATCGCTGAATGTAATTCCTCAGGCGGCACCGCTGGTGTATCGACCCGCAAGAACTGGTACTGCTCTGGCCGCAACATGACGCTGACGTGAAGGCCATTGAGCCTCAAAACCTTCAGTCGGTGGACAAAGTCTTTTGTGCTGTCGGCGCCCTTTCGCACTACGCCAAACTTGAGTACATTATGCGTCCCATCAGCACGTAATCGGGCGCGTGTATAGGCCAGCGTCTCACCCGACCAAGATACAGTCAGAAGCTCATTTGAGTCTTGGCGTTTCCAGGGCAAGCGCATGGTCAGAACACTTTCTCTTGCAGTGGAGGGGGCAGAACTTTAATTATCAAGTAGGCGATGCATAGACCTTTATTTTATAACCAGATGGTCTAGATAAATACATTAAAATTATAGTCTAAACCTGGATCATACACAATTACCTGATGTAACTTTAGCGGCTGCTTTCTTAACCATAAGTTACGATGAGTTAGCTTCATTTAAAATCTTAACATTCAAGCTTATCTACAACAGGCCCATGAATTTCAATAATCTTCACGCGCATAGATGATAGACGTACAGCGGGTCTGCGGACGGATAAGTGGGCACACACCCTTGATTACGCCTGCACCCAGCGTCAGCGTCATTGGTGCTGGCACTGCACTTCCAAAGCACGCCACCGCGCCCAGCGTCGCCGAATATGCTGTCAAATTTCCATTCACGTACGCACCGGCACCCATCGTCGCCGTTAATGCTGTCATATCACGATTCACGTACGAACCTGCACCTAGCGTCGCCGTCGTTGCTGTCAGATTTCGATGCACGTACGCACCTGCACCCATCGCCACCGTCAGTCCCTCAAGGTTCAGACACACATACGAATCCGCGCCCATCGCCACCGTCGTTCCCGCCGTCAAATTTCGCCCTACGTACGAACCCAACCCCAGCGCCACCGTCGTTCCCGCCGTCAAATTGCGAACCACGTACGCGCCCGCGCCCAGCGCCACCGTCGTTCCCGCTGTCAGATTGCGATTCACGTACGCGTCTACCCCTAGCGCCGCCGTTGATGCCACAATCAGATTTGCATTTACCACACTGTTTACACCGAGTGCGGCCGAGAACGCGTAGAGATTGTCGTCGTCGTTGCCGGTGCCGGTGATAGTGACTATGTAGTTGACGCCAACGGCAATGGCGTCAACGGAAGTGCTCGGGCTGGACGCACAGGTGTAGGTAAAGCCAGACAGTGAACACCCTGCTACGGCACCGCCGCCAAAGGCAATGGCGGCGGCTTTCACCGGTGTGGCAGGCAGCAATAAGCAACAAGCAACGCACAAAATCTGCCATTTAAAGTCACTGCAACCTTTGTTAATTTGTTTCATTTTTCAATACTCACCGACAGCCTACGCTCGATGAAGCCGACGCTGCCGGGAGTTGTTGCAGTATTGGCAACCGCGGTGAGTGATATTATTTTCCTCACATTTGGGCCTTCGGTGTAAGACAACATGGTACAGGTAACAACTACAGTGAAACCTCCTTCAAACAAAGCCGCCCCACCAGGCAAGCTTGTGGAAGGAGCCGCACAGCCCGCCGTTGCAGAGGGCTGGCGAATGACATCGCCCATGCCCCACTCCAACCCGGCACGCGCAGCCCAATACGCTTGCGACCCCTTGATGTCCTGCGCCTGGCTTAATTGTTGCGTGTTCGAAAACGTCAGCATAAAAGCGCCCATAGCTACCATAACTACCAGCAGGAAAATGGCAGAAATGGTGGCAAAACCACGCGCTGCTGAATGAATGCGTTTCATGGCCAGTTGTTCACATAGACTTCATTATACAGACTGACGGTTTCGCCACTGTCCGTAAACGTAATGCTCAATTGCACTGGCGCATTGCGCTGCAAATCAGAGACGTTATGCACAAAGTTGCACGAGCCCACGTTGTTGGCTAGGATGAAACCATTCGCCGGGCAGGCGGCGTCTGTGAACGCTCTGACCGTGCGCCGCAAATTGCCATCATTGTCGCACACATAGGCAACTACATTTTCGCCCCCTGCAATCACTTGGAAACGCTTACCGCCCGAGGCTAGCGGAAACAGCTTGGATGCGATGGAGATGGTAGTCTCGACCCCATCGACCACACCCAACACCTGCGAGGTGTTGTCTCCTGCGTAGGCGTCTGCGCCAGGAAGCCCTAGGTTGTACACCACGACCACGTCATTCACCTGAATTTGCTGGTCTGCCGGCAGATCGCTATTGGATCCCAACATATTGAAGCTGCTATCAGCCGCCACAAAATTCAGAATATCGCCAGTCGCGGTCACATCAACAGCGGCGCGATAGCGCCCGCCCGTCTTGGTGGGAATGAATTCAAGGCACTGAGAATTGGGATAAGGGTTGCGAACGCGAGTGCTGTTGGGCAAGGCCTTGCGGATATCCCGTGCCATGCGCCGTATCGCCGCATCGGCTGCGTCGGTCAAGGAGGCGCGCCGGACGCTTTCCACGTAGCCATCAATCGGGTCTTTTATGAACACCGAAACGGTAGCCCCGATCACGCCGATAATGGAGATCACCACGATCAATTCAAGTAGGGTGGTGCCGCGCTGGTCACGTTGTATTGCCATGGCTAGTAGTCGGCCCGGTAGCCAGATAGCGAAATTACGTGGCCTCTGCCGCTGACTGTGACCGTGATTTTTTTCATAGGTACGATGCGGGCACTGGCAAAATCGGCGGTCAAAACCGCAATTGCTACTTGGAAATCACTTAAAGCCGCAGGCCAATCGGTGAAGATCTCTTGGGTCTTTCCGTGATAGTCATCCACATCGTCCATGGTAATGCGGGTGGTTTCATTCCCTGGCACACCACCTGGATCCGTATCGGCGTATTCCTTTTGCACAATTTCTTCCAGAATAGACTCCGCCAGCACCATAACCTGCTTTCGCGCCAGAGGCTCGGCGCTGGATTTAAGCGTGCCGCTCATGACCGATAGAATGCCAGCCAGGCCGACGCTCACTATGACAATAGATATGATCAGTTCGAGCATCATGACGCCGCGCTGTGCTGCCCTAATCATGAACATAGCCCGTGACGGCTTCCACCGTGATGGCTTTGGCGGCATTTACGACCTGGATGGTTTGGCTGCCCACCAGAGTACTCAGCACATCAACTGGCTGGCCCAAGCCGTCAAAATTGAAACTTTCCGGTATGACGCTGAAAACCGCATCGCCCTTGGCTGTGACTGTCCCGCCTGGGGTGGTATCCCCTTTGGGGCCCTGCAAGTCCGTATTGCAGGTCGGGGTGGCCGCGTTAGCGGCAATGCGCAGCGAGACACTGACTCTGCCCGAAAACACCACGCACACCGTACGTCTCTGAGCAATGGCCGACTTCTGCCCAAAGCGCAGCAACGCCAACGTTTCATCGTGGAAACCCCGTGCGTAGAAAATGTTACCGTAGGAACCGGAACCGTTGTTGTTAAACGAAGGCGCGATAAACACAGCCAAAACACCCATAATAACGACGACCATGACCAGCTCTAGTTGGGTGAAACCGCGCTGATTCGGTTTTCGATGGATGAACAAAAGCATCACGCTGATACCTGTGGAAATGGACTGTTATGGCGCTCGAGACATTCTATGGCTAAAGCTAACATAGTTGTTAGCACAATACCCGCGAGGGATGGTCTCACTTTTGACCGGTAGGGATAGCTCACATACTGTTGGCGTAAGTAGTGAATACTGACTGCGAGCAAAAAATAAAAAAGTAAGGGCTACGTAATCAGGCCCTTACTTTTTCAGCTATAGCTTACTGATGCCCAATCTAAGACGAATGACTGCTCAACCTGCAACAGCGCTTCACTGTCCCTCAACTCAAGCACTCTGGATTAGTATTGACCGCCCCCAGGAGGGACGGTCGGTGGTGCTGCTGCACCTATACCAATTCCATAAGCTATCCTTCTACACCAATTCCATACCCCAGGTAGGTGGCTGTAAGCACAGGTGTACTAACAGTGCTGAGCACG
>JBLIJA010000016.1:0-24563 GCA_047635115.1 Porticoccus sp. | reverse complement strand
TTTACGATGTGATCACCAAACTACCACTAGGTAATGCCGAGCAGGTTTCTGACCTCAAAGCACTGCTCAGCCTATCTGATGTGGCTTCATTGCATGTGCCAGATACCACCGCTACTCGCTATATGATGGGGCCAAAAGAATTAGGGGCCATGAAGAAAGGCGCCATCTTAATCAACGCCGCTCGAGGTCAGGTGGTCGATATCGACGCTCTCAGCTCACTGCTTGAAAGCAAGCATCTGGGTGGCGCGGCTATTGACGTTTTTCCAAGCGAACCCAAATCCAATCAGGAGGAGTTTGTCTCTCCCCTGCGTAAATTCGACAATGTTATCCTGACTCCTCACATCGGCGGCTCCACTCAGGAAGCCCAAGAAAATATCGGGCTGGAAGTCGCGGAGAAAATGGTGCTCTATAGCGACAAGGGCGCTACCGTCAGTGCGGTTAATTTCCCGCAAGTATCGCTACCACCATTACTCGGCACCCACCGGTTACTCCATGTTCACCATAATGTACCGGGTATCATGACGGCTATTAACCAAGTGTTCTCTGATAACAATATCAATATCTGTGGCCAACACCTACAAACCAATGAACAAGTGGGTTATGTGGTTCTCGATGTGGATACCGAATACAGTGACGTGGCACTCAAATCTCTGAAAGAAATTGAAGGCACGATGCGCTGCAGAGTTCTCTTTTAAAAATATTTTTATTAAAGATAAATTTTTATAATCTATTTAAAAAATCCAAATAAATAAATTTACTAATTAATATTTTTAAAAACTTTATTTCTTATCTGCAACTCTTCGTTAACCAAATGATGCTGCGCTCCAGGTATAACTTCCAATACGATATTACAGAATTTTTTACTTAACTCTCCCATATTGTGCTGCCAAGCAACTGTTCTATCACAATCTCCCTGAACAACTTTTAAAGGGTAGTCGCTAGGCGGCAAGGCGGCAAACTCCTCAGTCCAACGCTTCATAGAGGAAATCCATTCAATCGGAATATAATTTTCCTGTAACGGGTCGTCATTTTCCAAAAACTTATTAAACTCATCGTTAGACGTATTTACTTTAGGTTTTCGTTTTATTTTTTTTCTAAAACGATGAATAAATTTATAAGTCTTCAGGATTTTTTTCCAACTTTCTGGGTGAACAAGTGGCGCCAAGACCGTAATGTCAGCGAGGTCATTATGGTAATGATGTGATTTTGCGGCCAGAAGATATTTCAGCAGAATGGCACCCCCAGTACTTTGCCCTACTGCTTTCCAAGGTTTCGGAAAATGCGTGTCACACCGGTGCAAAAGATCGGAAAAAACATCCACATAATGATCAAAGCTTTCAATAGTGACTCGCTCCCCGCTGGACAAACCATGGCCAGGGAGGTCAAAAGCCACCACCGCATAATTTAGACTTAGCAGGTGATGTATCAAGTGACCATATAGGCCACTGTGATCAAAATAACCATGCGCCACAAAATAGGTGCCGTGAGGTTTTTCTGGCAACCAGTACTGAGTTGCTAGCTGAAAGCCTCGAGTGGGTAGATAACCCAAGTAATGTTTGATGCCGGTAAGCTCTGGAGGCAAATCTAAACTGTAATGGCTCAGATAAAGAGCCTCTACTGTGGTTTTATCAGCATCATCGCGCATGAAATCAAATACTAGAGGACTCAATCCACGGCGTACGCTCTCTAATTGTTCAGGGGTTATACTCATTTATTAGGATTACCTAGAAGGCCTCAGTATGAACGTATTTTATTACTATAATCGCAAACCCTAATCAAGAATAAGTGTTTATACACTAAACTCAGATTGGAGGCCGCCAGTAACGTTCCTTCATATAAATTACATCCGTCGACTAGCTATTGGACTAAACTTAAGAGGATAAACAAACTAAATATAGCGACAACTTTAGATTTTAAGACCCACAAAGTTATGATAAAGAACCACTTTATCTTCTTCTATTCATTTGTAACTCCCTTTCTGCAGGGCTGTTCTAGCGCGAGGTCGGAAAATGCTCTACCTGCTGCATCACCCGTTCTTGATAAAGCTTATTTTAAACAGTATCTCACCACCACAGAGGGGAGCTCAGTAGAAACGCTAGTACTCTCTACCGTTAACGGGTTTAAGAATGAAAAGGTACATGATCGGGGCCCTGGGGATAGAGCTACATCAGTGTTGCTGTGGATAAAAAAACCGGCGGCACCGCTTACCAAATCAATATCATTGTATAGTATAAGTCTCATGAATTTCATCTATACCGGGATGCCCGTTATGACTTAAACAATGAAACAAAATTTATTGAGGAAACTATTTAGAACGAAATTTAGGTTGTCTAGCGGCAAGAAAGGCTAGATGCCATCTATCCGAACGTGTTGTATTTAATCTCGGCAAAGAGTCCAGAATCAAACTTCCAGACAGCTATTCTTAGATCCCTGTGGCTCAGTTGCGATATACTATGTTAGCAAGCTCTTTGCCTACTTATTTGGCATAGCTATACTTGGCTGAAGTTGCTGCGTTAGCAGAGGTTGCCTATAGTATATAAAACATCTCTGAATCTATAAATAAGAGCTTATAAACCCACGCTCTGAGGAAATAGACTTAGCCTTTCTATAAATCAATCATCATAAATTATATTTTCACTACATCAACTCACCACTGGCATAGTTCTGGAACATTTTATCCAGACTAATCGGCGTAAGTTTACTGGCATTACCTGCGCTACCAAAAGCCTCATAGCGAGCCACACAAATATCTTTCATCGCTTCGGTGGTTGCCGCCAAGTATTTGCGTGGATCAAATTCAGCCGGATTATTTGCCAAAAACCTTCGCACGGCACCGGTGGAGGCTAAACGCAAATCAGTATCGATATTTATCTTACGCACACCATGCTTAATGCCTTCTACGATCTCTTTCACCGGCACACCGTAGGTTTCGGGTATTTCACCACCGAACTCGTTAATAACGGATAACCATTCTTGAGGCACCGAAGAAGAACCGTGCATGACGAGATGAGTTTTAGGTATGCGGGCATGGATGGCCTTGATGCGATCAATGGCAAGAATATCCCCGGTGGGTGGACGTGAAAACTTGTAGGCCCCGTGTGAGGTACCAATGGCTATAGCCAGAGCATCCACACCGGTTTTCAAGACAAAATCTTCGGCTTCTTCCGGGTCCGTCAACATTTGATCGTGAGAAAGTGTGCCCTCGGCACCGACGCCATCTTCTTCACCGGCCTGACCGGTTTCCAGAGAACCCAGACAACCCAGCTCACCTTCAACAGACACACCGCAGGCGTGGGCCATGTCAACGGTGCGCCTGGTGACGTCCACGTTGTATTCGTAGGAAGCAGGGGTTTTTCCATTTTCTTCCAGAGAGCCATCCATCATGACTGAGCTGAAACCCAGCTGAATAGATCGTTGACAGATGGCAGGACTGGTACCGTGATCCTGATGCATACAGACGGGAATATGCGGAAACTCTTCGATAGCCGCCAGTATCAGGTGACGCAGAAATGGCGCTCCCGCATATTTTCTTGCACCCGCTGAAGCCTGAACAATAACGGGGGAATTAGTTTGATCAGCCGCTTCCATAATGGCGCGCATCTGCTCCAGATTATTGACATTATATGCAGGGACGCCGTAGTTATTCTCCGCGGCGTGATCCAAAAGTTGACGCATTGAGATAAGTGCCATGTGTCTGTTCCTTGCTAATGTTGGTGATAGGCCCGGCAGCGAATCATGGTTGCCGAACGGTTGCGGCATTGCCGCTAGCTCTATTGTGTTTGTAACGAGCCGAAACTAGGTGTCAACTCGCTTCTCGGGCTCTGGCTTCAAGTACGGCTACAGCAGGTAGCACCTTACCTTCTACATATTCTAGGAAGGCTCCTCCGCCAGTAGATATATAGGAAATTTTATCCGCAATATCGTATTTGTCTACTGCGGCCAAGGTGTCCCCCCCACCAGCAATGGAAAAACCCTCGCTAGCGGCGATAGCCTCTGCAATGACTCGCGTTCCTTCGCCAAACTGATCAAACTCAAATACGCCCACAGGGCCATTCCAAATAATCGTGCCTGCGCCCTTAAGAATATCCGCTAGTTGTGCCGCTGTAGTTGGGCCTATATCAAAAATCATATCGTCGTCTGCCACCTCGCCTGTCAGTTTCATTATCGCTTCGGCATACTCAGAAAATGCTTTACCCACCACGACGTCGGAAGGTAGTGGAATATTGGTTTTAGCCATCAGGCTTTTAGCGCTGGAAATCAGATCATGCTCACAAAGCGACTTACCCACCGGCACCCCCACAGCCGCCAAAAACGTATTGGCAATACCGCCACCGACAATTAACTGATCTACCTTATCCGATAGTGTTTCCAAAACGGTCAGCTTGGTGGACACCTTGGAGCCACCAACAATCGCCACCAATGGCCGCGCAGGATTGGCCAGTGCTTTTTCCAGTGCATCCAGCTCTCCCGACAACAGTGGCCCTGCACAGGCTACCGGTGCAAATTTGGCGACACCGTAGGTGGATGCCTGAGCACGGTGGGCAGTACCGAAGGCGTCCATAACAAAAATGTCACAGAGTGCCGCGTATGCCCGGGCAAGGGTTTCATCGTTTTTTTTCTCACCAGGGTTAAAGCGCACATTTTCCAGCAACGCCAGCTCGCCATTCTGCAACTCAACACCTGCTGCCCAGTCGCTGATAATTTTTACCTCGAACCCCAGCAGCTCACTCAGTTGGTTGGCAACTGGCTGCAGTGAAAATTGTGAATCGAATATCCCTTCAGTGGGGCGTCCTAGGTGGGACATCAGGATAATTTGAGCGCCCGCATTGACCGCATGCTTAATGGTCGGCAATGCGGCTCGAATCCGCGCGTCGGAGGTCACGATACCACCCTTAACTGGTACATTAAGATCTTCACGAATCAGCACTCGCTTGCCCGTCAATTCCAAATTAGTCATTTTAATTACATTCAGGGTCACGCTTTTTTCACCTTGCTGTCTCCGTTAGCCAGTGTGTTACCAGCTCAACCATACGATTGGCATACCCCCATTCGTTATCAAACCAGATCAGTACTTTTACCAACCGCCGCTGGCTAACACGAGTCTGGCTGGCGTCGACAATGCCGCTTCGAGGGTCATGATTAAAATCGCAGGAGGCGAGCGGCTCTTCTGTATAACCCAGAATACCCGCCAGCGGACCATCAGCAGCCTGCTGTAGTATCCGGTTTACCATGCTGACATCCACATCTGTTTTCAGTAATACCGATAAATCGATAACCGATACATTAATAGTGGGCACCCTCATGGCCTGAGCTTCAAAGCGCCCGGCCAGCTCTGGTAGCATCCGATCAATACCGCGAGCCAGACCCGTGTCCACGGGGATAATTGACTGAATAGCTGCTCGGGTTTTTCGCAGGTCGGTGTGGTGGTAGGCATCGATAACGGGCTGATCATTCATTGCTGAGTGAATGGTGGTAATCACCCCACCGTCCACACCAAATGCTTCGTGTAAGGTTTTAATCACGGGTACCACACAATTGGTGGAGCAGGAGGCATTGGAAATTATGGTTTCTTTACCGCTTAAAGTATGTTCGTTAACTCCAAGAACAATAGTGGCGTCCACCGTAGATTCTGCCGGCTGTGAAAACACTACTTTTTTGGCCCCAGCAGACAAATGTCGTTCTGCTGTTTCACGATCGGCAAATGTCCCACTACATTCCAGTACCACATCGATATTCAAGTCAGCCCAGGGCAACTGTTGAATATCATCTCCGTGAAAGACTGAAATAGCATCGCCATTAATTGTCAACACTTCACCGATAATCTCAATGCTACCGGGAAATCGGCCGTGGGTGGAGTCATATTTGGTTAAGTGAGCAATGGTTTTACAATCAGCTGGCTCGTTAATCGCCACCACCAGAATTTTTTTGCAGCCACCAGATTCATAAAGTGCGCGCAACACAGAACGACCGATTCGGCCATAGCCGTTAATCGCTACGCGAATCAATGGTGCCGATCCAACCGTAGACCCACAGCACTTCCCGTATCTGCCATTCCCGTCACAATCATTCCTTAACTACCATTCCACAAACCATCACGCCACAAACCATCACAGTTGTGATGTAACAGCCCTGACGACGTTTTCCACGGTGAAACCAAATAGCTTCATCAATTCACCCCCGGGAGCTGACTCACCAAAAGTCGTCATACCCACCACCCGACCATCTAAGCCTACATACTTATACCAGTAATCCGCATGGCCCGCTTCCACAGCAACTCGAGTACGTACGCTCGGGGGCAATACCGCATCCCGATAGGTTGATTCTTGAGCGGCAAAAATTTCGGCACAGGGCATGGATACCACGCGAACCTTAATACCCTGTTCACCCAGTTGGCTTGCGGTTTCAACTGCCAGCTCAACTTCTGAACCCGTAGCTATAATGATGGCCTGTGGCTCACCGCTGCAGTCACTAAGTATGTAGCCACCCCGTACTACATTGGCCAGTTGCTCCTTGTTACGCAGCTGAGGTGCCAAACCCTGACGACTAAAAATCAGCGCACTTGGGCCGTCTTTGCGCTCAATCGCATGCTTCCAACACACTGCAGATTCCACTGTATCGCAGGGACGCCAGGTGTGCAGATTCGGCGTCGCACGAAGCGAAGTCAGTTGCTCTACAGGTTGGTGAGTAGGGCCATCTTCACCCAACCCAATGGAGTCGTGTGTATAGACAAAAATAGTCTTCTGCTTCATCAATGCAGCCATACGTACCGCATTGCGAGCGTATTCCATGAACATCAGGAAGGTCGCGCCGTAGGTAATAAAACCGCCGTGCAAGGTGATGCCATTCATCATAGCACTCATACCAAATTCACGGACGCCGTAGAAAATATAGTTGCCAGAGGCATCATCAGCACTGACGCCCTTAGATCCAGACCAAAACGTCAGGTTTGAACCAGCCAAGTCCGCAGAGCCACCCAATAATTCTGGCAACAACGGGCCGAAGGCATTGAGGCAATTCTGAGACGCTTTACGAGATGCCATTTTTTCCATTGACTGCTGGCATTCGTGAATATAGGTATCGGCCTTTTCACTAAAGCCTGCTGGTAATTCCCCGCCAACGCGACGCTCAAGTTCAGAGGCTAGATCAGGGTATGCAGCCCGATAGCGAGTTAATTTTTCGTTCCAAGATGACTGAGCAGAAGAGCCCTTCTCCATCCCATTCCAGCCTGCGTAAATATCGGAGGGCACATGAAAAGGACCGTGCTTCCAACCCAGTTCCTCGCGAGCCAGAATGATCTCATCAGCACCCAATGGCGCACCGTGACAATCCTCCTTGCCCTGTTTGCCGGGTGAGCCAAAGCCAATAATAGTTTTGCAGCAAATCAGTGTGGGTTTATCCGTGTATAGACGGGCCGCTTCAATCGCCGCCTTAATAGCATCGGAGTCATGGCCATCCACACTCGGAATTACCTGCCAGCCGTAGGCCTCAAAACGGGCCGGGGTGTCGTCAGTGAACCAACCTTTAACTTCGCCATCGATAGAGATGCCATTGTCATCGTAGAACGCAATCAACTTGCCCAGCTTTTGGGTACCTGCCAGAGAGGACACTTCATGAGAAATGCCTTCCATCAAACAACCATCACCGAGGAAACAATACGTATGGTGATCTACCATATCATGACCGGGACGGTTGAATTGAGCGGCAAGAATTTTTTCAGCCAGTGCCATACCCACTGCATTACTAAGACCTTGTCCTAATGGGCCGGTGGTTGTCTCTACGCCAGGAGCATAACCATATTCTGGATGACCCGGCGTTTTGGAATGCAGCTGACGGAAGTTTTTAAGCTCATCGATAGGCAAGTCGTAGCCACTCAAATGCAACAGAGAATACAGCAACATAGAGCCATGGCCGTTTGACAGAACAAAACGATCGCGGTTAGCCCAGCTGGGATCAGCGGGATTGTGGACCAAATAGTCATTCCACAGCACTTCGGCGATGTCTGCCATGCCCATGGGGGCGCCTGGATGGCCGCTGTTGGCCTGTTGAACAGCGTCCATACTAAGAGCACGTATCGCATTGGCGAGATCACGTCTGGTTGGCATCAAGGAGAGCTCCTGCTGGTAAAACATAGGGGATTAAAGAGAGGCGCTATTTTCTCGTACTCGCGCAGCTCAGTAAACAGCCAGCAACGATCTTTTGAACTATATCTCCTTAAAACTCTACACATTTAAACTATATCAATATATATTGATATAGTTTTTCGGTTGTGATAAAGTCCACACCCATGACTATTACCGCTCGACAGCTTGGCGCGCTTCAGACAAATGAGGCAACGCTTCAAATCGACACCCTAGCCGCCTTTTGTAAGGCCTCTGGCGACACCTTGCGCCTAGCAATTCTTCGTGTGCTCAGGCATAACGCTTACGGTGTGCTGGAATTGAGCCAACTGTTTGATGTGAAGCAATCTGGCATGAGTCACCACCTAAAAGTGCTGGCCAAAGCTGGACTGGTTGCTACCCGACGGGAAGGCAATACTATTTTTTATCGTCGCGCCCCGCTATCGGCTGAACCTGCGCTGTTGAATTTGCACCGCCATTTATTTTCCACAGTTGACCTTATAGGGCTGCCTCCAGCATTGCAGCAACGCATTCAACAAACCCATCAAGAACGAACCACTGCTTCGCGCGAGTTTTTTGAACAAAATGCCGACCGGTTTCACGCCAATCAAGATTTGATTGCCAGCTACGCTCAGTATGGAGAAATGGTCACCGAGTTTTTGGACTCAGCCACCCCAGCCAGACATGTAGTGCTTGAAGTCGGCCCTGGCGAAGGCGGCTTTCTTCCCAACCTCGCTCAACGATTTGAACAGGTCATCGCTTTAGACACCTCAGATGAAATGCTGAACAGATCTAAAAAAATTGCTTTGGATCAGAAGCTTACGAACATCCAGTTTGTTCATGGCGATACCACACTGGCTCTAGAACAGCGCTTAGTAGCGGACTGTATCACCCTCAATATGGTGTTACACCACACACCTGACCCAGCTCAAATTTTTGAAGATTTAGCTCAACTGCTAAGACCTAACGGTGTATTACTGGTGGCCGAATTGTGTCACCACGATCAAAGTTGGGCACGAGAATCCTGCGGTGATTTATGGCTTGGATTTGAACCAGAAGATTTAAGTAACTGGGCCACAACGGCTGGACTGGTAAAAGGTGAAAGCCTATACCTTGCCCAACGCAATGGCTTCCAGATTCAGTTACGACAGTTTTTTAAACCAGTTACTGGCGCGTATTAGCGCGCCAAAAAAATAATGTATTGTTATTCAATAGTCACTATTTTTTAACGAACAACTATAGGAAAAACGATTCATGTCTAGCTATAGCCTATTTACATCTGAGTCCGTTTCAGAAGGTCATCCCGATAAAATGGCTGACCAAATTTCCGATGCAGTACTGGATGCCATTCTTAAAGACGACCCCCATTCACGCGTTGCCGTGGAAACCATGGTCAAAACAGGCATGGCGATTATCGCTGGCGAAGTGAGAACAAACACCTATGTGGATTTGGAAGAGATTGTCCGCGGTGTGATTACGGACATCGGCTACACCAGTTCTGATGTAGGTTTTGACGGTGCATCCTGTGCGGTACTGAATGCCATTGGCAAACAATCTAACGACATCGCTGTGGGCGTGGACGAAGGAGAGGAAAAAGAACTTGGCGCAGGGGATCAGGGATTAATGTTTGGTTATGCCACCAACGAAACTAAAGTACTGATGCCCGCACCTATCTACTATGCGCACCGACTGGTAGAACGCCAGGCGCATCTGCGTAAGCATGGCGTGCTACCTTGGCTCCGCCCGGATGCCAAAAGCCAAGTGACCCTGCGCTATGCCGATGGAAAGCCAGTAGCTGTGGATGCTGTTGTACTGTCTACCCAGCATTCACCCGACATTTCCCTCACTGATTTACAGGAGGCGGTACGTGAAGAAATCATTAAACCGATTCTGCCGGAAGAGTGGCTGCATGCCGATACCCAATACCATATCAACCCCACCGGCCAGTTTGTTATCGGGGGTCCCATGGGTGACTGCGGGCTAACCGGCCGTAAAATCATTGTGGATACCTACGGCGGAATGGCGCACCACGGTGGTGGCGCCTTCTCTGGAAAGGACCCCTCCAAGGTAGACCGTTCCGCCGCCTATGCAGGCCGTTATGTGGCAAAAAATATTGTTGCTGCCGGATTAGCTGATCGCTGTGAGATACAGGTCTCCTACGCTATTGGTGTGGCAGAGCCCACATCCATCAGCATTAATACCTTCGGTACCGGCAAGCTAAGCGATGAAGAGATTGTCGCCTTGGTCAGAAAAAACTTTGATCTTCGCCCCCAAGGCTTGATCGACATGCTCGATTTGAAGCGCCCTATTTACAGAGCCACAGCCGCCTACGGGCATTTTGGCCGTGAAAAAGAGAACTTCACCTGGGAAAAAACGGATAAAGCCGAGGTACTCAAAGCAGCCTTATAAATCTCTTTTTCAAGCTGTTTTAACTGCCAAAAAAAACCCAACACACTAATTTGTAAGGAACAAGCATGACCACAGCTAACGACTATAAAGTTGCCGATATCAGCCTCGCTGAATTGGGCCGCAAGGAAATTTCCATTGCCGAAACTGAAATGCCCGCATTGATGGCCCTGCGCGAGCAATACCGAGCTGAACAACCACTGGCAGGAACAAACATTCTCGGCTGCATTCACATGACTATCCAAACCGCCGTTTTAATTGAAACGTTGGAAGCATTGGGTGCCCAAGTACGCTGGACATCTTGCAATATTTTTTCCACTCAAGACCACGCAGCTGCAGCCATTGCAGCCAATGGTACACCCGTGTTTGCCTGGAAGGGTGAAACGGAGGAAGAATACGAATGGTGCCTGGAGCAACAGGTCTTGAAAAACGGCCAACCCTGGGTAGCCAACATGGTACTCGATGATGGGGGTGATTTGACCGCCCTGCTGCACGAGAAATACCCACAAGTATTGGACAATGTTCACGGCATAACCGAGGAAACGACCACTGGGGTTCACCGCCTGTACGACATGCTGACGAAAGGTGAACTGAAAGTACCCGCCATCAACGTGAACGACTCAGTCACCAAATCAAAGAATGACAATAAGTATGGGTGCCGTCACAGCCTTAACGATGCGATCAAGAGAGCCACCGACCACCTGCTGGCGGGCAAGAAAGCCTTGGTGATTGGCTATGGTGATGTGGGCAAGGGCTCGGCTCAATCCCTAAATCAGGAAGGAATGATTGTAAAAGTAACTGAGGTCGACCCTATCTGCGCCATGCAAGCCTGCATGGATGGTTTTGAAGTGGTTTCCACCTATCGGGATGGCGATCCTTCAAAGGGCGTCAACACTGACTTGCTGGCAACAATTGATCTCGTCGTCACCTGTACTGGTAACTACAACGTCTGCGATTCAGATATTTTAGCCGCGCTTAAATCGGGCTGTGTCGTTAGTAATATCGGTCACTTCGATAATGAAATCGACACTGACTATATGCGTAAAACCTGGCAGTGGGAAGAAATAAAGCCACAGGTACACAAGGTATTCCGCAACCGCGAGTCGAATGATCACCTACTGCTTCTCTCTGAGGGTCGACTGGTCAACCTGGGCAATGCCACTGGCCATCCAAGCCGAGTGATGGACGGTTCATTCGCCAATCAGGTGCTGGCTCAAATCCATCTGTACAAACAGAAATTTGCCCACCAAGATACAGCATCCAAAGCTGAACTATTACGAGTTGAGGTGCTGCCCAAAAAGCTTGATGAAGAGGTTGCTGCTCATATGGTCAATGGCTTCTGCGGTGTCATTACTCGTCTCAAGCCCGAACAAGCTGAGTACATTAATGTACCTATGGTGGGGCCATTTAAAGGCGATAGCTACCGGTATTAATCGTTAAGATTACACATCAATAAGACAAGCCTAGTTAACAGGCATAAATAACGATAACGAACTGACAGACTATGACAAATCAACATATCAGCTTTGAGTTTTTTCCACCTAAAACCCCCGAGGGTAGAAAAAAGCTTCGCGACACCCATCGTCAACTGGCCAAATTTAAGCCAGAGTTTTTCTCGGTAACCTATGGGGCCGGTGGCTCCACTCGTGACTTCACCCGTGATATTGTGCTTGAGATACAGGGTGCCGGCTCTAATGCATCACCCCATTTATCCATTGGTGGAGATAGCCGAGAATCCATTTTGGCATTACTCCAAATTTACAAGGATGCAGGGATCAATCGCATCGTTACCCTGCGCGGTGACCTGCCCTCAGGCATGGGTGGTGCTGGGCAGCTTGTTTATGCAAATGAGCTAGTCGACTTTATCCGCCAACACTTTGGCGACACCTTTGAACTGTTAGTTGCGGCTTATCCGGAAATCCACCCGGAGGCAGAAAGCTACGAGAAGGATATCTACTGGCTAGGAAAAAAATTTGAAGCTGGAGCCAACCGCGCCATCACCCAGTATTTTTACAATGCCGATAGCTACTTTTATTTTCTGGATCAATGTCGAAAAACGGGTATAGAACAGCCCATTATTCCCGGGATTATGCCCATCATTAACTATCAAAATTTGATTCGGTTTTCTGATAACTGCGGCGCCGACATCCCCCGCTGGATTCGCCAGCGACTTCAGCAGTACGGGAATGACACTGAAAGTATCAAGGCATTTGGCTTAGAAGTGGTCACTAGCCTCTGTGAAAAATTGTTGGCGGGTGGTGCACCAGGGCTACATTTCTACACAATGAATCAAGTCGAGGCCAATGCAGCCCTCTGTCTTAATCTGGGTTTCTCCGACCACTAATGCGTGAAATTCGGATTTTTACCAGCCAACCCTTAACCACTGGTGAGGAGGTGACGCTGGACGCGATATCTTCTCGTCATTTGGCCACCGTATTGCGGCTAAAATCTGGCGACCCGGTATCACTGTTTAATGGCAAGGGTGGCGAGTTTCTCGCCACCCTTGCTGAATGTAGCAGCAAACGGGTAACAGCCTCCGTAGTCCGTTTCACTGACAGTGAGCGTGAATCTCCCCTGCACATCCATCTTGGTATCGGGATGTCTCGAGGTGACCGGATGGACTGGCTGATCCAAAAATCCACTGAGGTAGGCGTTACTGAAATTACACCGTTGTATACCGAACGGACTGAAGTGAAACTAAAAGGAGAGCGGGCTGAAAAGAAAGTGCGTCACTGGCAGCAGATATGCATCAGTGCCTGTGAACAGTCATACCGCAATCGAATCCCCCTCATTCACTCACCTATCACTATCGACCAGTGGGTTAGGACTGTGGAAGCTGAAAAAAAATTAGTCATGCACCATCGCAGCGAATACAATATTCGAGAACTGGATACACAACAGACTGCAAGTGTTGCTCTGTTGATTGGCCCTGAAGGTGGACTGAGTTCTCAAGAAATCCAACTGGCTGAAGACGCTTATTTTACATCACTAACCCTTGGACCTCGAGTTTTACGCACTGAAACAGCACCCGTTGTCGCCATCAGTATCCTTCAGTCACTTTGGGGTGACTTTCTTTAGGTGGCGATCTCTAGGTGGTTATCTTTAAGTTCCTTTCTTTACTTAACGGCCTCGAGGTAATTGCCTAGAGTTACATTCTGAAAATATTTTCTGCATACCCATTTTGCTAAGGATCGTCCTTCACGACAACACCAACCTCGCCAGGACAAGAATCGCTCACGCCATGAAAATAATGCTCATCAAATTCAGGCTCCATGTTTAGCAACTCATTTTCATAATGTATACGGGGCGCCGATATCGCCTGCTCCGACGACATGGCGAAATCCACGAGGTTGTTCACTACCTGTAAAGTTGCCGTGCGAACGCGATTTGATCCGCCCGAACCTAATTCCACTGATTTGCCATTATCCAACTGCAATAGACTGGGAGTCATCATCGACGTCATTCGCTCGTTTTCTGGCCAACAGTCAAAACCAGCGGGTTTGGTGTCCTTTTCTCCCAGCATGTTATTCAACATAATGCCTGTACTAGGAGCCATGTAGCCACAGCCCTCGCCATTACTCACTGCCATGCTAGTAATATTCACAAAACTATCCACCACTCTCATATCGGTTGTACCCCGTAAACATGGGATACGATCAGCTACCTGCTAGCGAGATTGACTCAATTACTGTTCCTCCATTAAGTATTCCGCCACTCCGTCACTATTTGTTAACAGCATATCCAAACGAGCCTGATTCGTCGCCGCAATGCCTGCCACTAGTAAGTCCAAGTGCTGGTAGATCCCAAAACCCAATGCACCCACATTCTGCTGCTCAAGGAGTTTTAACGCCATTGCAATCAAAGCACCTCCAGAAGTTGGTGGAGGATTGGTAAACAATCGGGAATTTCTATACTTAAGCTGTAAAAGCGGCCTGCGTATCACTTGATAATGACTCAAATCATCGCGTGTTAAATACCCACCGCCTGCTGAATAGAGCTCTGCTATTTTATTGGCAAGGTCTCCCTCATAAAATAATTTATCACCTATTTTTGCTAAGCTGCCGAGGATCTCAGCCAATTTAGGGTGCTTCAGTAAAACATTTTTACTGACCAAGAATCCTGACTTCCTAGGACTGATATACGTCTGATGTGCTTTTTGGGTCGCCGAATAAATAGAACTGACGATGTCAAAAATCTTTTCTTGAAGATGACTGAGTCGCGCCCCCCCTCTTTTGCTGCCTTTATCGCAGGCTCAACGATACGATTCATCGGTAGCGTACAAAGATCGTGGTTAATTTCAAATATACTACGCATTGAAACGAGCTCAGCGATGGAGCCCAATCCTATATGAAATTCCTACAACACAGCGCCAAAATCAGCATGAATGGGGAAGAAATCAGGTTCGGTTTTTGAATTTATTGATCGAGGGTTTTGTACGAAGAAGTCCTACACAATAGGGCAGCGCTTCATTCTGAGCCAGCATATAGCCGCCAAACGTCTACTACGGATACGCAAAAATAGGCCGCTAGAATCGCATCAAAGGCATTGCCGCCATCTTGTAATATTTCTTCGACTGCATTCGCAGTCATCGGATATCCTGCCGCAATGGCACCCTTCATTATAGGCACTCACCACTCCTTCAGTACAAATTAAGCTCAATACTTAATGTATAGAATAGTATCTCGATTTACATTAAATGGTGTCGATGATCGTGATTCATCTCAAATTTAGTACCGTGTTCGATAGTTAGAGGATAGAGAGGGGGGGGGGGAGATAGACTTACTTAGCACATTACTCGTGGTAATGATTGGTCGTTCAATAAATACCGTGGTCGTCTCTGGCAAGCAAAACATTATGGCTGTTATCTACGTTAAACACAGGACGTTAAATAATGCCGAAAGCCATCTCTCGACATCATTTGATAAATTTTATATGTGGCCCTTTATTTATTGGGCGCTTGTATTAATGGGCCCGTGCTTTTTTCTCTTTATACATCGCATCAAAATTAATGGGCGCAAGCATCAGAGGCGGGTAGCCCGCTTTAAGTAAGGTATGATCCACTGTTTCGCGAAGGTAAGGGAACATAATAGATGGGCAGGCTGAGTTCAAAGCTTCATCCAAACGATCTTCTGGAAAGCCTGAAATTAGGAACATTGCCGCCTGGTCAACGATCAGATTAAATGCCGCAATCTCTTGGTTCTTCGCTGTAACCTCAACCGTCACAGTAACTTCATAGCGACCATCATCAATGACATTGTGAATAATATTGAGATCTAACGTGGTTTCTGGCTGCCAATCGGTACCAAAAACACTGGCGGAATTTGGTGATTCAAAAATACTTTTCTTTAAATATATTTTCTGCATTGAAAAATGTGGCTCATTGTTTTTCGCATCATTGTTCTCTTTGGACATAGTCTTCTCCTCAGCACTTATAATTTACGGTCAACCAACCTAACCAATAATGTTGGGATGACTAGCAATATTTCAATGATTAAATCGATAAATTTTTCTATTCAGCAGTACTGGCAGATATAAGCTGGGCAAGCCCTTCTACGGATAAATTATTTTCTTACGACAGTTAGCCAACAGCTAGGAAGGGTTTTGAACCGAGTCCTGTTTAGAACTTTTGATAAGCCTAAAATAGATGGGTCCCGACCAAAAGGCCGGGACCCAGTACTACTATTTCAGCTTACAGCTAAAATCTTAAATCTTAAATCTTAGCTGGTGCAGGCTGTCCAACCCACTCGAAGAAAGTCTTCAAGTCTGGTTGGAAGTCGTGCATACACGGATACCAAGGTGTTGGAGCCTCAATGTCGAGCATTGTTCCACACGATGGGCAAGAGTACTCACGATAAACCTGCCAAGTAGTGTCAGGAGACATCAGGCGAGGATAAACCTGGTCCATTTTTTCCGGAGTATCACGGACATAAATGTTGGCACCCAGTTTCCAGTTGTTACGGTAATCACCGAAGTCATGGCCGCAATCACACTTAACAGTGATTTCACTATCAGTAGCAGATTCCACAACGTTCAAATGTGGACCTACTGCTAAAAGGATTTTGTCATCATAGGAAACTGCATCCTGCAGTACTTCCATGTAAAGCCTATAACGATCTTCATCTTTAGGCATGGAAAGCATTTTGTGAACAGAATCCCAATCAAGGGTCCCCGCTACCAGGTCAGTAACCTGCTTCTTAGTATATGTAGTCATATCTAAATTCTCGTATATTCGTTGAATTCGTCAATGGTGGAGTGGCATAGTAAGAACTATGACCACTCCGCTCAAAGGCCAAGTAAGCGCTTATTCTTCAGTCATGATGACGGGCTTACAGTCCGGCATTTCACTTATATCCATAGTCTGAGTAGCACCAAACATGGGAATTCCCAGGCTGGATTCCAACAGATTCCAATCGTTTGGCAGATCCCAGAATGTTTTAAATTCATTCAGGAAGGGCTCAGACAACGCGAAGCTGGACGCAAACATTTGCTTAACTTGAGGAGATGCGTCGAGATCAAGGATCTTGGCACGCTCAGTTTCCATCCACTCACTAACAGGAACACTGCGGGCTTTACGCTCTTCTTTCATTGCAGCTTGACTTACAGACGTTTTAGCTGAATCAACTGTGTAAACACCTTCCTCATCTTGAGTGTATATAACACCGTAGATTTTCTTGGCGTATTCAGGCAAAACGTAGTTCTCGTTCAGATCTTCTTCGATACTTTGAGGGCCTTTATGTAGACGGTCTAAAGGATCACCAAAGCCAGGACCACCACGTAGGTAGTTCAAGTATAGGTCGCCATTATCAAAGATTGCTTCAGTTGTGATGCACTGCTTATCACGTTTAACTAGAGCATCTGGACCAAGGTGTTTTTCCCACTCACGGTCATCTGGGTTCAAATCTTCGCCCAAAGGAATTGATTTTCCTTGTGCGATTCGACCGTCTTCACCGAGAAGACCAGTGTTGTGAGCTTCAAAACGGTACCCAGTCGCTGAAGGATAACCACCCATCAGACCCCAGTCACTGTTCATGTAGCCGTTACCCATGAAGAACATAGTCCAGTCACAAGAACCCCATACCATACGCAAGGTTTCAAAACCCAAACCACCGCGATATTTACCGTAACCACCGGAGTTGGTTTTTTGAGTACGACCCATGTACAGCAATGGCTCAGCCAGTTCCCAGATCTCGATATCACCCATATCACCTTCAGGGTTCCAGATCGCAGCAGCGTTGTTCAAACCATCTTTCATGGCACAAGCACCAGTACCACAAGCAGCTGTTTCGAAGCTGTTTACAGCGTGAATGTCGCCGTCTTGGTTGATACCGCCGCCTTGCAGCCAGTTACAAGGATTAGAGTTACCGGAGTTAACTTCTTCCAGGTAACCACGACCGAAGTAAGCACGGCTCAGACCACGCCACAAAGAACTCCAAGAAGATACTAGGAAGTGCCATGCATCAGCGTGAGCTGTACGACGGTCATCCGGGTTAGTCCAAGTGCCTTTAGGCAGACGGAATTCAGTTGCGTAACGTGCGCCATCATTAATACGCTCTGTAGGCACAAGGCTCTGAGTCATCATTACCCAGATACCAGATGTAAACGCTGTGGGGTTAGCGTTATACGTGTGCCAACCCCAACGGCTACAACCTTCAAAGTCTAAACGCCAAGTAGCGTTAGGCTTGATAGTGATTGAGCAAGGAGCGTGCATGATTGTGTCAATTTTAGCGAATGGAGAAGGTACGTTTACATCTTCGTGAGTGTAAGGCACGTCTACGAAAGCTACTGTCTTGATAACACCGGGAATGGTCATTGCCTTAATACGGCTAACCAGGCCACGACGACCATCTTCAATAACTTCAAGTGCGAACTGCTCCCATGCCTCAACACCTTCGTCAGCGATGGTTTCTTGAACCATTTCACGAATCATGTGAGTACCAGCAATACGGGTTTTCTCATCGAGAATCCAGTATTTAACAGTACGAACGTTACGCTGGCTTTCGTGTAACCAATCGCGCAGAGGTGTGTCATTAACACCTGTTTTACGACAAGTAATTTGCAGACCATCACCGAAGCGTTGGATCTGACCGTTTGACATGGAGCCAGGACCAACAGCACCAGTATCAATTACGTGAGTTACACCACCTACCCATGCTTGCAAATATCCTTCGAAGAAGACAGGAACGATAGTTGCGATATCGCATGGGTGAACGTTACCTGTTTGACAATCGTTGTTGGTGAACATGTCACCATCGTTGATGCCAGGGTTGAGTTCCCAGTTGTTCTGGATCATATATTTGATCGCAGCACCCATGGTACCAACGTGAATGATGATACCAGTAGAAGTTGCAACACAATCGCCAGCCACGTTGTACAGGGTGAAACACAACTCACCTTCCTGCTCAACAATTGGCGATGCTGCAATTTTCTTAGCAACTTCACGAGAGTTAACCAGACCAGCACGAACTTTTGAGAAAATACGCTCGTAGCCGATTGGATCACGTTCTTTAAATTCTAGAATTTTGATACCGTTGTAGTGGCCAGTTTCTGCTGAACGAGCCAGAATACCGTTACGGTTATCATCTAGTGACATGCCATTTCTTAACAGCTTGCCAGTTGTTGCCCCTTCGAGGCTTTGTAGAATTGTCATTTGTTATCCTCTGTATCTTTTCGTCAATTGACGTAAACAATCTTTTAGATGTGGCGACCTTAGCCTGCTTCAACCAGGTGGAAAAGGCGGTGCTCATCCAGGAAGGTTGAGAATCCAGTTGGTATTACATAGGTAGTCGCATCAGATTCAATAACCGCTGGACCAACAATGTTGTTACCTGGAAGCAAGCTTTCCATGTGAAACAGATCAGCTTCAACCCATACGCGATTATCGTAGAACTTACGCTGACCAAGTTTTGCATTCTCAGGAGGGTTTGGACCAGACTTTGGTTCTTTAGGAATCGCAGGCTTACTAGTTACAACAGACCCACGAAGGATCGCACCAGTAATACCAAAACCTAGCTCAGGTGAACGTGCCGCATCGGCGTATACGCGAGCATACTCGTCATCAAACGCTTGAACCAGTGCAGGCCAATCCTCTTTACCTTTGATTGATTTTACAGGTGATTCAATTTCCAGATCGTTCAGCTGACCCATGTACTGCATGCTGTAACCAGGGGTCAAAGTAACGTCTTCTTCGCCAAAACCGCTAATCGCGAACTCTTCCAGAACTTTAAGTTTGAGTTGGTCCCAAGCAGACTGCAATTTGAGACAAGCTACTTCAATATCTTCAGGGCTTGATTCGTCGTTGATACCAACGTCAACACTCTTATCGTAACGATATTCAAAGTCGGCAGATGCACAACCAAACGCAGAGAAGCCAGCAGCCCAAGCAGGAACGATCGTTTCTTTAAAGCCTAAGCCTCTAGTGTAACCGTAGGCGTGAACTGGGCCACCACCACCGTAGGAGAAGCACACGAAGTCACGTGGGCTATAACCCTTACCGGTAATCATCGCACGAAGGTGCTGACGCAAAGAAAGGTCAAGCAATTCGATTACACCAGCAGCCGCATCTTCTACAGTCATGTTAAGTGGCGTAGCGATTTGGTCTTGGATGCACTGACGAGCACGAGGCACGTCAAGATCTAGAATACCACCGAGGAAGTTATCGGGGTTCAGGTAACCAAGGATGATGTGACAGTCAGTTACAGAAACTGTCTCAAGACCACCTTCTGGCCAGCAAGTACCTACACGGTAACCAGCGCTATCAGGACCCAACTTAATAGACATTGAGTAAGGATCGATACGCACAAAACTACCAGCACCGGCACCGATACTATCCATGGCAACCATTGGCAAAGACAGAACCAAACGAGCCATATCACTATCTTTATGGATAGAGTAGTTGCCCTGAGTAATCAAAGCCATATCGAAGCTAGTACCGCCGATGTCGGAACATGCGATGTTTTCATAACCGAGTTGTTCACCCAGGTACTTAGCACCGATTACACCACCGATTGGACCAGACACTAACGAACGAGCCAGTTCTTTGGCTTTCCAGCCAATAGTGCCGCCGTGGGTAGCCATTACACGCAAGTCGAAGGTAGCACCTTCAGCTTTCATGCGCTCGCTCAACTGACCAAGAATTTTGCGCGATGGTTCCGCTGCATACGCTTCGAGGATAGTTGTGTTAGTGCGGTGGCTTTCTTTACGTACTGGGTAGTAATCAACAGAAGCAAAAACGGGGATATCAGAACCCAATTCTTTAGCTACTTCCAGAACAACATCACGAACAGCACGTTCGTGTTCGCCATTCAGGTAAGAGCTGATGAGGCTGATAGCAATTGCAGAAACGCCTTGCTCGATCAGTTCACGAGCCGCTTCACGTGCTTCGTGAATGCGAATCGGAATGACCACTTTACCTTTAGCATCAATACGCTCAGTTACACCACGAGTATCGTGAATGTGAACCAGCGGCTCGTCATAACGGTGAGTGTTAAGGTGAAGCCTGTCTTCAAAAGCATACCCAAGGTAGCACTGAAGCGCACGACCCATACGATGGAAATCTTCGAAGCCTTTGCTTACGATCAAGCCAGTGCGCAGACCTTTACGACCAACAACACGGTTGAGCATGGCTGTACCAGAGAACACACAGGTAACCATTTCTGGGTATACGTCTTTTATTTCACGACCCCAGTGAGCCAGTGCATCTTTACTTGATTCCAGCACAGCATTTGCTTCATCAGAGTCACTCTGGGCTTTACCGACAACAAATTTGCCATCTCTACGCACAAAGAACGTATCAGTCATCGTTCCGCCAGCATCGATCCCTAGGACCTCGACGGGATTAGTTAAATCATTCAAGTTTATATCCTCTAAATTTTTATGAGTTGTTAACTTCTACTCCCTGCCGCATCTTAAAAAAACCGACAGGTTGTTTCACTGCGATCCGGGGATGGGAGTACCCTCAGATACGACTATTGCAACAGTCGTGCCAATGAGAAATTATTATTAATTATTATTGGCTTACAAAAATTTACTTATTAACCACGCAGCTAAAAACATCTAATTCGTTTGAATATCAGTCATCGACCGAGCATTAATCGAACCGATTAAAGCATGGTGTACAGTATGTGTCCAACAAAATTGCCCCACCCTACACAAGCTTGGCGGAACTATGGGAAAACACTATGCTACTAGGATGTTACTACGAGATGAAGGACATGACCGTCCGTTCTGTTCTATAATCGCAGAGGTCCTAACTGTATAAGTTACTTATGTGCATGTGTCATGACTAACGATTCCACCCTTAAGGGTTCAACTGCCGTCTCACACCCGACGCGAATTGCGTCTGCTCGAGAAAAGCTCCAGACCGGCGGGGACCTACCTGACGATACCGTGCGCCAGGTTATTAAGGACTCATGGGAACGATGCATGGATGGGCATGTAGACCCTCTTATCGCCAAACGCAGCCTCGAGCTCGATGGTGATCAGCTTCAGAGCTTGAAGCAGCAAAATCAAGAATTGATTTCAGCGTCAAGCATCATCATGCGTGAAGTCAAAGAGTTACTGGCCGAATCAGGCACTATCATGCACCTCGTTGCACCATCGGGTACGATCCTGAGCTACGAGGGAGATCCGGCCACACTCGAACTGGCGAGCAATTACAACCTGACCCCTGGAGCTAACTGGTCTGAACATGCCGCTGGCACCAATGCCATAGGTACCGCACTTAAAAATGCAATCCCTGTTCAGGTTCATGCCTTTGAACACTATTGCGAAAATATTAGCCGTTGGACCTGCTCTGCTGCAGTGATCCGAGACCCCTTTGAACGACGCTTACTGGGCGCCGTCAACATCTCCGGCTTGGAAAATACACTTCACGACTACTGTCTAGCCCTGGCCATTTCAGGTGCCCGCAGGATCGAGGGGCAATTTGCCCAGTTCAAACTTGCCAAAAGAGATGCTCTTCTTTACGCAACCATCAATCGCTTCACCTCTTCAGGGAATGATGGTGCTCTGCTGTTTGACCTAGACGGAAAATTAGTGCGTACCAACCCACAAGCCGACAGAGTTCTCGCTGCACGGGGCATCAAAATAGACCTTACCCCCTACAATCCTATTCTTACATTAAATGATGAAGGCGATTACTTTGCTGAGTCGGTGCCCGTTCTGAACCAAATTGACCAACGCTGGGTCGAACCGGTCGTCCACCAGGGAAACACGATTGGCTATCTGGCTATTATCTCACTGCCATCCCGGCATCCCCAAGCCCAATCAGGTAGAACAAGCAACAACCTGACCAGCTCATCAACACCGGCCAAGACTAAAGGCTTTGGTCGGCTAGTTGGCCAAAGCTCGGTATTTCAAATGGCAGTACAGCTGGCCAAGCGCTTAGCTAAAGCGCCTATTCCCGTGCTCCTGCAAGGGGAAACCGGTGTCGGTAAAGAGCTATTCGCCCGAGCTATGCACGAGGAAGGAAAAACTCAAAATGGAGAGTTCGTTGCTCTCAACTGTGGCGGCTTATCCCGAGACCTGCTGGCAGGAGAACTCTTTGGCCACGTCGAGGGTGCATTTACTGGGGCTCGGCGCGGCGGGATGCCGGGCAAGATAGAGTCCGCCAATGGTGGCACGCTATTTCTAGATGAGATAGGCGAAATGCCCATTGATCTTCAGCCGATGTTTTTGCGAGTGCTACAAGAATCTGAGATATGCCGCGTCGGCGAAACCAGGCCACGCAAGGTCAACTTCCGACTGGTTGCCGCCACCAACCGCGACTTGTCTCAAGAGGTAGCAGAAGGCCGCTTTCGGATGGATCTTTACTATCGAATCTCGTCCATGACATTAACCATCCCACCCCTTCGCGAAAGGAAAGGCGACGTATCACTTCTGGCCGTCAATATCTTTACCCACCTGCTTGAACAACATTCAGGCGGGGAGAGACGACTCAGTAATACTCTGCTTGAGCTGCTGGAAAAACACTCTTGGCCAGGCAACATTCGAGAACTCAGCAATCTAATCACCGCAACATTCTTTCTTTCTGATCAAGGTGAGCTTGGACCGGGAGATCTGCCCAAAGACTTTATTTCCGCTAACGCGGAAACAGTTAATGCCAGGGATAGCAATCCTCTGCATTTAGCAGAAAAGGATGTGATCACCCGTGCGATTCGAGAACAGGCCGGCAACTTAACCAAAGTGGCCAAAGAGCTCAATATTGCCAAGAGTACGCTCTATATCAAGCTGAAAAAATATGGGCTCCAGCGCCCCTAGGCACTGTAACTAAGAATTAGCCCCCCTAATACTTTTAGTAATTCAGAAGGGGTTTTTTGGGTTGGCCTCATCTACAGAAAACTCTCGAGCAACACCTAAAGTCCGTTTTGCCAGCTGCACCTCTTTCATGAACAGCATTAGCGCAACAATCAACACCATCATCGCCAGGACAAACATCCCAACAATTATAGCGGCTATATTTAATCCCCAGAAACCACCGACAAATAGGCTAACGATCAAGGTACAGACTAACAACCCAGAGGCGGTGCAAAGACCAATTGCCCAGTTAATAAGGTCACTCCTTCGCCACAACAGAACAAGCTCTCTATGCGAAGCAAGCTGGTGTGCGGGGTCGCTCAATCTTGCCTCCCGCCGCTCAACCACTCGCGCACGGTCAACAATTCGGCCCAATCGGCCCGACATTACATTCAAAAAGCCGGCTATACCCGCCAATAAAAAAACGGGGGCAACAGATAGCTGGATAATCATGGCCAAATCAGTTGCAGTAATTATTGAATTCATGGCGCCTCAATCAATGATTAACGTCTACCTATATATAGGTTACTTGAAAAATGGTCGGCCTACGAAGTTCGCACAACTATTCCGGAACACTCTCTTCTTTTCGCCAATTCTTGAATATGGCCTTTATCCTTTCCCCCGACATATAGATTGAGGGCACCAATAAAAGCGTTACAAATGTTGCTAGTAGTACGCCAAAGGCCAGAGAAATAACCATTGGAATCAGGAACTGAGCTTGAGCACTTTTCTCAAATAAAATCGGCA
>JBLIJA010000015.1:0-25202 GCA_047635115.1 Porticoccus sp. | reverse complement strand
AGCAATACCAACAGTTAATTGCTTAAAGATCCATAAAATGGGGCCTTAGCTCAGCTGGGAGAGCGCAACACTGGCAGTGTTGAGGTCAGGAGTTCGATCCTCCTAGGCTCCACCAAATAAAAAACTCTCGAAAATTTTGTCAGGGGGTTTTTGTAAAATGTTCAATACAATATCCTAACAAAATCGTTTTTTAAGTTATTTTTTGTCCTGTATTCACATAGCTGAATATCGCTTTTACTGTCATTTGTCTTTCCATCTGTAAACAAAGCAGCCCAGCATAGCGCATCCAATTGAACCGAGAAAGCCAACACCGTAGACAATGGCGGTGAGCTTTTGCACTGGACTATAACGTTGAAATTCAATGAACATATAGGTGCAGAGTCCCAATAACCGAGCCCAAACATATTGGGGTTGTGATGTGGCAAAGATATAACCTAGTATTTCACGATAGGATCAATATGTTTATTGGACGTTGGTCCATGTAAAGTTTTCAAGCCCATAATAATAAGGCCGTCCCTGTTACCAGGACGGCCTTATTATTTCTTTATAATACAGAATATTAGGCAGGGTAGTCCCGTTGGGCATAACCAGTATAGCGCTGACGCGGGCGGCCAATTCGGTATGTACTGCTCAGCATTTCATTCCAGTGAGATACCCAGCCAACGGTGCGGCCTGTGGCAAAGATAACAGTAAACATTTCGGGAGAAATGCCGATTGCCTTCATAATGATGCCGGAATAGAAATCAACATTTGGATAGAGTTTTTTCTCAACAAAGTACTCATCTTCCAGTGCGATTTGTTCTAGACGCTTGGCAATTTTCAGCAGTGGGTCATGTTCTAGGCCAAGTTCGGCGAGGACTTCATCACAGCTTGCCTTCATCACTTTAGCGCGAGGGTCAAAGTTTTTGTAAACTCTGTGTCCAAAGCCCATGAGGCGGAAATCGTCTTCTTTATCCTTGGCGCGAAGAATAAACTCATCAATGTGTTTCTCATCACCTATTTCTTCTAGCATTTCAAGCACAGCTTGGTTCGCGCCGCCGTGTGCTGGCCCCCAAAGTGCAGCGATTCCACTCGCTATACATGCGTATGGATTTGCGCCAGAAGAACCTGACAGACGAACTGTTGACGTGGACGCATTTTGTTCGTGATCGGCATGGAGAAGGAAAATCAGATCCATTGCTTTGGTTAATACGGGGCTGACTCTGCTCTCACGACCAGGTGTTCCAAACATCATGTTGAGGAAGTTTTCAGCATAACCAAGGTCGTTGTTTGTCGACACATATGGCAGGCCTGAGAAATGTCTGTGACACATGGCGGCCAAAATAGGCATTTTGGCAATCAGTCGGTGAACAGTGAGCATTCTGTCATCCGCATTAGAGACGTCCGTGGTGTCGTTGTAAGTCGCTGACATAGCAGCAACAACAGCACAAAGCATGGCCATAGGATGGGAGCCCTGACTGAAGCCATTCATAAATTGTTCTACGGCACTCTCTACGCTGTTGTGGGATTTTATGGTCTGTTCGAATACCTCCTTCTCTGAATCTGAAGGCAATTCACCATTAATAAGAAGGTAGCAGGTTTCCAGGAAATCAGAATTTGCTGCTAACTGCTCAATGGGATAGCCACGGTGTAAAAGAACACCTTTATTCCCATCAATGAAGGTGATTGCTGATTCACAAGAGGCTGTAGCACCAAACCCGGGATCAAACGTGAAGCACCCTGTTTCAGGGACTCTGGTGATATCGATAACATCTTGACCAAGTGTGCTGCTTAGAACCGGTAGCTCTATCGAAGTGTCTGTGCCTTCTTCAGAGAGGTGGAATTTCTTGTTGCTCATTGGATTCTCCTACGAGTCCTAGATCTGCCTTTACAAGCAATTAGCTTGCGAACTAAAAAATTGAGGTCGGAAACTATAACTTGCTTTGCGTATTTGTCAATTTTACTGCGAGATTACTTAGCATAGACAAAATGAATGACGGTTATCAGTAAACCTTATACCTCTATCAATTCGTCCATTGTAATCATTGCGCAATGTTTCTATAATTTGCGGCGTATTTTAGCCCGACATGCCTGCGATGGCTGTTGATCCCCACCAGTTTTTATCTCTGCTTGCTGTGCAGATATGGGATGTATACGTGAACAAGAAAAGACCTGTAAATCTTGATATTGGAACAATCCAGCTTCCAATAACCTCATATGTCTCCATTCTTCACCGAGTCTCTGGTGTCGTGTTATTTTTTGCGATTGCGGTGTTTCTCTGGGTATTGGATGCAAGCCTATCTTCTGAAGAAAGCTTCAATGCGATCAAAAAATGCATAGGAAGCACCTTTTTCCAGTTGATTATTTGGGCTTCACTGGCTGCCTTAGCTTACCATGTGGTGGCGGGTATTCGTCACTTGATGATGGACTTTGGTATTGGCGAAACACTAGAAGGTGGCCGCCTTGGTGCGATGATCGCTCTGACTGCTGCTGCTGTATTTATCGTTCTGGCTGGAGTCTGGGTATGGGCATGATAACTAACGTTACTAGTTTTGGTCGTAGCGGCCTGTCTGACTGGATTCTACAGCGTGCGACTGCCGTAGTTATGACTGTCTACACGGTGTTTATTACGTTCTATCTGCTGACTAACCCTGGTATGGATTACGGTCAATGGCTTGCACTGAATAGCCATATCTGCATGAAAATCTTAAATGTGTTTACGGTCGTGTCTATTGCGATACACGCATGGATTGGACTGTGGGCAGTGCTCACTGATTATGTGACTTTTCGTCTTTTGGGGCCGAAAGCGACTCCACTGCGAATTTTTTTCCAGCTGGGAATGATTACCATCAATTTGGTATATCTCATCTGGGCACTTGATATTGTTTGGGGAATTTGAATCCATGAGTAATAGCATAAGAACCATTTCCTTCGATGGGCTAATTATCGGTGGCGGTGGTGCCGGTATGCGAGCAGCCCTGCAACTGGCTCAGTCCGGTTACAAGACGGCCGTCATTACCAAGGTGTTTCCAACCCGCTCACACACAGTGTCGGCCCAAGGCGGCATTACCTGCGCGATAGCTAGTGATGACCCCAATGATGATTGGCGTTGGCATATGTACGATACCGTAAAAGGTTCTGATTATATCGGTGACCAAGACGCTATTGAATACATGTGTTCTGTAGGCCCTGAAGCAGTCTTTGAGCTCGAGCACATGGGGTTGCCTTTCTCTCGCACTGAGGAAGGACGGATTTATCAGCGTCCTTTTGGTGGTCAGTCCAAGAATTTTGGTGAAGGTGGCCAGGCATCGCGTACTTGTGCAGCAGCTGACCGAACAGGCCATGCACTGCTGCATACGCTCTACCAAAATAACATTAAGAACAATACCGTATTTTTCAATGAATGGTTTGCCGTTGATCTGGTAAAAAATGCTGATAGTGCCGTCGTTGGCGTTATCGCGATCAACATTGAAACCGGTGAAACGGTTTATGTTAAATCGAAGGCCACTGTAATTGCCACTGGTGGTGCCGGTCGAATTTATGCCTCAACCACTAACGCCCACATTAACACTGGCGACGGTGTTGGCATGGCGCTACGTGCCGGATTCCCGGTGCAGGATATCGAAATGTGGCAATTCCATCCCACCGGTATTGCCGGTGCTGGCACCTTAGTGACTGAAGGCTGCCGAGGTGAAGGCGGCTATCTCGTCAACAAGGATGGCGAGCGTTTCATGGAGCGTTACGCTCCCAACGCCAAGGATCTGGCGGGACGCGACGTAGTGGCCCGCTCCATAGTGCTCGAAATTCTTGATGGTCGCGGTTGTGGCCCCAATGGTGACTATGTCTATCTGAAGCTGGACCATCTGGGTGAGGAAGTGCTGGAAAGTCGGTTGCCTGGTATCTGTGAACTGTCGCGGACCTTTGCTCATGTTGACCCAGTAACGGATCTCATTCCTGTAGTGCCGACTTGCCACTATATGATGGGTGGTATTCCTACCAACGTGGATGGCCAAGCGCTAACTCTTGATGCCGAGGGCAACCATGACGTAATTAAAGGCCTATTCGCCTGTGGCGAAGCAGCCTGTGTTTCCGTTCATGGCGCTAACCGCTTGGGTGGTAACTCACTACTGGATCTTGTAGTATTTGGCCGTGCTTCTGGTTTGTTTATCGAAAAATCTCTTCGTGAAGGGATTAACCTCCAAGAGCCTACTGAAGAGCATATCAATATTGCCATGTCAGGCCTTAACCGCATTAATAACAGCACTAATGATGGTGAAGGTTCGGCAGAACTCCGTGCCGAGCTACAAGATATTATGCAGAAATATTTCGGTGTATTTCGTCGTGGTGATTTGATGCAGGAAGGTATCAAGAAGCTTGCAGCACTTCGCCCACGTATCGAAAATGTACGCTTAGACGATAAGAGCAATGCCTACAATACAGCTCGTATTGAAGCGCTGGAATTACAGAATCTCCTAGAAGTGGCAGAAGCGACTGCCATTACTGCAGAAGAGCGTAAAGAAAGCCGCGGTGCTCACGCACGAGATGACTACGCTGATCGCGATGACGTGAATTGGTTGTGTCACTCTATGTATTTCCCAACAGATAAGAGTGTTGGCAAGCGTGATGTAAACTTTTCACCCAAGACTATGGAAGCTTTCGAACCGAAAGCTCGTGTCTACTAATAAGGGTCTCTTGAGCCATGTTGAAAGTAAGTGTTTATCGTTACAACCCTGAAACGGACGAAGCGCCGTATATGCAGGATTATGAAATCGACACCGCTGGCAAAGATCTGATGGTGCTTGATGTTTTGGAGCTGCTAAAGGCTCAGGATACCTCTCTGTCCTATCGTCGCTCCTGTCGTGAAGGCGTATGTGGTTCGGATGGAATGAATATTAATGGCAAGAATGGTTTGGCTTGTATTAAGCCTCTGTCTGAATGTGTGAAAGGCGGAAAACTGATACTACGTCCGCTGCCAGGTTTGCCGGTTATTCGAGACCTGGTGATTGATATGAGCCAGTTCTACGCCCAGTATGAAAAAATCCAACCCTACTTGGTTAATAACGAGCCCGCACCTGCCATAGAGCGACTGCAGTCTCCAGAAGAGCGGGAAAAGTTGGATGGTCTCTACGAATGTATTCTTTGCGCATGCTGTTCAACAGCCTGTCCATCATTCTGGTGGAATCCTGACAAGTTTATTGGTCCAGCCGGCTTGCTTCAAGCATACCGCTTCTTGGTGGATAGTCGTGATACCGATACTGAAAACCGTTTGGAAAAACTCGATGATCCGTTCAGCGTGTTCCGTTGTCACGGCATTCAGAACTGTGTTGCAGTTTGTCCGAAAGGTTTGAACCCAACAAAAGCCATTGGTCATATTCGTAATATGTTGTTGAGAAGTGCTACTTAATAAAATTCTCAAATACAAGCTGTCGAGCTCTCTATTTTTAATAGGGGGCTTTGATGATTCTGTATCTAAATTATAGGGAAAACCTCGATGCCTGAAAGCATCATGCAGCAATTTTTGCGGACCTCTCATTTATCGAGTGGGAATGCCGCTTATATTGAAGATCTGTACGAAACGTACCTTCATAACCCAAATGGTGTGCCCGATGAGTGGCGCTCATTTTTTGATTCTCTCCCCAGAGCCAATGGCCACAGTGGTACAGATGTGTCGCATGCGACCGTACAGTCTCATTTTGAGCTTCTTGGCCGTCGTAGAGCTAGGCCTGTTTCAGCCCCGGGCTCAGGCGGTGTCCATATTGAACATGAGAGGAAGCAAGTCAAAGTCCTCCAGCTGATTAGCGCTTACCGAGACCGCGGGCACCAGAAAGCCGATCTGGATCCATTGGGTATTATGATCCGAGAGCCAACCCCTGATCTTGAGCTTTCGTATCACGGACTCACTGATGCAGATCTGGATACCACATTTCAGTGTGATATGTTATTCATCGGCAAACAAGAAGCGACCCTCAAAGAGATTGTTTTTGCACTGGAAGAAACATACTCCAGCCATGTTGGCGTGGAAGTTTTGCACATCACAGACTTTAATGAAAAGCAGTGGTTGCAACAACGTTTTGAAAGTGTACGTGCCCAGCCAGCCTATGACGACGAGCTACGAAAGTCTATCTTGCAACGTCTCTCTGCTGCAGATGGTCTAGAGCGGCACTTGGATTCTAAATATCCCGGAACCAAGCGTTTTGGGCTTGAAGGTAGTGAATCGATGATACCCATGATCGATGGCATGATCGAGCGTGCCGGAGAATATGGGGCAAAAGAAATTGTATTGACCATGGCTCACCGCGGCAGGTTAAATCTGCTTGTTAATGTCATGGGCAAAAACCCTGCTGAACTCTTTGCGGAATTCGAGGGAAGACGACACGTTGACACCTCTGGTGATGTGAAGTACCACCAAGGCTTCTCCTCTAATGTAATGACCCCGGGCGGGGAAGTGCATTTGGCGATGATGTTTAACCCCTCTCACCTTGAGATTGCCGCACCCGTAGCAGAAGGTTCAGCCAGAGCTCGACAGGATCGTCGAAATGATCCTCACGGTGATCAGGTCGTACCGATTGTTCTACACGGTGATGCTGCTTTTGCTGGTCAAGGCGTGGTTATGGAAACCTTCCAAATGTCACAACTACGTGGCTATAAAACAGGTGGATCCGTGCATCTGGTCATAAACAATCAGGTCGGATTTACGACTAATCTAAGAGAGGATAGCCGCTCTTCAGAATACTGCACTGATATCGCTAAGATGATACAAGCACCTATAATCCATGTGAATGCTGATGATCCAGATGCCGTCATGTTCGCGACTTTCCTAGCCATGGATTATCGCTATCAATTCAAAAAAGATATTGTGGTTGATTTGGTCTGCTATCGTCGCCGTGGTCATAACGAAACAGATGAGCCATCATCGACTCAGCCACTCATGTATCAAGCGATCAAAAAGCTTAAGACTACTCGGGCTCTCTACGCCGACAAACTCATTGCTGAAGGGGTTATCAGTCAAGTCGAGGCTGATAGCTTGTTGTCTGAGTATAGAAATACACTTGATCGTGGTGAAAACGTAGTTAACAAACTGGTGTCTGATCCAGATCAGCCTCTATTTGTTGATTGGACACCTTACCTTGAACAGGATTGGACTGCCTTTGGAGATACGTCATACCCTATGATCAAACTTCAGGAGGTTGCTGAAAAAATCAATCATATTCCTGAGGGGATTGTCGTTCAGCGTCAGGTAGAAAAAATTTATGAAGACCGCCGTAAAATGGCGGGTGGCGCGCTTCCCCTGAATTGGGGGATGGCAGAATTATTGGCGTATGGCACATTGATTGAACAGGGTTATCCTATTCGTATGACGGGCCAGGACACTGGACGTGGCACGTTCTCTCACCGCCATGCTGTGGTTTACAATCAACGTGATGGCCAGAGCTATACTCCTCTCGGCGCTATGTCAGAAAATCAACCCGCATTTGAACTATACGATTCTTTCCTCTCAGAAGAGGCTGTTTTAGGTTTTGAGTATGGTTACGCATCGACAGCGCCGGCTGGCCTCGTTATTTGGGAAGCGCAATTCGGTGATTTTGCCAATGGTGCACAGGTAGTTATCGACCAGTTTATTACCAGCGGTGAGCATAAGTGGGGGCGCATGTGTGGCCTCACTATGTTGTTGCCACATGGTTATGAAGGTCAGGGTCCGGAACACTCCTCAGCCCGACTTGAGCGCTTTCTACAACTTTGTGCGGAGCATAATATTCAGGTTTGTATCCCCACAACCCCGGCACAGGTTTACCATATGCTGCGTCGTCAGGCTATTCGGCCCATGCGTCGTCCATTGGTGGTGATGAGTCCCAAGTGGATTTTGCGTCACAAGCTGGCTACTTCGTCACTGGAAGATCTCGCTAATGGCGAATTTTTGAATGTCATACAAGATAATGACATCGATAGCACAAAGGCACGCCGGTTAGTCCTCTGTTCTGGTAAAGTTTACTATCATCTCTATGAATCCCGTCAGGAGAGGGGTATTGATGACATTACCTTAGTGCGTATTGAGCAGTTATACCCATTCCCTGATGATGAACTACTTGAGATATTTAATTCTCATAACAGCCTCGAAGAGGTTGTCTGGTGTCAAGAAGAGCCTATTAATCAGGGCGCATGGTATAGCAGTCAACATCACATGCGCCGAGTTCTAGCCAGATTCAAAGATGATCTTGAATTGCGTTATGTGGGACGTGATGCATCAGCGGCGCCTGCCTCGGGTTATATGTCCACCCATTTGGAAGAACAAGAAAAATTTATTAATGAAGCATTGAGTTTTTAAGTGGCGGCAAAGCCGCCATCCTTGACCAAGGAAACGAAAAAATGAGTATTGAAATTAAGGCACCAACATTTCCTGAGTCCATACAGGAAGGAAATATTGCTACATGGCATAAGCAGCCTGGTGAATCCGTTATGCGTGATGAGCTGTTGGTTGATATTGAGACGGACAAAGTGGTACTAGAAGTTGTTGCCTCAGCTGATGGCACACTTGCGGAAGTCATAAAGGCCGAAGGTGAGATCGTTCTCAGTAATGAGGTCATAGCACGTATTGAGCCTGGAGAAGCTATAGCAGCAGCTCCTGTAGAAACAGTGCCAGCTGCGACTGCCATAGATGATAATAGCGAGAAGATTGCCAGTCCAGCTGCGCGTAAACTCGCGGATGAACGCGGTATCGGTTTGGAGAAAATCGTCGGCACTGGAAAAGGTGGCCGAATTTCTAAGGAAGATGTAGTAGCATGGAAACCACCGCAGTCTGCAGAAGCAGCACCGGCCGCGCCAAAACTAGTACCTGCTCAAGTAGCAGAAGTAGCTATCGTTACCCCCACCGGTGATCGCATTGAAAAACGAGTTCCAATGACTCGAATGCGTTCACGTATTGCCGATAGGCTGCTAGAGGTTACTCAAACAACAGCCATGTTGACTACGTTTAATGAAGTCGATATGCACCGTATTATGCGCCTTCGCACTGCATTTAAAGATGATTTTACTAAGGTTCATAATGGGACCCGCTTAGGTTTCATGGGTTTCTTTGTCCGCGCGGCAACTGAGGCGTTAAAACGTTTTCCTGCAGTGAACGCGTCTATTGATGGTAATGATATTGTTTATCACAGCTATCAGGATGTTGGTGTCGCTGTGTCTACAGACAAAGGTCTAGTAGTACCCGTACTACGCGATGCAGATAATATGAGTATTGCTGAAGTTGAAAGAGCTATTGCCGAGTTTGGTGCAAAAGCGCGGGACGGTAAGCTCACGATAGAAGAGATGACAGGTGGAACTTTCACCATTACCAATGGCGGTGTGTTTGGTTCACTGTTATCCACTCCCATATTGAACCCTCCGCAGGCAGCCATTCTCGGCATGCATACCATCAAAGATCGCCCGGTAGCTGAAAATGGTGAAATTATGATTCGCCCAATGATGAACCTTGCATTGTCTTACGATCATCGTTTAATTGACGGTAAAGAAGCGGTTAGGTTCCTTGTCGCTATTAAAGAGATGCTTGAACATCCAGCTAAGATATTGCTTGAGATATAGCCGCTAACTTACTGATACAGATAGGATTCAATATGCCTGATAAGTATGATTTAATTGTTATAGGTGCCGGTCCAGCCGGTTACGTGGCCGCCATCAGAGCCGCACAACTTGGCCTGAAAACAGCTTGTATTGAAAAGTGGACTAACGCTGAGGGACAAGGTGTGAACGGTGGTACTTGTCTCATTGCTGGCTGTATCCCATCTAAGGCCTTACTGGATAGCTCTCAGAAGTACCATGAGACCAAAACTGATCTTGCCAATCACGGTATTAAAGTGGCTGATGTAGCTATTGATGTGAAGGCAATGAATGACCGTAAGGCGAATATTGTTAAGCAACTCACCGACGGTGTTGCTGGACTGCTCAAGATAAATGGCGTCACCTCATTATTTGGTACCGGTAAGATCCTTGTTGGTCGCCAGGTTGAATATACTGATCACGATGGGAACAAGCAGCTATTCACCACTGAAAATGTGATTATTGCCACTGGCTCACAGCCAATTGATATCCCCGTGGCCCGAGTCAATGGGAATACCATCATCGATTCTACTGGCGCTCTCGAGCTTACTGATATACCTAAGCGACTGGGTGTAATTGGCGCTGGTGTTATTGGCCTTGAACTAGGTAGTGTCTGGAACCGCCTAGGAAGTCAGGTTGTGCTACTTGAGGCAATGGATGATTTTCTGGCAATACTGGATCAGAAAATTGCGAAAGACGCCAAAAAGATATTTACAAAGCAAGGCTTGGATATTCGCCTCAGTTCTCGCGTTACAGGTAGTGAGGTAAAAGGCGATGAGGTTGTCGTCACTTATCAAAATAGCGATGGCAAAGACGAGCAGGAAACCTTTGATAAACTGATTGTATGTGTTGGGCGCAGCCCCTTTACTGAGGGCTTATTAGCTCCAGACTGCGGTGTTAACCTGGACGAGCGCGGCTTTATTTTTGTTAATGATCAGTGTGCAACGAATGCACCTGGTGTTTGGGCTGTGGGCGACGTAGTTCGTGGACCAATGTTGGCCCACAAGGGTTCTGAAGAAGGTGTTATGGTTGCTGAGCGAATTGCTGGCCAAAAAACTCAGATCAACTATGACATTATCCCCAATGTCATCTATACCCACCCAGAAATTGCAGCCGTGGGTAAGACCGAAGAACAACTCAAGCAAGCTGGTGAATCCTACAACGTCGGCGTCTTCCCCTTTATCGCCAGTGGTCGAGCCTTGGCTGCCAACGAAACTGATGGCATGGTCAAAATGATTGCTGATGCTGAGACTGACCGCATTCTTGGTTGCCATATTATTGGCCCGAGTGCGGCGGACCTAGTTCAGCAAGTCGCTATTGCTATGGAGTTCGGTGCCACAGCTGAGGACATTGGTATGACCGTATTTGGTCACCCCACACTCTCAGAAGCGGTACATGAAGCAGCTCTGGCTGTTAATGGTCACGCGATACATATTCCAAATCGCAAAAAACGAAAATAATTGCGCTCCAGGAAGCTCCAAGGTACCGCTGGCACCGAAGAGTTTTCGCATATCGATTCAATAAGTGCAGCAAACAGGAATGACTATGAACCTACATGAATATCAGGCAAAGCAGCTTTTTGCTGAATATGACCTTCCCGTATCGATAGGTGTGGCCGCAGAAACTGTTCAAGAAGCAATTGCTGCTGCTGATGTTATCGGAGGTGATCGGTGGGTTGTTAAGGCTCAGGTGCACGCAGGTGGGCGCGGTAAAGCAGGTGGCGTTAAACTGGTAACGTCAAAATCAGAGATTGAAGCATTTTCTCGTCAGTGGTTTGGAGCTCGCCTAGTAACATATCAAACAGATGATGATGGTCAGCCCGTCAGCAGAATTCTCGTGGAACCCTGTAGCGATATTGACCAAGAACTTTACCTGGGTGCTGTTATTGATCGATCTACTCGTCGAGTCGTTTTTATGGCCTCGACCGAAGGCGGCGTAGAAATTGAGAAAGTAGCAGAAGAAACACCTGAAAAAATTCTTAAGTGTACCATTGATCCTCTGGCAGGAGCTCAGCCATACCAGGCACGGGAGCTGGCCTTCAAATTGGGTTTGAATCCTAAGCAAATCAAGCAGTTCACCAAACTATTCCTTGGCTTGGCAAAACTATTCCATGATTTTGATTTGTCTCTGCTAGAAATTAATCCATTGGTTATCACCACTGACGGCGATCTTCACTGTCTTGATGGCAAGATCAATATTGATGGAAATGCGCTCTATCGTCAGCCTAAGCTGCGTGAAATGCATGACCCATCACAGGATGATGCTAGAGAAGCACATGCTTCTCAGTGGGACCTTAATTATGTGGCCCTAGAGGGCAATATTGGCTGTATGGTCAATGGTGCTGGCTTAGCTATGGGTACGATGGATATAGTTAAGCTCCACGGTGGTGATCCAGCGAACTTCCTTGATGTGGGCGGTGGCGCCACCAAAGAACGTGTTGTTGAAGCGTTCAAAATCATCCTTTCAGATGACAAAGTTAAAGCTGTGTTTATTAATATTTTTGGTGGCATTGTCCGTTGTGACCTGGTTGCTGAAGGTGTGATTGGCGCTGTGGAAGAAGTAGGTGTTGAAGTGCCTGTAGTTGTTAGACTCGAAGGTAACAATGCAGAACTCGGCACCAAACTCCTAGCAGGCAGTGGTTTGAATATTATTGCAGCAACCAGCCTGACAGACGGCGCTCAAAAAGTGGTTAAAGCAGCGGAGGGCAATAAGTAATGGCTATCCTGATAAATAAAAATACTAAAGTTATCTGCCAGGGCTTTACTGGAGGGCAGGGCACCTTTCACTCTGAACAGGCTATCGAATACGGTACGAAAATGGTTGGTGGTGTGACACCAGGTAAAGGTGGCAGCATTCACCTTGACTTGCCCGTATTTAATACCGTATCTGATGCTGTGGCGGAAACTGGTGCAGAAGCATCAGTAATCTATGTTCCTGCCCCTTTCTGTATGGATTCCATACTTGAAGCTGCTAATGCCGGTATCAAATTGATTGTTTGTATTACCGAAGGTGTTCCTACCCTAGACATGCTTACGTGTAAGGCCAAGTGTGACGAATTGGGTGTGCGCCTAATCGGACCAAACTGTCCAGGCGTCATAACACCAGGGGAATGTAAAATCGGTATTATGCCTGGTCATATTCATTTGCCAGGCAAGGTTGGCATTGTTTCTCGTTCTGGCACTCTAACCTATGAAGCCGTTAAACAAACCACTGATTATGGTTTTGGTCAGTCCACCTGTGTTGGTATCGGTGGCGATCCCATCTCAGGCTCTAACTTCATTGATATTCTTACCATGTTTGAGAATGACCCAGCAACAAAGGCTATCGTCATGATTGGTGAGATTGGTGGTACTGCTGAAGAAGAGGCCGCAGCCTTTATTAAGGACAATGTCTTCAAACCGGTAGTTTCCTATATAGCCGGCGTTACCGCACCTGCGGGCAAACGTATGGGCCATGCTGGCGCCATTATTTCTGGCGGTAAAGGCACAGCTGATGAGAAGTTTGCTGCATTGGAAGATGCCGGCGTTAAAACTGTTCGCAGCCTGGCTGATATCGGTAATGGGTTGAAGGAGATCACTGGCTGGTAAGCTGGAATCCTCAATGAAAAGGGCGACCAAATGGTCGCCCTTTTTTTAAGGCAAAAATCAGGCCGGTTGTATGACAGAAATAAGCTCCAACAAATTTAATCACCCAATTTTTTATACTAACGCTTGAAATACGGTCATTCAGCCCCACCTTCCTATCAGGATTTTAATAAGAGATTGGAGAGACAATACCGATGACTACCGAAACCCTTGGTTTTCAAACAGAAGCAAAGCAGCTTCTGCATCTAATGATTAATTCGCTGTACAGTAATAAAGAGATCTTTCTGAGAGAACTGATCTCTAACGCATCCGATGCGGTAGATAAACTCCGCTTTGAGGCGCTGGCTGATTCAGCTCTGTACGAAGATGCCCCTGACCTTCGTGTACGCATTGATGCGGATGATGCAGCTCGGACCATTACCATTCATGACAATGGCATTGGCATGTCCCGCGAGGAAGCCATTGAACATTTGGGTACCATTGCCAAATCAGGAACATCTCAATTTCTTGAGGGGCTAAGTGGTGACCAGAAGAAAGATTCTCAGCTTATTGGGCAATTTGGCGTAGGTTTCTATTCTGCCTTTATCGTTGCAGATAAGGTGGTTGTGGAAACCCGTAGAGCTGGATTACCTGCAGATCAAGCTGTTCGCTGGACCTGTGACGGAGAAGCGGAATACACTATTGAGGATATTGAAAAAGCCGACCGTGGCACCACCATTATTCTTTATTTAAAAGAAGAAGCGGAAGAGTTCGCTAACGATTTGCGGGTTCGAAGCACGATTAAGAAATACTCAGATCACATTGCCGTCCCGATTGAGATTAAAAAACTGTCTACAGGGGATGACGAGGAAGGTGAAGATCAAGAGAAGGACGTTGACGAGTATCAAGCTCTCAATACCGCCACGGCATTGTGGACCCGCCCACGCAAAGATATCAATGAGGAGGAATACAAGGAGTTCTACAAGCATGTATCCCATGATTTCAAAGATCCTCTGGCGTGGAGCCATAACCGTGTAGAAGGCAAGCTTGATTATACCAGTCTCCTCTATATACCTAGCCATGCACCTTTCGACCTTCAAAACCGAGAGGTGGCTCGAGGGTTGAAGCTGTATGTCCAGCGTACCTTTATAATGGATAGTGCATCGCAGTTCTTGCCTCTATATCTACGTTTTATTAAAGGTGTTCTTGATTCCAGTGACCTGCCACTGAACGTCTCCCGAGAACTTCTTCAAGGTAGCCCTGCGGTTGATAGTATCCGTAGCGCATTGGTGAAACGAGCGCTGGATATGCTGGAGAAAATGGCGAAGGAATCACCGGATGATTACACCATTTTCTGGATGGAATTTGGTGCTGTTCTAAAAGAAGGTCCAGGTGAGGATTTTGCAAATCGTGAGCGTATTGGCGGCTTGTTCCGCTATTCGAGCACAAAAACTGAGGACGATGTGCCGTCAGCTTCTTTCGCTGACTATATCTCTCGAATGAAAGAGGATCAGAATAAAATTTACTATCTAGTAGCTGATAGTTTAACGGCAGCCCGCAACAGTGCTTACCTTGAAGTATTCCAAAAACAGGGCATCGAAGTTCTGTTACTCACTGAACGCCTAGACGAGTGGACGTTCTCCCATCTTTATGAATTTGATGGTAAACAATTGCAAAATATCACCAAGGGGGAGCTCGATGAGGCCGTTTTGGGCAAGACTGAGAAGGATGATGAAACTGATTCGGAATCATCCTCTAATGTCATGGAAAAAATTACGACCTGTCTGAATGGTCGTGTTGAGAGCGTTCGCGAAACCCGAAGACTAACTGATTCACCAGCTTGTCTCGTCTATGCCGAACATGCGTTAAGTCCCCAAATGCGCAAGATGATGGAGGCCGCAGGTCAGCCAGTCCCTGAAGATAAGCCTGTGCTGGAAGTAAATCTTACTCACCCACTAGTAGCAAAACTCGGTGAAGAGACCGGTGATGAGAAATCGGCTGAATTGTCTGAGTTATTATACGATCAGGCGGTACTCTCGGCTGGAGAACAACTAGACAATCCTGCGCTGTTTGTTAAGCGTCTAAATCAACTACTATTTGAGGGCATGTCATAGCTACATTCCTATCAATAGCCCTATAATCACCACATAGACAACATCGAAACCCAGTGATGGCAGCAACAAAGCGCATAGCAGTACTCGGTGGTGGCAGTTTTGGTACTGCCATCGCAAATATGATTGCAGCCAATGGTCACGATGTTGTTCTATGGATGCGTGATGAAGAAAATGTTAGGCAGTGTTATCAAACACGTGAAAACTCAGGGTACCTTCCTGGTTACCGGCTTGAGCCTTCGCTTCAATTTTCCTCCAATCTAGAAGAGTGCCTTGAAGACCGTGAGGCCGTATTTTTTTCTGTACCCAGTAAAGCCTTCCGCGAGTTGGCTCAACAGGCCAGCGCCCATATAGCCCCAGGAACCAAAGTTATCAGTACCGCTAAAGGTATTGAGGCAAACACCTTTAAATTAATGAGTGAAATTCTGGAAGATGAATTACCCCAGGCTCGAGTGGGTGTCATCAGTGGTCCAAACTTAGCCAAAGAAATAGCCCATAAAGCCATTACAGCCACGGTGGTGGCGAGTGCCGACGATTCTCTTTGTAAAGAGGTCCAAACACTACTGAGCTCTAAATACTTTAGAGTGTATGCTAATCATGATCGCTTTGGGGTCGAGCTCGCCGGTGCCCTAAAAAATATTTATGGAATTGCTGCAGGCATGTCTGCAGCAATGAAGATGGGACAAAATACGGTAAGCGTACTCATTACTCGTAGCCTTGCTGAAATGAGCCGCTTTGCTGCTAGCCTTGGCGCCAACCCCATGACATTCCTAGGTTTAAGCGGAGTGGGTGACCTATATGTAACCTGTACCTCCCCACTTAGCAGAAATTTCCAGGTGGGCTATGCTTTGGGAGAAGGGCTTTCAATTGATGAGGCGACTCAAAAGGTAGGGCAGGTCGCGGAAGGTATCAATACCACCCGTATCATCAAAGAAGAAGCAGAACAGCTCGGAATCTACATGCCACTGGTTAATGCGCTCTATGAAACCATGTTTAATAACCGGCCAGTACATGAAGTACTAAGTAGCCTAATGCTGGCCGAACAAAGTACTGACGTTGAATTTACGGTGAGAAAATGATGGAACAACAAACGAAAACCAATTTACTGAATGTTGATACCTGGATTCGCCTGCTTTATATGGTGTTATTTGGGGTCTTGTCTGTCTTGACTCGAATGGTTATCTGGGTCGTTGCCATCTTGCAATTTATTCTGGTACTCCTGATGGGCGATGGTAATAATAATTTACGTGATCTGGGGCAAGGTGCGTCGAAGTGGTCCTATCAGGTCTTTCTATTTCTTACCTTCAATAGTGAGGATAAGCCATTTCCATTTTCAGATTGGCCAGAAATTGATCCTCCACCAGCTGGAGATATAATTGAAACTGAATTTGTGGAAACTGAAACGACTGAAGAACCTTCAGATGTAGATGACGTTCCAACATTTGTCGATACAGAGGAAGAGCCAAAAAAAGAAGACGACAATAAAACTGCGTAACAACGATTCTCATGCTTGTTTACTTATTGCGTCACGGTGACGCGCCTTATGATTCATCCTGTGGCGAGCGTTCCTTGTCAGCCCAGGGTGAAACAGACGCCCGTCAAGTGGTGCAACAACATATAGATGTCTTGTCTCAACTACAGCTTCTGCTCTGTAGTCCAACTCTTCGAGCTAGGCAGACACTTAAAGTACTTACGGATACGCTAAACTATCAGGGGGCATTGATTTTTGAGGATGCTCTGCGCTCAGATGGTCATATTACTGCGGTGGAATATTGTGTTGAGACCCTTGATGTCGAACGAGTATTACTCCTCAGTCATCAGCCACTTATTGGCCAGATACTAAAATACCTGACAGATAAGCCGGAAATAGGATGGTCAATGGACACCAGCTCGCTTGCCTGTCTGAACACTATCACTTTTGGTCGCGGCTGTGCTGACATGCAGTGGTTAACTCACCCCTGATAGTTATAACGGCGATATTAAAAATTAAGCTCGTCCCAGCCACATAATGGCTAGGCTGAGTGGCTAGACATAAGTGACTAACAATTGATCAGTGAAAGAAACTCGCTACGGGTGGCCTGATTGTTGCGAAATGAGCCTAGCATTGAGGATGTTTTCATTACTGAATTCTGTTTTTCTACTCCACGCATCATCATACACAGATGCTTGGCCTCAATAATCACTGCAACACCCTGAGCACCGGTAACGTCTTCAATGGTACTGGCAATCTGAGAAACCAGTGTTTCCTGAATTTGAAGGCGGCGAGCGAACATGTCAACGATGCGAGCCACTTTAGATAACCCAAGCACTGTACCGTTGGGGATGTAAGCGACATGGCATTTACCGATAAAGGGTAATAAGTGATGCTCACAAAGTGAATAGAGCTCAATATCCTTAACGATGACCATTTCACTGGAGTCTGAAGGAAACAGCGCGTCATTTATCACCTCAGATAATGTTTGATGGTAGCCACGAGTGAGGAAATCAAATGCCTTGGCAGCACGCTTTGGTGTATCCATCAACCCAGGGCGAGAGATGTCTTCGCCGGTAGATTCAATAATCTGGGTGTAACTGTCAGAAGTATTCAATATCATTCTCAAAAAAGTTAGTAGTTTTGGATATATAACGGTACGTCAGCTTGCCGGAGACGTAAAGCCATTTATCTTTTGTGCCGCTAAATGAACGCCACGATGAAGATGCCAGAAAACCTGATAAACCTCGGTGTTTTTATTCGATGTGGGGCAGCTTCGCTTGATGAAGCGGGCCTCTTTTTTGGCCTTGGGACTGACAATTACTGGGATGAATCCCTTGCCTTAGTACTATCTTCACTATAACTACCTTGGGGTTCTGATAGCACTATTTTGGATCAGCCCCTCTCAACTGAAGAAAAAGCAGATATTACCTACTTATTTGACCAACGTATTAACGAATTAGTGCCTGTGGCGTAACTTACCGGTTAAGCTTAGTTCGCATGATTCAAATTTATCGTCGGTACACGCGCACTGATCCCACGCTCACCCATTGCAGAATTAATTGAACACATCTTCAACCCTGGCTCGTCAAGCCCCCAAAGAACATTCTAGGTCCCTGTACGGGTAGTGATTGTATCGGTATAGCCTGCGCACACTATTTTCCAGATGCCAATATCGCGCTGAGTGATCTCTCAACCGATGGACTGGCTGTTACTGAGGAAAATATCTTACTTAACCAGTTGTTTAATCGAGTCAGTACTGTACATTCGGATATGTTTTCAGGACTTGCATCACGTCGGTTCAACTTAATTGTCACGAACCCACCCTACGTTGATTCAGAAGACCTAGCAGAAATGCCACGTGAATATCACCATGAACCTGAAACTGGCCTGGCACCCGGTACTGACGGACTTGACTTTACCCGTCAGTTATTGGTGAAGGCTCGGGAACACCTGAACGAGCGAGGAATACTGGTGGTAGAAGTTGGTGATTCCTGGACTGCACTGGAGGAGGCATTCCCGCATGTACCTTTTATGTGGTTGGAATTTGAGCGGGGAGGGCACGGTAACTTCTCTTAACCGCAGAACAACTTTTTGAATACCGGAAAGAATTTATTTCATCGTAACGACATAAGAATAATCATCTATAATATCCACTATTGTTCTCTAATCGTTTTAGCTCGGACAGCTGAACACTATAAAAGACGTTAATATTCTAAATTTGGAAGTTGATATGTCAGGCAATACTATTGGCAAGCTATTTACTGTGACCACGTTTGGCGAAAGCCACGGGCCTTCGCTTGGCTGTATTGTCGATGGTTGTCCTCCAGGACTTGAAGTATCTGTCGAGGATATGCAGCATGACCTAGATCGTCGCAAGCCCGGCCAGTCACGTTACACTACTCAGCGCCGGGAAGGGGACGTGGTCAAAATTCTGTCCGGTGTCTTTGAGGGGAAAACCACGGGTACTTCCATTGGGCTGGTCATTGAAAACACCGACCAACGCTCTAAGGATTACTCGAACATTAAAGACCAGTTTCGTCCGGCCCACGCTGACTATACCTATCATCAGAAATACGGTTTTCGTGATTACCGAGGTGGTGGTCGAGCATCAGCTCGTGAAACTGCCATGAGGGTGGCGGCCGGCGCCATTGCCAAGAGATACCTAAAACAAAAAATGGGTATTGATGTACAGGGTTATCTATCCCAGTTAGGCCCAATTAAAGCTGAAAAAGTCTTGTTGGACGAAGTGTCCAACAACCCTTTTTTCTGTCCAGATCCGGACAAAGTGCCGGAGATGGAAGCCTTTATGCAGAGATTGGTAAAGGATGGTAATTCTATTGGTGCTCGAATAACAGTAACCGCCACCAATGTTCCAGAAGGTTTGGGTGAGCCCGTTTTTGACCGTCTCGATGCTGAAATAGCACACTCTCTGATGAGTATCAATGCGGTAAAAGGTGTTGAAATTGGAGCTGGGTTTGATTCTGTTGCCCAAACAGGCACCGAACACCGTGATGAAATCACCCCCGAAGGTTTTCTTTCTAATAATGCCGGTGGAATACTCGGTGGTATCTCTTCAGGGCAAACCATTATTGCTCACATCGCATTGAAACCTACAAGTAGCCTCCGTATTCCCGGACGCTCGGTGGACGTGCACGGTAACCCCATTGAGGTTATCACCAAAGGTCGTCATGACCCCTGTGTTGGTATTCGTGCTACGCCTATAGCAGAAGCTATGCTAGCGATCACTCTGATGGATCACTTTCTACGAAATCGTGCTCAAAACGCTGATGTTAATACGGGCCTAGAACTGTATACACGCCCAAAAACCAGTTAACCCATGGTAGGAGAAAAGGCGCAACCAGCGGTCCCTTACTGGCGATTATCGGCCTTTTATTTTTGCTTTTTTGGCCTACTCGGCGCTCTTCATCCATACTGGTCCCTCTACCTAAAGTCTGAGGGGTTTTCCTCTGCGGATATAGGCATTTTACTGGCCATTCCCATGGCGACCAAGATTGTTGCTCCAAACCTTTGGGGCTGGCTCGCCGACTACACAGGCAAAAGGCTACTGATCATTCGTATGGGTGCCTTGCTCTCATTCCTCTGTTTTATCGGACTATTTATCGACCAGAAATTTTGGTCCATAGCATTAGTATTAGCGGGCTACAGTTTTTTTTGGAATGCCATACTGCCCCAACATGAAGTTATCACTATTAGTTTTCTTCGCCAACGACCTGAAACCTATAGTCGAATTCGCTTATGGGGCTCGATTGGCTTTATCATTTTTGTTCTGGGTAGTGGTTTTTGGTTTGATAACCACGATATTCAAACATTGCCCGTCATTGGTCTAATACTTCTGGCGGGTATCTTTCTCAGCAGTTTATTTGTACCTAACCCTCATCATCAACGGCATGAGAAGGCGGCTCATAAATTCAGGGCGACCATAAGGCAACCTGCTGTTCTTGCCTTCCTCCTAGCAGGGCTACTAATGCAGGTTTCTCATGGTATTTACTACAGTTTTTTCAGTCTCTATATGGAATCTGTTGGCTACAGTCGAAGTGGCATTGGCATACTATGGTCAGTTGGCGTAGTAGCGGAAGTCTTCCTTTTTATCTTGATGCATCGATTGCTACTTAGGTTTGGCGTTAGGGAAATCATGCTTGGCTGCCTGTTTATAGCCACGCTACGCTGGCTACTTATTGGCTACGGTACAGAGCAATTGTTACTTTTAGTATTAGCTCAAATCTTTCATGCGTTCACCTTTGGTGCATTTCATGCTGCCGCCATAGATTGTATTCGTCGTTTGTTTGAACCGGCTAACCAAGGAAAAGCTCACGCTCTATATAGTGCTTTTTGCTTTGGGGCGGGCGGGGCACTGGGGTCATATCTAGGTGGGGTTACCTGGGATATACAGCCATTGTGGGCTTTCAATATCGGAGCACTAGCCAGTTTTATCGCTATGATCATCGTCTGGTTTTGGTTAAGAGATAAAAGATTAAAGCTAGGGGAGTAATTCGTTAATAAATGTACTTTTTAAAACCACAGTCCTGAATACTCACTATATAATGCGACACTGTAAATTTTGTGGAGATGGAGCTACCTATGAAAGCTATACTAAGTATCCTAGCATTGGTCGGCGTAACACTATTTTATCCGACGTATGATTTGGTGTTTAAAGCCGACTTATTTACTGAAGAATTTTCTGTACAAGAAACAGGATTTATGACTTACAAACGCTGCCATAAAGCTGCCTTCGAAGACAAAGTAAAATACTATCGCTGTGATAGTAAAACCATATGGCAGTCACTTATTTCAAAACCCTCCGTCTATGATCCAGGAATTCGGTATAACACTAAAAGCTTGTCACAATAGCAAAAACAAAAGACTCCGAATCTAGTCCCGTGGATTCTTGGGTTTCAGTTTTGACCCAAGCAAACTTAACGCCAGAAGTAGGGCTTGACAGATAGGCGATACTCGCTGCACAGGCTTCATTCTGTTTGCAGTTTAAATCGTTAACCCCTGTTTCACCGCCATAATCGTATGCATAACTGATTGTTCCGCGAAACCCCGGGCTAGAGGTGTATTCAACGCTTGCTCCAAGCGTTAGTACTGGATCTTGTTCTAAACGATTGCCGTTATACAAATCATTGCTAATGATATAAAAGACTACATCTGATATGGCCTCAAATGTCCACGGACTAAGGTTATACTCAATACCAAGCTGTGGATGGATTCCAAAACGATTTTGTCCGAGATTGATCAATAGGTCTTTGTCGTAATCGCCGGTTGATAACCTAACGGCTAATACTTCACCTACAATGGTTTCACCATCCTACTTTCTCCTGTACGCCACATAATTTCCTGATTTTTAATGGAGAAGCACTGTAGAGGCTGATGGCATAACGTATAACAGTATCTGATGGTCCATTGCGTGTAGTCTCAGTATGAGCAACGTCTAACAGACCTTGACAATGCCCTTCTTGATAGCCTTGGGTGATGTCAATCCGTGAGTTTTTTAAAGCTTTCGAAACTATAGATATATTTAGCGACCCAGGTGTCCATCTCAAAATCTTCTAACTTCAAGGCGGTATCAAATAAGATGTCTGCTTCAGTCTTTACATAACACATACCTATGAATAGTCTTTCAACGAGAATATGAGCCCAGAGCCCTAGTTCTACATCTAGCTATTTCGGGGATTTCGGGGATTTCGGGGATTTCGGGGATTTCGGGGATTTCGGGGATTTCGACAAGATAATCGCGCTAAGAAACACAATAAGGATCGAAGTAAGATTTGTTTTTTTCTGCCCTTCATGCCTGATTTAAGGAACGTTGTCTTACTTGTTCTGAATATAATATACCTGAGAAAAAGAATAGGGTCGCCATAGCTTGGCACGCCTAAACATGAGTTAACTGAGCCATAGCATTGAATATTATGTTTAGCTACCTAGGATCCGTATTGATGACTCACTCACTTCACACTATATTTGACTAATAGCGAACGTGACCATTGACAGCCTTTTGGTTTTCATCAGACAATCAGACCCCGCTGACGAAATAAAAATAGCCATTAATGCCTAGACCATCCGACAGTACAGACAGAATTCGCGAAAAGAAGAAGCACTTCCTCGCGCGAGAAGAGCGAATTATAGAAAAATCCTTATACCTGTTAATTCGAGATAGTATAGATAAGGTAACAGTTTCAGCCATTTCTCGAGAAGCAGGTGTCGGCAAAGGGACCATCTACAAGCACTTCCTCACCAAAACCGAAATTCTAATGCGCATCGTTCTCGACTACGAGGGACGCATCACAGAAAACCTACGGATCGGTATTGAAGCGACCGAAGCTGGAGACCCGGGTGCAGCAGCTCGCGCCTATTTTCAAGCTAGGTTGTCAGATCCTGCACTGGATAGGCTGGTTCAACAACTGGAGGTCAAATTACAAGGAAGTGAAGAGGTAGAGAGCAAACTGTCAGAATTGCACGCAATGCGCCGCTCCAACATTGATGCTCTAAACAGTATGATAGCTAAGCTCATCGACAAGGGAATACTTGAAGATGTCCCACCACATTATCACTATCTAGCTTGTTGGGCTCTGGCTCAAGGAGCGGTCGAGGCCTACTTCAATGTCAGCTACGGTGGAGATGTTGAAGACAAGGACGAGTTCCTTCAGTTTGTAGCCAACATTGGTATTACTATGGGAAACCGTGGTCAGCTACGTGACAACAAGCTCTTCTAAGCTCAGCTGAAGTGCCACCAAGATGATGTTAAACAATCTTATTAATCACCTCCGTACTAGAACAGTAAAAAAACTGATTTTTAGACTTCTTACTTTCGATAGATGCGAGATAGTGAATGATATTGGCTTCCGTTAAAAAGTGACCTCTGGGCCCATTTTAACGGTTGAGATTACATATTGGGATAATTAGGTCCACCAGAGCCTTCAGGGGCTACCCATACAATATTCTGGGTTGGGTCCTTAATATCACAGCATTTACAGTGGACACAGTTCTGCGCGTTTATCTGAAACTGCTTGAAGCCATCCTCTTTATCAATAACCTCATAGACACCAGCTGGGCAGTAACGCTGAGCAGGTTCATCAAATAACGGCAGGTTGTGGCTAATAGGCACATCTGCATTTTTTAAGATTAGGTGACAGGGTTGTGCTTCTTCATGATTGGTATTCGATAGGAATACTGACGTCAGTTTGTCAAAGCTGAGCTTGTTATCAGGCTTTGGATAATCAATTTTTTTACATTCGGCTGCTAATTTTAGCGTGGAGTGATCAGGTTTTGGGTCTTTCAGTGTCCAGGGCAGCTTACCGTTGAATAGGTTGATATCAATGAAGGCATAAGCTGAGCCAAGTATATTTCCCCACTTATGCTGAGCAGGGCCAAAATTACGCTGTAAGTGAAGCTCTTTGTAGGCCCAACTAGCTTTATAAGCAAGGGGATATTCTGTGAGTTCATCATGTTTTCGGTCAGTGCTGATAGCCTCTGCTACCGATTCCGCAGCAAGCATGCCGGATTTCATGGCGCAGTGAATACCCTTGATCTTGGCAAAGTTCAGCGTTCCCGCATTGTCACCAATTAATAATCCGCCAGGAACGGTCATTTTAGGTTGAGATTGTAAGCCACCCTTGACCAGAGCGCGGGCACCATAGGAAATACGCTCACCACCATTCAGATACTGACTAATAACTGGATGGTGTTTGTAGCGCTGAAATTCGTCAAATGGACTCACATGTGGATTGGAGTAAGAGAGGTCGGTGATTAAGCCCACTGCCACTTGGTTATTTTCCAAATGATACAAAAATCCACCGCCAGAAGAGTTGCTCTCATCCAGAGGCCAGCCTGCCGTATGAATAACTAGACCTTCTTTATGTTGTTCTGAAGGTATTAACCATAACTCCTTGATACCCAGTCCATAGTGCTGCGCTTCTGAGGCAGTGTCGAGTGAGAATTTTTCAATAAGTTGATTACCTAGATGGCCGCGGCAACCTTCGGCAAATAAAGTGTATTTGCCACGTAACTCCATACCTTGCATGTAGGCATCTTTATGTTCACCATTCTGGCCAACACCCATGTCACCTGTAACAACTCCTGTGACGGCAGCATTCTCATTATAAAGTACATCAGCAACGGCAAAACCTGGGAATATTTCGATACCTAAATTTTCAGCCCGCTCTGCTAACCAACGACAAAGGTTGCCTAGGCTGATTATGTAGTTACCCTTATTGTGCATCGTTTTGGGAGCAAAGAATGATGGGATTTTAAGCCCCCGATTTTCTGTTAAAACATAAAGATTATCGTCTTTTACCTCAGTGTTCAGAGGTGCACCCACTTCTTTCCAATCAGGGAATAGCTCATTAAGTGCCGTGGGCTCAAATACGGCACCTGATAGAATATGAGCACCCACTTCAGAACCTTTTTCCACTACAACAATGGAAAGTTCTGCATTGATCTGTTTCAAACGACAGGCAGCTGACA
>JBLIJA010000014.1:0-25300 GCA_047635115.1 Porticoccus sp. | reverse complement strand
GGCCTATCCCATTTGGCTTGGCATCATGATTGCCGTTAACCTGCAAACCTCTTTTTTAACCCCTCCTTTTGGTTTTGCCTTGTTTTACTTGCGCGGCGTAGCGCCTGATAGCATCAAAACCGGAGATATTTACCGGGGTGTTATCCCTTTTATAGGCATTCAGGTAGTGCTGATGCTGATGCTGGCCTGCTGGCCATCGCTTGCCACTTGGCTACCATCTGTGATCTTCTAGGTAATAAACCACCCGCAAGTCACTATAACTAACGTGAGGAGTCACTCGTGATCGCTATAAGCCAACCGCCACAACCACGTGGGGACCTGAGCCTGCAAACCATCGCTATGCCCAAAGACACCAATGCAAATGGCGATATTTTTGGTGGCTGGATGCTGTCACAAATGGATCTCGGTAGCGCTATTCTTGCCCAGCGTATTGCCAAAGGCCGAGTCACCACCGTTGCTATCAGCGGAATGGCATTTCTACGCTCAGTACCTGTTGGCGCTATCGTCAGCTGCTACTGTGAGCTACTAAGGGTAGGCAGCAGCTCCATGACTATCAACGTGGAAGTTTGGATTAATATCGAGTCCACCAACAAGCCCGCCAAAGTGACTGAAGGTGAGTTTGTTTTTGTCGCGATTGATGACGATGGTAAAACTCGAGCGGTGCCCAAACAAAGTTAAAAACATCATTTCGCCGCCAACACTCTTTCATCACTTATAGATAAAACTAATGGCCAACTCCTGTCTCTGCAATCGCAATAAACCCTTTGACAAATGCTGCGGCCGATTTCTCACCGAAGGACTACGGGCTAAAACCCCGAAACAACTTATGCGCTCTCGCTATTCGGCCTATGCCCTGGGCGGCTAAGGCGACTATTTGTTAGCAACCTGGTTTTCAGCAGCCGCTATTGGATTAACCGCCGAAGCACTTTCTGAAAAAACGGTGGAATGGATAAATCTGGCCGTACTCTCTAGTGAACAAAACGGCAATAAAGCGACGGTAGAATTTAATGTTTTTTCGCGAACCGGCCCTTTTCGAGATTCAAGCTGTAGATGAAATTTCCGTCTTTCAACGAACGGCCGGTCACTGGTTCTATGTGGGCGTTGAGGTGTCTACCCAACACTGATAATGAGTTTGAGCCGGTTGACCGCCCGGACCAATCGACTTACCCTGTTTACAAACTTAATGTACGTCCATGCTAGAGATTCATTATGCTCAAAATTATCATCATTATTATCAGTATTGCGCTGGTTTTATTTCTAGCCCAACGCACGTTAGCCAACAAAAAAGGAGCCTCTGAGAATATGCAAAAAGGTATTGAGTTTATGACGGCCAATAAAGAGCAGAAGGGTGTGCAGTCCACCGCATCCGGATTGCAATATTTGGTGCTCACCGAAGGTACTGGTACTGAACACCCCGGCCCAACCGACATGGTAAAAGTACATTATCACGGCACATTAATTGATGGGGCCGTCTTTGACAGCTCGGTAGACCGTGGCGAACCCATTGGCTTTGGCTTGAATCAAGTTATCCCTGGATGGACGGAGGGCTTGCAGTTGATGGTGGTTGGTGAAAAAACTCGTCTTTTTATTCCCAGTAATTTAGCCTACGGCAACCGTAATATGGGCATAATTGGGCCAGGATCAACATTGATTTTTGATGTGGAGCTACTGGGCATTAACGAATAGTACAAAGCATCCATTAGAAAAGGGGGCCCATTGGTTGCTCCCTTTTTTTCGCCTAAGCATCTATTGTCTACTTTATTTCAGCGACATCCCCGTCCTCTAAACGTTGTATTAACTCTTGATAACCACCCACATACTCTTCACCGTAGAAAATTTGAGGAACCGTGCTCACGGGTTTGCCCACTGTTTCTGCTAAATCGGCTGGACTAATTCCTTCTTCATGAATATCCACATAGCGAAAGGGTAGTTTTTTGGATTCCAGCACTGCTTTAGCTTGGCGGCAAAAACCACAGGCTTGATGTCCAAAAATTGTATAGCGTTGCATAGGGTATCTCCTGTATGTGCTTAATCTAAACAGCCTAATCATTGGCTAATACTATAACTCCAGGCTCATTGATAGCCCCACTTAATTTAAACTATGCAGCTGATAGCTATAGCTAATGACTCTGGTTACATAATAATTTTCGCCGTAACAAAGTTCGCAACAGCATGTAGGTCGCGCCCGCTGCTAATAGATGCTTAAGACTATGACCACTGATCATACCCAGCACCTGATGTTTAGCTTGATCGAAGTGCTCAGCCACCTTGGCGAGTACGTAGGCAGTAGGCAACAAGATCAAATACAAACTTCGAGTTTAGAGAGGTTTATGGGTTAACGCCACAGCAGGAATGATTATCAAGGGTACGAGTTACATTAAAACATACAACCATAAATCGCCTCTTTCTGCTTTCTATATAAATATCAATACATGACACTAAAAAACCGATAAAAATAAACGGATAAAAATAGTTTTTTTGTAGCTCTCGCTTAAAATATTTTGTTAGGACCCGACGATCAACGCGATAAAACCCATGGTCATAGGTAAGCGATCCCACGCTAGTGTTTCATTATTAGGATTCAAGTAAGACCAGGATGAACCAAAGCCCGTTAGGAATACACCAAAAAATAAGAGACTATAGAAAGGTGTTGTTAAATAATTCTCGTGGTTTAGTTTTTTATTAAAAATAACCAACTAACTTAACAATTATAAATGGTAGGCTTGACATCACATTACAGAAATTATTAATTCCATAGTACTTAATGCAGTCAGAGAAATTCTAATAACGTTGTGGCTGTGATATGTGGTCAATAACAAAAAATAACGTATCTGTCATTAAAAGCACATCACCTGTATGTAGAATTATCGGGCGGGGGACAAAGGTGTCAGGGCGAGCCTTTTTATAATTTTGCTCCGGTATTTTCTTCGAAGACAAACAGGCTTAATTTATTAAAGCGACGCAAATGGGCCTGCTGTTTAGCCAATGCCAGAAACTGATGACCAACTCCTTTTCCACGGCGCTCTGGATATAATCCCATACCGAAAATTTAATAACTATTTTCATCCTCTAATCGACTGTAGGGCGCCAGCACAAGATCTTCTCCCACGTCGCCAGATGCGCTCATAGGAAAGGCCACCATCATCCCTGCAATTTCACCACCAACCTTAACTATCATACAGTTTTTATAACTCAACACACTGTCTTCATTTTCATAGCGCCGTTCGCCCACATTCAGAATATTTTTGCCGAGCTTGACCGATTTTTCCCATATATAATCAGTCTCCCCACCAGAAGAGATGCTGCAAAACTTCGCGATGGCCAAAGAGTCCTCTCTTTTTGCTGCACGAAAGGAAATCATTTATCTGGCATCTCCAGGCCGCTATAAATAATGTTGATCCCTCGCTATGTCTTTAAAAAACCGCCATTTAAATCGCATCTAATTGCTCTAATTGGTTTTGCTACGACTGCTTCATCTGCTGTTTTTCCCTGAGCCTTGAGCTCTCGGAGGCGAGTCAAAACACCTAGGAGAGCTGTCCAGAGCTTAATCATTACCGATATGGAAAAAATCATTTGTTAAAACAAATCTTCAATGGAGAGGTAACGTTCACCTGTGTCGTAGCTAAAAACTAAAACGGTGCTACCCGCAGGGATCTCATTAAGCGTTTTCTGCACAGCAGCAAGACTGGCCCCTGATGATATGCCTACAAAAATACCCTCTTCCTGGGCGCAGCGCCGGGTCATCTCAAAAGAATCTTCATCGGTAACCTGAACAGTACCGTCAAGAATTACTGTGTTCAGTACACCAGGGATAAACCCAGCACCAATACCCTGGATTCTGTGTAAACCCTTTGCGCCCCCACTAATGACTGGGGACTTCTTTGGCTCTACAGCCAACACCTTGGTGTTAGGGAATTTTTCCTTTAGTACTTCTGCACAACCAGTAATATGGCCACCCGTACCCACCCCCGTAATCAAATAGTCGATACCATCGGGGAAATCGGCCAGAATTTCCTTGGCGGTAGTATCCCGATGTACTTGTACGTTGGCGGAATTATTAAACTGTTGGGGCATCCAGGCGTTATCGTTTTCTGCCAGTAATTGGCTGGCTTTCTCGATACAGCCTCCCATACCCAATTCTTTTGGGGTTAATACAAGCTCGGCACCAAGAGCTTTGAGGTAGCGTCGACGCTCAATAGACATGGATTCCGGCATGGTGAGCACCAATCGATAACCCCTGACCGCACAGACCATCGCTAAACCAATACCAGTATTCCCGGAGGTTGGCTCAATAATAAGGGTGTCTTTGTTGATCAAGCCTTTTGTTTCTGCATCTTCGATCATGGCCAAACCGATGCGGTCCTTAATACTGGAGCCTGGATTAAATTGTTCGGCTTTCATCCAAACTTCTATCTCACCGGGAAACAATTTTCCAAGGCGAATATGCGGTGTGTCGCCAATTGTTTCGAGAATATTGTTGTACTTCATGTTAGTGCCTCGTTGTTCGTTACGTTCTCAGTTTTTTATCCGGTTTATAAAGAGGGTAGTTCATCTATGAACTTTTGCATATCGAGAATCAACGTGTTTACGTCACTGTTGATCGTGCTCAGCTCGGCTTTAAGGGCTTAGATCGCCTGGGCACTGAGATTGTGTTTGAGAGATAAAACCTGATCCCGTAACGTGGTTAATACTGGATGAACGCTTTTTTCTGCCTTACGTATAGACTTGACTATTTGCTGGTATTTTTAGCGTGTATCGTGAAACTTTTTAGCACTATCGTCGAGTAGTGTACGGTTCTGAATCTGTGCAAGCTCATCCGCCCACTCGTCAAACAAATCTTCTTCCACATCCTAAACACTATCTATATGACCACTTATAGCCTTAGCGGCTTGGTCGCTATCCTCATAGTGTGCGTTGAGTTTGTTATAGCGTTTTTCTAGATCGCCGCCATCAAAACTGACCACAGGACGGCACGGCTCTAGAGCGTCGTTGAACTGTCCCTGGGTTTTCTCCTGAGCCTCCTGAGTCTCGTCAATCCGGTCCACCAGAATATCCCGTTTATGGACACCAACCTGCTCCCAAGCATCGCAATAGGCGGTTTCGCAACCGGCTAGTAGTATTAGCAAGGTGAATAAAACGATCTTTTCCATTCCGTCAATTCCCGTTCCTTCATGTTATGGCTCGGTCTCAGCGATTTTTCGTCAATTTAATTACCCCAAAACCACCAGGGTGTTCATATAACGTGCTTCAGTTTATCGCAGCTATCGACCTCTTGTTCTGTTGATTGATCAACCTTAGCAAACCCATTTGAAACAAGCCCTATTAGATGAAAACCCTTACTATTAACGGGTTGCGACCTTATAATTGTCGGCTTTGCATGCTACAGGGGATCCTAGGTGTCACAAACTACACCGGATGTTTCGACATTCCAGGAGCTAATTTTAGCTTTACAACAATTTTGGTCTCGTCAGGGCTGCGTTATTTTGCAACCACTGGACATGGAAGTGGGCGCAGGTACGTTCCATCCGGCCACTTTTTTACGCGCTATTGGGCCAGAAACCTGGAACAGTGCTTATGTTCAACCCTGCCGCCGCCCCACCGATGGCCGCTACGGTGAAAACCCTAATCGGCTGCAACACTATTACCAATTTCAGGTGGTACTGAAGCCCTCCCCTAATAATATCCAGGATTTGTATTTGGAATCCCTTCGCGAACTGGGTATCGACCCCAATATTCACGATATCCGTTTCGTTGAAGATAACTGGGAATCACCCACGCTGGGCGCCTGGGGTCTTGGTTGGGAAATCTGGCTGAATGGCATGGAAGTAACCCAGTTTACCTATTTTCAGCAAGTAGGTGGACTGGAATGTTTCCCTGTCACCGGTGAAATCACCTATGGTCTTGAGCGTATTGCCATGTACCTACAGGGTGTGGACAGTATTTATGACCTGGTTTGGACCGAAGGTCCGGCAGGTAAAGTGACCTACGGTGACGTGTTCCATCAAAATGAAGTGCAGATGTCAGCCTACAACTTTGAAGAGGTGGATGTGGACTTCATGTTCCAGAGCTTCGACAGCTACGAGCGAGAGAGCCAGCGCCTAATCGAAAAAGGCCTGCCATTACCCGCCTACGAAATGGTCATTAAAGCGTCCCACGCCTTTAACCTACTGGATGCCCGCCACGCTATTTCGGTGACTGAGCGCCAGCGGTTTATTTTACGCGTTCGCACCTTGGCCCGGGCTGTGGCCAAAGCCTATTTTGAATCACGATTGGCGCTAGGCTTTCCACTGGCACCAACGGCACTGGCTGACGAAGTAAGGCTACAAGCTGCGGAGGCGAAACAATGAGCGCTGATTTTTTAGTCGAGATAGGTACAGAAGAGCTCCCTCCCAAGGCGCTGCTGACCCTGTCTAATGCATTCCGCGATGAAATTATTTCCAGATTCAAGGCTGAAGAACTAGATTTTGGTGATGTGCAAACCTTCGCTACTCCTCGTCGTTTAGCTGTTTTAGTGAAAAATCTTGCTGCGCAAGCACCAAACAAAGAAGTTGTTTTCTGGGGGCCTCCAGCCAAAGTTGCTTTTGATAATGATGGCAACCCCACTCGCGCTGCAGAAGCATTTGCCCGCAAAAATGGAATTGCCATTGACGACTTAAAGAATAAAGTGGAAAACGACGGTAAGCAGGACAAGCTTTGTTATCGCGCCCTTTCAATAGGGGGCTTCACACAAAGTATTTTGGATCGTGTTGTTGAAGAATCACTAAACCACTTGCCTATTCCAAAAAGAATGCGCTGGGGGGCAAGCCGAGAAGAATTTGTTCGCCCAATTCACTGGGTCGTCTTGTTATATGCTGGCAAGGCATGGAACTACAAGGTCAAGGGAGTAAACGCTGGGAACGCAAGTTATGGCCATCGATTTCACAGTACTGGCAAGGTCACTATTACATCCCCTGACAGTTACGAAGATACGTTACGTGACGCTCATGTCATCGCTAATTTTGCTGAACGCCGGGAGCTGATTCGCCAAGATGTAACCGCAGCTGCAGCAAACGCTGGTGGCGTAGCTGTGATCAGTGATGCCCTGCTTAATGAAGTGACGGCTCTCAATGAGTGGCCAGTTTCATTGCTTGGCCATTTTGAAGAGCGCTTTTTGGCCGTCCCCGCTGAAGCATTGGTTTCTTCAATGGCGGAACATCAGAAGTATTTCCATGTGGTGGATAACGATGGTCAGCTACTGCCGATGTTTATCACCGTGGCCAATATCGAGAGCAAGGATCCAGCACAGGTTATCAATGGTAACGAGCGGGTTATTCGTCCACGATTAGCCGATGCGGCTTTTTTCTACGAAACTGATAAAAAAACTACCCTTGAAGTCCGCCGCGAATCTTTGAAAGATATTGTCTTCCAGGCCAAGCTTGGTTCGGTTTTTGACAAGACTGAGCGAGTTGCACGACTGGCTGAAATATTGGCCCCCATGACGGGTGCAGAACCAGCCTTGGCAAGAAGAGCGGCGGAGTTAAGTAAGTCTGATCTGGTAAGCGAAATGGTCGGTGAATTTGACGATCTGCAGGGAACAATGGGCCGCTACTATGCTCTCAATGATGGCGAGCACGCCGAAGTCGCCGAAGCCTTATTTGAGCAGTATTTACCACGCTTTGCCGGCGATGCCATTCCCGTTACCGTCACGGGTGCCACGCTAGCACTCGCTGACAGGCTGGACACGTTAGTCGGCATTTTTGGTATTGGTCAGTCTCCCACCGGATCCAAGGATCCCTTTGCCCTCCGACGCGCAAGCCTTGGTGTCTTAAGGATTATTGTGGAACGTGGCATCGACCTCGATCTTCAAGAAGTATTAACTGCCGCTGTCTCTCAGCATACTAGTTTAGGCGCTGATTCTGGCACTGTTGAAGCTACAAGCAAGCAAGTGCTTACTTACACGCTAGACCGCTTTAGGTCTTGGTATGAAGATGAAAATATTCCAACTGAAGTCTTTCAGGCTGTTGCCGCAAGACAACTTAGCAATCCACTGGATATACACCAGCGGGTTCAGGCGGTTCATGCCTTCAACCAACTTGCAGAAGCCGCAGCACTAGCCGCCGCAAATAAACGAGTCTCTAATATTCTGTCCAAGCAAGTCGACAGCACGATAGCTGTAGAAGTGGATAACACTCTGCTGGTGGACAGCGCAGAAAAGGCATTGGCCCTTTCTCTAGCCGAGCTAACAACCGAAGTAAAACCACTCTTGCAAGATCGCGACTATACCGAAGCGCTGAAGCAACTGGCCAGATTGCGCCAGTCCGTTGATCAGTTTTTCGATGATGTCATGGTCATGGTGGATGATGATACTTTGCGTAACAACCGGCTGGCTCTTTTGCAGCAACTCCGCAATCTGTTCCTGGAAGTAGCGGATATTTCACTGCTGGCTCCTTCGAAATAAGTCGAAAACCTGATGACTGGTATATTGCTCCATATGGCATTAAAAAAATGACCAAGCTCGTTATCCTCGATCGCGACGGGGTTATCAACGAAGACTCCGACGCCTATATTAAATCGGTTGATGAGTGGATTCCCCTGTCCGGCAGTATCGACGCCATTGCCCGCCTTTATCAGGCGGGTTACACCGTAGTAGTGGCCACCAATCAGTCTGGTATTGGCCGCGGCCTGTTTGATCTAGATGACCTCGAGGCGATGCATACTAAATTAACGGACCTGCTAGCCGATGCTGGTGCGGAATTGGGAGGCATTTTCTACTGTCCCCACGGCCCCGATGATTGCTGTGGCTGCCGTAAGCCAGCCCCGGGGTTGCTCAATGCCATAGCCAATGAGTTTGAATTGTCTCTGAGCGGTGTACCACTTATTGGTGATAGCTTGCGAGACCTCCAGGCGGGGCTTGCTCATCACTGCGATCCCATTCTGGTTCGGACCGGCAAAGGTCCAAAAACTGAACCCAGGCTAGTTGAGCAACGAGACACAGAACTACAGCATGCCCAGGTATTTGACGATTTATCTCAAGTGGTAGATTATCTTTTAGCTACTAAAGAAACTGATAAACATTAATGAAAACGATTATAGCTTTTACACGTTCTGTACTATTTTATGTAGTTTATTGGGTAGTTCTTGTGGTTTTCGGCATAATTACCTGCACAACTGGCCTTTTAATGCCATACCGAATGCGCCAAAATGTAACAACCTGTGCAAATGCTATTATTATTAAATGGCTGAACGTGAGCTGCGGGATTACCCTTCAGATTGATGGCCTTAATAACATCCCAGACACCCCCTGCGTGGTTCTCAGTAAGCATCAGTCCGGCTGGGAAACCTTTTACCTTCAACGACTTTTACGCCCTGTGAGCACTATTCTCAAGAAAGAATTGTTCTGGATCCCTTTTTTTGGCTGGGGACTTTACTTTATGCACCCCATTGCCATCAATCGAGGAAACCCCAGAGAAGCGATGAAAAAAATATTAGCTCAAGGCAAACAGCGTCTGGCCCAGGGTAATAATGTGTTGATTTATCCCGAGGGCACTCGAACACCTATAGGGCAGACCGGAAACTATGGACGTAGCGGTGCAGCCCTTGCTATTGCTGCTGGCGCGCCCATTTTGCCGGTGGCCCAGAATGCCGGATACTGCTGGCCAGCCCACACTTTTATTAAACGACCAGGCCGTATACACGTGGTTATTGGTGAACCGATAAAGACCATTGGCGCGGACAGTCGGCAGCTAACTGAAGAGGTGAAAGACTGGATTGAATCTACCCAAAAAACGCTTTCACATACCTAAATAATCGCGATTAATAGTTTCTGACTTCCTATTTACTGTCGCCTGAACTTCTTTTACCCTATTAGCCATTAACAACCGGTGAATGGATTCCATGAATAATTTTTATAACGGGACTTATAACCCTCCAGAACAACGCAAAGATCCGAGTAAAGAGGATAGAAGGAAGAGCGCAGGTCTCCGGAAGGACGATTGGAATGTCTGGCTCCAGCATTAGGTTTAAGATTTTGTGTACCAAAAAAGCTGGCTAAAATAGCCAGCTTTTTTAATGCCCAGCACCGCTATATGTCCAGGTTAGTGACTGCCAACGCATTTGTTTCAATAAACTCGCGACGCGGTTCTACCTGATCACCCATGAGGGTCGTAAACATCTGATCAGCAGCTATAGCATCCTCAATGGTGACTTTTAACATCCGCCGAGCCTCCGGGTTCATGGTGGTATCCCACAGCTGAATCGGGTTCATTTCACCCAGCCCTTTATAGCGCTGAATGCTGTATCCTCGACGGGATTCCTTCATTAACCAGTCTAACGCCATACTGAAGCTATCAACGGGCTTAGTCCGCTCACCGCGCTGAATATACGCACCCGTCTCAATCAAGCCCTGGAGCTGCTTACCGAGTGAGACAATTGACCCATATTCACCAGAGGTGAAAAAATCGTAGTTTAAATAGTAGCTGGTTGGCACACCGTGTGCTGTTATCTCTATACAAGGAAGGTAAACCTGACGCTCTTTATCTTCCTCAGCAGTGACTTGATAGCGACTACTTCCCGCCAAATTCTCCCGCTCAAGTGACGCTGATAGACCCTCGCACCAACTCTCCACATGGGCTTTATCACCAAGACTGTCACTATTCAGAGCCGGCATATAGACCATTTTTTGTAACACACCCTCAGGATAAACACGAGACATGCGTGTAATAATCGTCATCACTCGACGGAAATCATTCACAAGCGCTTCTAGAGCACTACCGCTGATTCTAGGTGCATCCGCATTGACATGCAGACTAGAATTCTCTAAAGCAGACTGAGTCAAAAAGTCTGTAAGTGATTCATCATCCTTAAGATATTGCTCCTGCTTACCCTTACTAATCTTGTAAAGTGGTGGCTGCGCAATGTAGATATTACCTCGTTCTACCAGCTCTCGCATCTGCCGGAAGAAGAACGTAAGCAGCAATGTTCGGATGTGTGATCCATCCACGTCAGCATCTGTCATGATCAGAATGGTATGGTATCGCAGCTTATCTGGATTAAATTCATCAGTACCGATACCACAACCCAGTGCTTTGATGAGGGTTCCCACCTCGACACTGGACAGCATCTTGTCAAAACGGGCTTTCTCTACATTAAGAATTTTACCTTTCAACGGCAATATGGCTTGAGTTCGGCGATCTCTACCCTGTTTAGCTGAGCCGCCTGCCGAATCACCCTCCACTAGATATATTTCTGAGAGTGCCGGGTCTTTTTCCTGACAGTCTGCCAGCTTTCCAGGAAGCCCGGCGATATCTAATGCGCCTTTTCGTCGCGTCATTTCACGCGCCTTCCGCGCGGCTTCACGCGCCCGAGCAGCATCCACCATTTTCATCACGATACTTTTTGATTCTTTAGGGTTTTCCAGTAAATAGTCAGTAAAATTGTTGCCCATTTCCTGCTCAACAGCCGTCTTTACTTCTGAGCTAACTAATTTATCCTTAGTTTGAGAAGAAAATTTAGGATCAGGTACTTTTACTGAAACAACAGCCGTTAACCCTTCCCGGGCATCATCTCCTGTAGTGCTGACCTTGCTGGTCTTACCGAATCCTTCTTTTTCAATATAGGTGTTGAGACTTCGAGTGAGCGCCGACCTGAACCCCGCTAGGTGAGTGCCACCATCGCGTTGTGGAATGTTGTTGGTGTAGCAAAAAATATGCTCCTGATAGCTATCATTCCACTGCAGTGCCACCTCAACACTAACACCATCATCACGATGAGAATTAAAATGCATGACCTGATTAATGGGTGTTTTGTTGGTGTTAAGGTACTCAACAAAAGCTTTCAGCCCGCCCTCATACTGATAGATATCTTCTTTTCCAGTGCGCTCATCTTTTAAGACGATACGCACACCAGAATTAAGGAATGACAGCTCTCTCAGCCGTTTAGCCAAGATTTCATAGTGAAAACGGATATTAGTAAAGGTCTCAGTGGACGGTACAAAGTGTACTTCTGTCCCCGTATTTGTTGTTTGACCTACAACTATCAGAGGAGCCAGCGGCACGCCGTGACTGTAGTGCTGTTCGTGAACATTTCCGCCACGCCTAATGGTCAAACGCAGCTCCTTCGAGAGTGCATTCACCACGGAGACACCTACGCCATGTAGCCCACCAGAAATTTTATAGCTATTCTCGTCGAATTTACCACCTGCATGAAGCACGGTCATAATCACTTCAGCTGCGGAAACACCCTCTTCATGGATCTCTGTCGGAACACCACGGCCATTATCTGACACAGAAACAGATTCATCGGGGTGGATGGTCACCATAATTTCTGAGCAGTGGCCGGCCAAAGCCTCATCGATGGAGTTGTCGACAATCTCGAACACCATATGATGTAACCCAGTACCGTCATCGGTATCACCGATATACATTCCGGGGCGTTTACGAACTGCATCAAGGCCTTTTAGTACTTTAATGCTCGACGAATCGTAGCTCTGCTCTTCACTCATACGAGAAACCTAAATTCCTATGTTTTAGTATTAACGACTACTCTTGTGTAATTTGTCCATGTTCCACGTGGAACATGCGCACATCTTTTTTCTCATCAGGCCAGGATGACCTTAGGTCGCCCCGAACAACGCCTGTGATAAAAACCTGAGCACCCAATCGATACAAAAGCTTACCCACTTTCCGCCGATGCTCTAAATCTAACTCGGAGGGCAAGTCGTCTAGCAAGTACATGCACTGACACCCTGTCCGCTCACGATACAAAAAACCTTGAGCTACCTGCATAGCCGTTACAAGGATTTTAATTTGCCCTCTGGACAAAATACCGCTTGCTGGCTGTTTGTTAAATCGAACCTTCAGGTCAGCGCGATGCGGCCCGTGATACGTTGTATTTCCTTGGAAATCCCTCTGACGATCGGCCAGCAACACATCACTTAATTTTTTAGTGTTGTCCCAGCCCGCATAATGCTTAAACTCGAAGCCTTTCAGGGGTGAGAGCTCTGCTAACACCTCCGTAATCCGCGGAATTAAATCCGCCAAGTACAGTTCGCGGTAATGATTTATCTGTTCTGCCAAGCTTACAAATTCAGCGTCCCAAACCTCCATTAACTTATCGTCCATTCTATCACGGCGAAGTAAGGAATTCCGTTGTTTCAAGGCCCGCCGAAATCTCTTCCAGATATCACGGTAATTATGTTCCACGTGGAACACGCCCCAGTCGATAAACTGTCTACGGAACTGCGGCCCCCCGTCTAATAGGTGAAAACTGTCTGAATTAAGCACGAGCAATGGCATAGCTTCAGCTAGTCCGGATGAATTAGTAACTAGTTGTCCGTTTACCTTAAAGAGAAAATCGCCGTGCCTGGAACGGCTCACCCCCAAAGGAATTTCATTTCCCTCTTTTTCCAGCAAGCCAAAAACAGTGCAGTTATCTTCGCCCTGATTAATGACGGGGCTTAACGTACGCGTACGAAAAGAACGACCCCTTCCAAGCAGATAAAGGGATTCCAGCAAACTTGTTTTGCCGCTTCCATTTAGACCGTAAAATAGGTTTGCGCTTGGTGATAAAGAAAGCTGGATATACCTAAGGTTTCTTAACCCATGCACATCCAGCTTTTTTAGATACATACTAGGCGATGCTTAATAAGGGGATCAGAGTCGCATTGGCATAACAACATAAACTGCACTTTCATTTTCTGGGTCTTCTATTAAAGCACTGCTGTTCGCGTCAGAGAGCGTAAACCGAGCCATTTCTCCACGTAAAACATTAAGAACATCAATGACATAGCTGACATTGAAGCCTACTTCCAGCTCTTCGGAGGAATAATTAACGGTCACCTCCTCCTGAGCCTCTTCTTGCTCTGGATTATTGGCAACCAGTGTCAGCTGGCCCTGTGATAACAACAAACGAACACCGCGATATTTCTCATTGGACAAAATCGCTGTGCGGCTAAACGCATTTCGTAATTCTTCACGGCTGCCCACCATTTGCTTGTCCCCACCTTTAGGTAGAACTCGATCGTAGTCAGGATACGCCCCATCCACCAACTTGGAGGTGAAACGAAAATCTGCCGTGGCGATACGAATATGGTTGTTACCGAGAACAACCGACACCTCTCCCTCATCTGATAACAGGCGGGATAACTCAATGACCCCCTTACGTGGAAGAATAACTTGGGTTAATCCTTCTGCCAGACCGGGGACCTGTGCATCCATCATCGCCAACCTGTGTCCATCCGTCGCCACTGCACGAACGCGTTCACTGCCTACCTCAAGTAACATACCATTGAGATAGTACCGAACATCCTGCTGCGCCATGGCAAAGGCCGTGTGATCGATAAGCTTTTTCAAGGTACGCTGCTCTATCGAAAACTCACACTTTCCAGGACTATCATCCACATTGGGGAATTCATTCGCTGGGAGCGATGAAAGAGTGAACCGACTACGTCCGCTGGTAACTTGAACCCGGCCACCATCGTCTGAAAAACTGATCTCAGCACCATCCGGAAGTGAACGACAGATGTCCATCAACTTGCGGGCTGGAACCGTTGTCTTCCCTCCCTCTGACAAAGACATTAGAGACAAATGCCCCACAATCTCAACCTCCAACTCAGTTCCCGTTAAGGATAAGCGGCCATCATTAAGGTTGATGAGAACATTTGATAAAATGGGTAGCGTCTGGCGCCTCTCTACGACCCCAACAACTAACTGTAGGGGTATTAGAAAATCTTCGCGGGAAACTGAAAACTTCATCGGTTCATATCTTCCAAGTAGTATGGGTTATAATTTTTCTTATGATAAGCCAAAAGCTGCGCATAATCAGGTAGTTAACGTTCTTAATAACTGTTTTACGTCCTCAGCAATATCCCGATTTGTTTCTTGCAGCTCTTTCACCTTTCTACAAGCGTGTAGAACGGTCGTATGATCACGTCCGCCAAAAGCCTCTCCAATCTCTGGTAAACTATGGTTTGTAAGCTCCTTAGCAAGAGCCATCGCGACTTGACGAGGACGAGCAATAGATCGACTTCGCCGCTTAGAAAGCAACTCAGACAGTTTAACCTTATAGTACTCCGATACCACCCGTTGGATATTATCAATTGTAACGAGCTTATCTTGAAGGGCGAAAAGATCTTTTAGCGATTCTCGTATGAGCTCTATATTAATAGGACTACCCATGAAGTGAGCGCTTGCTATTACCCTCTTAAGCGCCCCTTCAAGCTCCCTGACATTAGAGCGTATCCGTTGCGCGATAAAAAAGGCTGCCTCATTAGGAAGGTCTATTTTTGCTTGTTGTGCTTTTTTAATTAAGATAGCAACTCGTGTTTCCAGCTCTGGCGGCTCAACCGCGACGGTTAGCCCCCACCCAAAGCGTGACTTGAGGCGCTCTTCGAGACCATCAATTCCTTTTGGATAACGGTCACAGGTGAGGATCATTTGCTTTCCGCCCTCAAGCAACGCGTTGAACGTATGAAAAAACTCTTCCTGTGAACGCTCTTTCCCAGCAAAGAATTGTATATCATCAATTAGTAAAGCATCAACTGAACGGTAAAATCGCTTAAAGTCATTAATGGCATTTAACTGTATTGCCTTAACCATATCGGCAACGAAACGCTCAGAGTGTAGATAAATAATTTTAGCATTGGGTTTTTGTTGCAGAATGCCATTTCCTACGGCATGCATAAGGTGGGTTTTACCCAAACCAACACCACCGTATATAAACAGTGGGTTATAAGATCCCCCTGGATTTTCAGCCACCTGCCGGGAAGCCGCCAAGGCAAGCTGGTTTGATTTACCTTCAACAAATGATTGAAAGGTGAACGTCTGATTTAGATTACCCCGGTGATTCAGGCCGCCCCCTACATCGGTCTTTCTTACCTCCGGTTGCACCTGGATACGGGTCGTTGCAGGAAAAGGTGTCTTGTCTAGCAACCTGGGAAGCGCTGGTGTCCGATCTCTCAGCAGCGGAGACTGCTGGCCAGCATGAATGGGTTGCTGTCCTGTGTTTGACTCAACAATCACCGCGCAGTGTTCGCCCTGAAGTTGCTGGTATATCTCAACAATTCGTCCTAGGAACTTATCCGTCACCCAGTCTTTCACAAAACGATTCGGCGCAAGCAACCGAATATCGCTTGATGGTATAGATTTACCGTCTTGGCTAACGTCTAACTGTAATGGTCTGATCCAAGTATTAAACTGCTGTGCTGGCAGCTCTTCCTGAAGATAGCCCAAACACTTTTCCCACAAAACTTGAGCCAAGATTTCCCCCTTTTTTTCGTCACTTCAAACGAGCAGATGACTTTTTATTAGGCCTCTAGTCTAGCCACAAAAATCAGAGTTATCCACACCTTTCGGCAAAAAAATAATTATGGCGCTGTGTTATAATTATTATATATTTCAGTACTTTGCGTTTATATTATGGGATTTTTTTTGCAAATTATTTGAGAGAGCTGCTGGCTGTTTTTTAGTCAAAACCTGTGTATAACTTGTTATTATATTGTGGGCTGACAGAGGATTTCCAGTAATATGAGTAAGTTAGCTAAAATGGACGCTGGTGGATATGTTATTAATACCAACTATTGAAATGCCGCCCCCCAATACATCATTTTCCAATACAGAAGCTGGAAAAAATCTTACCAAGCAAATCATCATTGGTGAATTCACCGGTAATTTCCGAAAGAGACTGCTGGGCCTGTCTCAAATCTTCGGCCAATAACTCACCGGCCCCCGCTTCGCATAATTGTTTGGCGCCAGCCGTTAAATATTCTTGTGCGGCCTGCAGTGCTTCTGTATGACGCCGCCTAGCAGTAAAGCTACCTTCATTACTTCCGGTATAGCCCATACATTCCTTGAGATGCCCGGTAAGAATATCGAGGCCCACCCCCTGTTTTGCAGACAGCGTGATGACCGTATGATGGCCGCTAGAAACCCCAGCCGGCAACCCCGAAATATCGCCCTTGTTTAAAACAAAACTAAGGCGACTTTCCTTTGGAGAGTCCCACTCTGGATAACGCTCGAAATATTCTGGCCAGTTTTGTTTTGGGTCTAAAGAATAGTCTTGGCTGCTGTCGATAACGAACAAAATGCGATCCGCCTGATCAATTTCCTGCCAGGCGCGCCTTATTCCTTCTTGCTCAACAGGCTCGGCAGTATCTCTTAATCCGGCTGTATCTATTATGTGCAGCGGCATGCCATCTATATGCATCTGTTCGCGAAGTACATCGCGAGTGGTGCCTTCTATGTGCGTAACAATGGCGCTATCACGACCAGAAAGCGCATTTAACAAACTTGATTTACCTGCATTCGGCTTCCCAGCAATAACCACCGTCATGCCTTCTCTCATCAACGAACCCTGATAAGCTTGATCAATTACTCGCGTCAATTGTTCTTGCGACATTTTGAGAGCAGCTAACACCTTGCCGTCCGCCAAAAAATCAATCTCCTCTTCCGGAAAATCGATCGCGGCTTCAACATAAATTCGCAAGGCTGTCAGAGATTCAACCAAACTATGAATTTGCACAGAAAACTCGCCTTGAAGTGAGCGAAGTGCACAGCGCGCAGCCTGGTCCGATGTCGCATCAATCAAGTCAGCAATCGCCTCAGCTTGGGCAAGATCAATTTTGTCATTGAGGAAGGCTCGCTCGGAGAACTCTCCCGGTCTCGCCAGTCGTGCGCCCAGCTCAAGCGCCCGGCGTAATAGCGCATCCATAATAATCTGGCCACCGTGACCCTGGAGCTCCAGAACATTCTCTCCGGTAAACGAGTGTGGCGCGGAAAAATATATAGCCAGGCCCTGATCGATAGCTGATCCACCTGAATCAAAAAATTTTGTAAACACTGCCAGCCTCGGCTCTGGCTGTCCAGATAACATGCCGCAAAAAAAAGGTGTCAGATTTTTTCCAGAAATACGTAAGATTCCGACCCCTCCTCGGCCTGGAGGGGTGGCAATAGCCGCAATGGTGTCTTGATCACTGGCTGATAACATTTTTAATTTTCCAGAAAAAAGACTCCCGATAAGGAGCCGTTAAATCTATTTTTTAGCCGATGCGCCTTCAACCTGGCGGGTTATAACCCACTGCTGAATAATGGAAAGCCCGTTGTTTACTGTCCAATAAAGCACCAGGCCTGCTGGGAAAAACATAAAGAAAAAGGTAAATGCAATCGGCATCATTTGCATGACCTTGGCTTGGGTGGGATCAGGAGGGGTCGGATTGAGCTTCTGCTGAATGAACATGCTGGCGCCCATAATAAGAGGAAGCACAAAATAGGGATCTTTTATCGACAAATCATGTATCCACAGAATCCAAGGAGAGTGTCGCAGCTCAACGCTCTCAAGAAGAACCCAATAGAGCGCAATAAACACTGGCATTTGAACCAGAATGGGAAGACAACCACCCATTGGGTTCACCTTTTCTTTCTTGTAGAGACTCATGGTTTCCTGAGACATTTTCTGTCGATCATCGCCATACAACTCTTTAAGTCGGGCCATTTCTGGTTGTAATCTCCGCATATTAGCCATGGACTTATAGCTAGTGGCAGAAAGACGGAAAAATGCGGCCTTGATCATCATGGTTAACAGGATAATCGACCACCCCCAATTACCAAGAAATTCATGCAGCTGGTAGAGCACCCAAAACAGGGGTTTTGCAATCCACCAAAGCCAGCCGTAATCGACGGTTAGGTCAAGATAAGGGGAAATTTTCTCCAGTCGATACTGGTCTTTTGGCCCCGCATAAAAAGCGGCGTGCATCTCATTTTTCTCACCCGGTTCGACAGCAACCAAAGGAGAGGTGAATCCAAATACATAAAGGTCCTGATTACCCAATTTCCGCAAGTTAAATGTGTTGTTTGTACTCTGGTCCGGCACCCACGCACTGACAAAGTAGTGTTGAACCATTGCAAGCCAGCCGCCCGTTACGGTGTCCTTAAACGACTCATCTTCGATGTCGTCAAAATCCATCTTCTTGTAATTTTCATCCGTACTCGTCAGTGCCGCGCCAAGGAACGGCTGCATCCCCATGCCCCCCCCTTCGGTTGGGTTGTGACTGTCTCGTTTGATTTGCCCAAACAACCCCGCCTTCCAAGTTTTACTACTCTGGTTATCTATGTGGTAGGCGAGCTCTACCAAATAGTCTCCTCTGCTAAAGTTAAACCGTTTGGTGATGAGAACACCGCCCTGCTTGAACGTTAAGTCTACCTGCAACGTGTCTTGCCCGGCCTCTAGTGTGTAATGGTCATAATCAGCCTTAAATAGCGGCCGCCCTGCTGCGGTATCAGTGCCATTAACACCAATCAAACCACTCTGGGCTATATATGTTGTACTCGCAGTTCGATTTAGCAAAATAAACGGGCTGTCCGTTTCATGCAGTGCGGTGAGGTGCTTGGGCAACTCTACTCTTACAATATCGCCACCGAGTGTATCAATCAAAACCGTCAGCACATCCGTAGACACCCGAACCAAGCGGGTATCATTAGCTGCAACTATTTCAACAACCGGCTCTGGTTGCGCCTCAGGAAAACTGGGTAAATCGCCTACAGATAATCCCGGCTCAACTTGCTCTGATGAATTGACACTCCTCTCTGGGATCACCATTGCCGCCGCTACGGCGGTATCCACCACTGGTGTATTCGCCTCCTGGTAGGTATCCCATTCCAGAAATAGCATATAAACCACCGCTAGCATGGCAGTAATAAGAAGTGAGCGTTGCCAATCCATATTTATTTCAACTCTGTTTTTTGTTTGGGTTGGGGAACCGGGTCAAATCCCCCGGTGTGATAGGGGTGACATTTCATAAGGCGACGCAAGGTAAGATAACCCCCTTTTAGCACGCCATGCTGATCTACAGACTCTTCCGCATAATATGAACAACTGGGATAGAACCGGCAGTTGTTGCCTATAAACGGGCTAACCAACAACTGGTAGCCTTTAATGGAGGCTCTAATCAGTTTTCGCATGCTGATCCAGCTGTAGTTTGCGTGATAAACGTCGCCACGAATTTTCAAGCAGCTCAGTTTGCTCTTTGGGCGACAACTTATCCATACCAGGGCGAGACAGAAACACAACATCTAATGAATCTAGTTGCTGTTGCGCCAAACGAAAGGTCTCTCGCACAAAACGCTTCACACGGTTACGGTTCACTGCGTGCCGAATATGTTTTTTTGCCACCACAAGACCCAACCGCGGATGCGACAATTGATTTGGTCTAGCCAACAATAAGAGATGAGGGTGCGAAACTTTAAAACAGGCGCCAGCAAAAACAGCCTGGTAAGCCCGGGCCGTTAAAAGGCGTTTATTTCTGCAAAACGTTGCTTCGGGCATTTTTTATTTGGGCATAGCCCCGCCCTAAAGAATGGGCTGGAAATTATGCGGCTAGGCGCTTGCGGCCTTTTGCTCGACGACGGTTGATAATCATGCGACCGCTTTTTGTGGCCATACGAGCTCGAAAACCGTGTGTACGCTTGCGTTTCAGTACGCTTGGCTGAAATGTTCTTTTCATGACTGACTTCCGTTAACTGACATATACCCCTAAAGGGCGGGCGATTTTAAAGAAAAATTGCGCCCATATCAACGAAAGATCTACCTACCGAGAAAATAAACTCAGTTTAGGTTTATCCACAGGTTTGACTTTAGGGTAGAACGAGTTATGCACACCCCTGACTAACCTGTGGATAATCGCCAATGGAAACCCTTGGAAAACCCTTGGACTTTTTTGGGGATAACTACGGCTTCTATTTATCTGTGGATAACTGCCTTGTTTACGCACAACTACAAAGGGTGTTAAAACCAGCTTTACGCCTACTTTTCCTATTGGTTGTCATTTGATTAACTTGTTGTTTTTTATAGATTTTTATCGGTTTTCCACTAAAAACAAGGTACACATCTATAACAACATCATTAATCTATTTTATATATATATATATATAAATAACTATTACTACTTATGGTTTAAATACTAAAAAAGGACTTTTTCACAACGGTTAACTATTGAGCGGTTTGCTTTATACTGGCCTCACTTTTTGAAATCCCATGGCTGGATTATTGTTATGCGTTACTCGGATAGTTTTGATGTGATCGTGATTGGCGGAGGCCATGCTGGTACAGAAGCCTGTTTGGCGGCCGCCCGCATGGGGTGCAGAACACTACTCCTGACACACAATATTGAAACACTGGGTCAGATGTCCTGTAATCCGGCGATTGGTGGGATTGGTAAAAGCCACCTAGTCAAAGAGGTTGATGCCCTGGGCGGGGCAATGGCCCATGCCGCAGACGTAGGGGGAATTCAATTTCGAGTGTTGAATTCACGAAAAGGGCCGGCTGTCAGAGCAACCCGTGTTCAGGCGGACCGTTTGTTGTATAAGAATGCTATTCGAAAAACACTGGAAAACCAGCCGAACCTCTCCATTTTTCAGCAAGCGGTGGACGACCTAATTGTCGATGGCAGCCGTGTGACTGGTGTTGTTACTCAGATGGGATTGCGTTTTACGGGAAAGACTGTGGTCTTGACTGTGGGCACCTTCCTTGGCGGCAAGATACATATTGGGTTGGAGGATCACGCGGGTGGTCGCGCCGGAGACCCTCCATCTACCAGTCTAGCTAACCGGTTGCGAGAGCTGCCGCTGCGAGTAGACCGCCTGAAAACGGGAACACCTCCGCGAATAGACGCGCGTAGTGTTAACTTTGAGGGGTTACAGCCACAGTGGGGAGATAAGCCAGAACCAGTAATGTCGTTTCTGGGGAATCAGTCAGAACACCCCGAGCAAGTCTGTTGCTACATTACCCATACGAATGAAAACACACATCAAATCATTCGTGGTGGGATGGATCGCTCGCCCATGTATACAGGCGTGATTGAGGGGGTTGGTCCCCGTTATTGTCCGTCTATTGAGGATAAAGTGGTCCGCTTCGCAGACAAAGACAGCCATCAGATATTTATTGAGCCCGAAGGGCTTAGTACCCATGAGCTCTACCCAAATGGGATATCCACGAGCTTGCCGTTTGATGTACAGATGCAGCTAGTGCGATCAATAAAGGGTTTTGAAGAAGCGCATATTACTCGCCCAGGCTATGCTATTGAGTATGATTATTTTAATCCTCAGGATTTGAAATACTCCCTGGAAACCAAGTGTATGGACGGATTATTCTTTGCTGGTCAAATCAATGGAACTACGGGATATGAGGAGGCTGCAGCACAGGGAGTGCTCGCTGGTAGCAACGCGGCGTTGCAGGTGAAAGAAAAAGAGGCGTGGTGCCCCCGTCGAGATGAAGCCTACATAGGTGTTTTGGTGGATGACCTGATAACGATGGGCGCTCAGGAACCGTACCGAATGTTTACCAGTCGCGCTGAGTATCGGCTACTGCTCCGCCAGGATAATGCGGATCAGCGGTTGACCGAAAAGGGCAGAGAGTTGGGATTAGTGGATGACCATCGATGGCGGGTTTTTAGCGAGAAGCGCGAGGCAGTAGAGCGGGAGCGGCAGCGCTTAAGGGGAAGCTGGATCCAGGCGGCTAGTGATCAGGCAAAAATGGTTGAAAAAAAAACCGGTTCTGTTTTGGGGCATGAGTACAGCCTGCTCGATTTGCTTAAGCGGCCAGAGTTGAATTACCGTGATATTGCCGAGCTGGATGAGAAAAAAAACATTGCTGCGGATGTGGCGGAACAAGTGGAAATCGATGCCAAATATGCGGGCTACATAGACCGCCAGCAGGGGGACATTGATAAAGTTCGTCGCCAAGAAAAAACCGTGATACCGGCGGACTTCGACTACAGTGCGATCAGCGGCTTATCAAATGAGGTTAAGCAGAAACTATCAGAGGGTAGGCCGGAAACGTTGGCCCGTGCATCTCGTATTCCCGGTATAACCCCGGCAGCGATATCTTTGTTGCTGATCTATTTGAAGAAAAGATCCATAATAACAAAGAAAATAGCCTGAGTGAGCTCCCGAAGTCTCGAGCTCGCTTTACGGAAGGGGTTGCAGCGGTTATCGCTGACTGTATCTGACCAGCAAATTAGTCAATTGTTGGATTACATGAGCCTGCTTGAAAAGTGGAACGGTGCTTACAATCTCACCTCTATTCGTGAGCCAGAAAAAATGCTGCGCTTACATTTGCTTGATAGCCTAAGTATTGCGCCTTTTGTGAAAGGTGAGCGAATTATCGATGTGGGAACAGGGCCTGGATTGCCGGGAATCCCCCTTTCGATCATATACCCTGAGCGCCAGTTCATGCTGATGGACAGTAACGGCAAAAAGACCCGTTTTCTATTTCAGGTGAGGAGTGTTTTGGGGCTCAATAATGTCAATGAAGTCCAGAGCCGGGTAGAGGAATACCAACCAGAAACCCCGTTTGATGGCGTCATTAGCAGGGCTTTTACGAGTCTGCAGCAGATGGTAGAAAAATGTGCCCATTTGGTTGGAGAGAGTGGGCGTTTTTATGCCATGAAGGGGCAATATCCCACCGAAGAGTTGAGTGCGCTGTCAAAACACTATAATGTCGTTGCCTTGCACCAGCTGCGGGTGCCTGGTGTCGATGGAGAGCGGCACCTGATCGAAATCACACCCTGTTGAGGAAGCCATTTTGAGCAAGACATTTGCCATTGCCAACCAAAAAGGCGGCGTGGGGAAAACGACAACAAGCGTTAATCTTGCAGCATCCCTAGCAAGCTATGGTAAGCGAATATTGTTAGTGGATATGGATCCACAAGGTAATGCGACTATGGGTTGCGGGGTCAACAAAAGCAGCCAAAAAATCACTGTGTTGGATGTGTTGGTGGGCGCGGCTACCGCAGACGAGGCGATGCAGCGCTGTGAGTCAGGAGGTTTTGATGTCTTACCCGCCAATGGCGACCTGACAGCGGCAGAGGTTGAGTTGCTCCAGGTCAAGAATAAAGAAAGCCGGTTACGGCATGCCTTAGCCAGGGTAAAAAGTCGCTATGACTACATCATTATCGACTGCCCGCCCGCCCTGAGCATGCTTACAATAAACTCTTTGGTCGCGTGCGACGGGGTAATCGTTCCAATGCAGTGTGAGTATTATGCTCTGGAGGGGTTGTCGGCACTACACAATACGATTCAGCAAATTAGCCGGTTTCACAACCCACAGCTTCAGTTGGAGGGTATTCTTCGCACGATGTACGACCCTCGCAACAGCCTGACAAATGAAGTGACCGCCCAACTGCGAAGTCACTTTGGAGACAAGGTCTATCGAATCGCCATACCGCGCAACGTGCGACTCGCGGAAGCCCCGAGTTATGGTCTTACTGCGCTTGCTTACGACAAAAACTCAAGGGGAGCGCTTGCCTATCTAGGGTTGGCGGGAGAAATTATTCGTCGGGCTAAGGCCGCTGTCAGGGTCCCGGCAGAAACAGCAGGTTAGGTTATGGTGAAAAGAAAAGGTTTGGGTCGCGGTCTTGATGCTCTATTGGGTATGGGGGACGACAAAGTGGCAGGCAGCCGCCCGGCAGTCCAGAAAGATGCGCTGACTGAGCTACCTGTAGAGTTTATGACGAGGGGAAAATACCAGCCGCGAAGAGATATGCACCCAGAAGCATTAGAGGACCTTGCTAGTTCGATCCGAGCCCAAGGCGTTATGCAGCCAATTACAGTCAGGCCAGTAGGGATTGATAGTTACGAAATAATAGCAGGCGAGAGGCGTTGGCGAGCAGCACAACAGGCGGGCTTAGACACCATCCCGACCCTGATCAGAGAGATCTCTGATGAGTCAGCAATCGCCATGGCGCTGATTGAAAACATTCAGCGGGAAGACCTTAATGCAATTGAAGAGTCCCAGGCATTAGTTCGTTTGCAGCAGGAGTTTGGTCTAACCCAGCAACAGGTAGCGGATGCTGTGGGCAAGCCGCGCAGCACAGTGACAAACCTGATGCGCCTCATGATGCTTGAGCAAGAAGTGCAGAAACTGTTAGAGCATGGAGATTTAGAGATGGGTCATGCGCGTGCTTTATTGGGTCTAGCGGGACACATCCAGATAGAGGCGGGAAGGATGGCTGTTGCTAGAGGTATGACGGTGAGGCAAACAGAAGCTTTGGTGCGAAGATTACAGCAACAGCAAGAAAGGCCAGAGAAAAAATCAATACAACGGATTGATCCAGATACCAAGCGACTTCAGGATGAGCTGTCTGATCGGGTCGGAGTGCCTATATTTATACAGCATAACGCTAAAGGTAAAGGGACGTTAGTGCTTAGGTACAACAGCTTGGACGAGCTGGAAGGCATACTTGATCATATCAAGTGATGGTAGGCTATAACTCTAACAAATTATCGGTATTACCGGTTTTTCTGTTTATTACGACCGCTTGCGCTAATGATTTGGT
>JBLIJA010000013.1:0-25638 GCA_047635115.1 Porticoccus sp. | reverse complement strand
TGCTTACCAAGCAGAGCATTTACTTCCAATGCCAGAACAATAGCAGCGGCTGCATACAAAGCCATGCCACCCCCATTAGCTGAGAGCAAATGATCAGCACTGTAACCCAGGTGCGGAGAAGCCAACATGCAGTAAACCATTGGCGCAGAGAACAATGTATTGGTACGAGACGCCAGCAATGCTTTAGCACCAGCAGCAGGACCATCACCGTCCTTCATGCCCAAGGCGATCTGCTGCGCAGGCCAGATAACCAACCACACATTCAGGAACATCAGGGTACCCAAAAGTGCACCCACTGCGATGTAATCATTCATCACCTTCTGCCCACCAATACCCATTAGAAGGACAACACCAGTGACAAAAGTAAACATGGCGCTCCAACGGAACCACCACAACGCACTTGGCGCCAGTTTAGCCTTGGCATCAGCCAAGCCTTCAGAACTTGCCTGTTTAAAGTAGCCTCCTTGTATAAAGTTGAAATAGTACAAAATGCCGATCCAGGTAATACCGAACAGCAAGTGTCCCCAACGAACTAAAAAATTAATGAAATCAAGTGACATAATTATATCCTTAGCAGCGAGATGTTATTTTTGTAATAGTTAAGTTGTTGTGACCAATTTTTCCTTCAGGTCCTTTGCAGGAAAAACACCTTATAACCATATAAAATTTAGGGCTTTAGGCATTCCTGTTGGTAGGTGATTCTGTCACAAACCACCCACAAATAAAAAGCCCCGAATATTCGGGGCTTTTTATGGTAATGGTGAAACAGACTACATCATACCGCCCATACCGCCCATGCCCCCCATACCGCCCATATCAGGCATTCCAGAAGAACCACCTTCGCTAGGTGACTCAGCCACCATAGCCTCAGTAGTAATCATGAGGCCGGCTATAGATCCAGCAGCTTGAAGGGCTGCACGGGTCACTTTAGCTGGATCAAGAATACCCATGGCAATCATGTCGCCATATTCGCTGGTACCGGCGTTATAGCCATAGTTGCCTTTACCCGCCTTCACTTTGTCGACGACAACCGAGCCTTCTCCTCCGGCATTGGTAACAATTTGACGTAATGGTGACTCCATCGCACGACGAGCCAAGTTGATGCCAACTGTTTGGTCTTCATTGTCGCCCGTCAGACCTTCAATCGCTTGAAGGGCGCGAATTAAGGCAACACCGCCACCAGGCACCACACCTTCCTCAACCGCAGCACGGGTAGCGTGCAGGGCGTCATCAACGCGTGCTTTCTTCTCTTTCATTTCCACTTCAGTAGCAGCGCCCACCTTGATAACAGCAACACCGCCAGCCAGCTTAGCCATACGCTCTTGAAGCTTCTCGCGATCGTAGTCTGATGACGTGTCCTCTATCTGTGCACGAACCTGGTTAACGCGAATTTCAATATCCGCGTGCTCACCCGCGCCATCCACAATTGTGGTGTTCTCTTTAGTCATGCTGATACGCTTAGCTGTACCCAAGTGCTCCAGCGTGGCAGATTCTAGATCCATGCCCACTTCTTCTGAAATGACGGTACCACCAGTGAGAACAGCAATATCTTCCAGCATCGCTTTACGACGGTCACCAAAACCTGGCGCCTTACAAGCAGCAACTTTTACAATACCGCGTAGGTTGTTAACAACCAGCGTCGCCAACGCTTCACCATCCACGTCCTCGGCAATAATCATCAATGGTCGGCCAGCTTTAGCGACACTTTCCAACAAGGGCAGCAAGTCACGGATATTAGTAATCTTCTTGTCAACAAGGAGGATGAATGGCGATTCGTGCTCAACACTCATATTTTCCTGATTATTGATAAAGTAGGGAGAGAGATAACCCCTATCAAACTGCATACCTTCTACGAATTCCAGTTCATTCTCCAACCCAGAACCATCTTCAACAGTAATCACTCCTTCCTTGCCTACTTTACCCATGGCTTTAGCAATGATAGCGCCAACTTGGGAGTCGCTATTGGCAGAGATCGTGCCCACTTGAGCAATTTCTTTGGTGTCGCCACAAGGCTTGGCCATTTTGGCAATTTGCTCAACAGCCGCGGCTACCGCTTTGTCTATTCCACGCTTTAGGTCCATGGGATTCATACCCGCAGCCACAGACTTCAGCCCTTCATTGACAATCGATTGAGCCAGCACAGTAGCTGTAGTAGTGCCATCACCCGCTTCATCAGAAGACTTGGAGGCAACCTCTCTTACCATTTGGGCGCCCATGTTTTCGAACTTATCTTTCAGTTCGATTTCTTTCGCCACAGAAACACCATCTTTGGTGACCGTTGGTGCACCAAAAGATTTCTCCAGCACCACATTGCGACCTTTTGGGCCCAAGGTTACTTTGACCGCATCTGCCAAAATATTCACGCCATTCAACATCGGGTTACGGGCGCTATCTCCAAATCTCACATCTTTAGCTGACATAATTCACCTTCCTTAAACAGTTCGTTCTTACTAGGTGGAATGAGTTACCTGTTATCAGGCTTCAACCACAGCTTTAATATCGCTTTCGCTGAGGATAACCAATTCCTGGCCGTCAACCTCAATAGTGTCGCTGCCCGCATACTTGCCGAAAACAACGATATCACCTACATTTACGTCTACGGGTCGGACGTCGCCGTTATCCAAAACTCGGCCAGAACCTACGGCAACCACTTCACCTTCATTGGGCTTTTCCTTTGCAGAACCGGGAAGCAGAATACCACCTGCAGTTTTTTCTTCTTCTTCCTTGCGACGAACTAAGATACGGTCGTGTAGGGGACGAATTTTCATTGTGTTTTCTCCAACATTTATGTTTTACCCTGTTAAGTTCAACCTTAATAAATTCAACCCTGGCAATACAGAATACAGTTGAAATTATTCTGAACTCTATCTGGTGGCGCTTCAACGTATTTCAAGGGACGGGGCAAAAAAATTATCCATCCATTGCTAAATTAATCATTACTTCTCGCTGGAACTGTTCTCATCCTCTTGCCAAGAGTCCCCTTCCAATGTTTGGGAATCTGCGTCGAAGATATGCACATGATCGCGGGAGTGTACTTCATACTCACGGTAATTAACCACATTCATTTGTACTGCCCACCGAGAAACAATCCCTCGTCTTATGCCAGGGATAAGACCAGCGAAACCGATAACGTCAGTGACAAAGCCCGGTGTCATTAGCAAAGCACCACACACAGCAAGAATGATTGCTTCAACCATCTCTATAGCAGGCAGCTCTCCAGCATCCATCTTCTGCCGCGCACGAAAGAAGGTAGCGAAACCCTGCTGCCGCAACAGAGAAAACCCCACCGCGGCGGTTAACAATACCAGCCCTATGGTAGGAAATGTCCCGATCTCGCGTCCCACTGTAATCAACAGCCACATTTCGGCAATAGGCATCACAACAAAAAGTAGCAGTAGATATCTCAACTAACACAACTCACAACAAGCACTCCAAACTGGCGTACGCTTTACATTGGGTTGAAGATACTTAATTTCAAGGTTAATAGTGGACGATGTCTATTGGCCGCCAATATGATAGGGCATGAATAACGAGCCTAAAGAGAAGATATACAGCACCCTTATGGCCATCTCCAGAGACCGAGTCAAACTATCGGTATTTCGTTGGCAACCCTAGCGTCTGAAATCATGGCACTTGGAACCAGAGTACCGGCAATTCTAAATCGCGCGACTGGCGTGCCGCCAGAGTAACCATGACAGAAAAATAGCGGGCAAACCCATTAGGGCCGCATACACAAAAAACACCTGGTAACTACTAGCATCAACAATTACCCCAGAAAAACCACTGAAAAGTTTACCCGGCAATATCATTAACGAACTGAACAGAGCATATTGCGTCGCTGTATAAGCCCGGCTTGTCATGCTAGACAGGTAGGCAATAAAGGCTGTATTGGAAAACCCCCCACTGAGGTTGTCGGCACTAATGACTAGCGTTAACCAGCCCAGATCCGCCCCTACATTTGCCAATTGAGCGAATAGCAAGGTGGTTAACGCCACCATCACTGCCCCAGCAAGCAATGGGCGAAAAATCCCGTAGCGCACCACTATCAGTCCGCCCAAAAACGACCCTGCAAGCGTCATAAAAAAGCCGAACAACTTTCCAATCTTGGCTATCTCCGTTTTGCTAAAACCCAAGTCCAAGTAAAAGGGATTGGCCATAATACCCATGGTGATATCGCTGAGCCGGTAAAGTGCAATAAATGCCAAAATCAGTAGAGCGGAAGAACTATTGCGCTTAAAAAACTCCAAAAATGGCGCCATTACGGCCCCCACAAACCAAGTTTCCAATCGATACCACAACCCAGGCTCATCTGCATGAAGGCGATGCTTCAATCCCGATTCCATTTCAATGGTACTAAGCGGTATTTGACGTTCTGGCTCTGGCACTAACAAGACAGTGACCACACCCACCAACATCAGTATTGCCACGGTGATATAGGCCATATCCCACCCGGCGCCATCTGCAATATATAAAGCCCCAGCCCCAGCCACCAACAGTGCCAAGCGGTAACCAAAAATATAGCTCGCTGACATAGCCCCCTGATATTCATTAGCCGCTGACTCGATACGAAAAGCATCGATAGCTATATCCTGAGTGGAGGAAGAGAAGGCGACCAATACCGCACAGACCGCGATACTGGTTAGGGAAACCTTTGGATCAGACAGCACCATGGCGCCCAAACCCACCATAACTCCGAACTGCCCTACCAGCATCCAGCTGCGACGCTGACCTAAAAGATTAGTTAACACCGGCAATTTAAGTCGGTCTACCACCGGCGCCCAGAGGACTTTAATCGAATAGGTAATACCGACCCAGCCAAAAAACCCGATGGTGCTGCGGCTAATATCTAGATCACTCAACCAGGCGCTCAGCGTTGAAAAAACCATGAGCAATGGCAACCCTGCCGCAAAGCCCAGAAATAGCATAGTGATCACTTGGGGGCGAGAGTAGACCCGCAGCGCCTCCCCCCAACTGACAGTGCCATTTTGTAGCGTCATAAAGTCCCCTAAGAAGTTCGATACCCTAACAGATAATCATCTGGATGCTATACACTTAGCCGCTATGACAGCCATTCTTGAAGTAAGAAATTTAACCAAAGCATTCCGCTCTCTAAAAGCGGTAGATGACATCTCGTTCTCCATTCCTCGGGGGGTATGCTTTGGGTTACTTGGCCCCAATGGGGCGGGAAAAACGACGACCATTGAAATCATCGAAGATATAAAGAAACCCTCATCCGGAGAGATTCTCTACAAAGGGAAACCACGGGACCGCGAATTTTCAAAGAAAACAGGCATTCAATTTCAGTCAACATCATTAATGGACTACCTAAAGACTCGCGAAGTACTAGCGCTATTTGCGAAACTCTACCCTCAGAGCCAACCTATCGATTATTTAATCGAGCTATGTCAGCTAGAAGAGTTTCTTGACACCTATGCCACACGACTGTCCGGAGGACAGCGCCAGCGACTACTGCTAGCTGTAGCACTGGTTAACGACCCTGAAGTTTTGTTTCTTGACGAACCAACTACGGGCCTCGACCCTCAATCACGACGTAATTTTTGGTCATTGATTCGCGAGATTAAATCCCGCGGTAAAACAGTGTTGCTGACCACTCACTACATGGAAGAAGCCGAGCTATTGTGTGATCAGCTGGTCATCATGGATAAAGGAAAAATCATCGCCGATGGCTCACCCGACGCACTATTACGAGAGCATTTTAATCACAGTTATGTCTGCATCGACCGACCGGACTTTAATTGCGAGATGAGCTCCATCAGCAGCCCCATTGAAGAACGAGAAGACTGTATCGCTATTGCCACCAGTGCCGTGGAAAAAACTTTATCGGAATTGGTTTCTCTCAATATTAATCTACGCTCTCTTCGCGTCAGAAATCCGTCTCTCGACGACCTGTTTTTAAAACTTACCGGCCATAGACTAAGGGAGTAATAACGCATCATGAAAGAAATACTCGCCTTATGGATGGCTCGCAACCGCGAATATTATCGGGATAAAGGTTCTCTATTCTGGTCGTTCGTGGCAACTCCATTTATTGTAATTGTGCTGGCTGTTGCCTTTTCATCTGAAAGTCAGGCAATTTTTCGCGCTGGACTACTGGTCACCAAGAACACACCGCAAACGAACATTTTTTCTGGAGAACCCGCCATACAGTTGATTGAATATACCAATCAGCAAGAAGCCCTTCGTCGAATACAGTTTCACCAACTGGATATTCTCATCACGACTGAGGCCTCACCACACTACTGGGTAAACACAGAGTCAGCGAAAGGACGATTGTTAGAAAAACTGCTGATAACCGATGCCACCAAGTCGTGGCAGCGAGAAGAAATAAAAGGCCAGTCGATACGCTATATAGACTGGGTTATTCCCGGAATTTTGGCTATGAACATGATGTTCAGCGGCCTGTGGGGAATTGGCTATGTGATTGTCCGCTATCGAAAAAACGGGGTCCTTAAGCGACTGAAAGCAACACCATTGAGAGCCTGGCAATTTCTAGCTTCTCAGGGGTTATCGCGATTGTTTATCATGCTCTCTGTCACGATACTCGTATTTGTTGCCTGCGACATATTTCTTGATTTTATGATGATAGGCAGCTATCTGCTGCTATTACTGGTAGCCATGGTCGGTAATTTAGCCATCATTAGCATGTCACTGTTGATGGCAACACGAACATCCAGCGAAGAGTTAGCCAATGGCCTGCTGAATCTTATCAGCGTTCCTATGTTGCTACTCTCGGAGTTGTGGTTTTCATTGGATGATGCGCCGCAATGGCTTCAGGATTTTTCACTGATGCTACCTTTAACACACTTGGTCAAGGCTGCCCGAGGCGTGATGCTGGAAGGTGCGGGATTTACAGACATCGCTCCCCAGTTAGGCATCCTGATTCTAATGACACTGTTTTTTGTCACATTAGCAGGTACGCTATTTCGCTGGTATAACGACTAACACTATCACCTCAGACTAATCTCACAACAGCATCACCAGCAATGCGATCAGGCAAAGCGAAAACACTAGGGTCCGCGAAAAAAGCGCACTGATTTCACTCACTTCTACCTCTTGGGAGGGAGGGTTATCTACCTCAGTGCTATCTATCTTTGTGCTACCAGTCTGCAGCGCAGCCAGCACATAGCTAGCCACTACATCAACGGTACTATCAGACATCGAAAATAGTGAATTTCGTAAACGCTCAAGGCACACTGTAAAATTACCCACAAAAGCTAGAGATACACCCATCAACCTAGCGGGAAACCACTCCATCAACTGCAACCAGCGGCCAACCATAGATTTATCAGCGGCATCATCCAAAGCCATATCTGAATGTAATACCGACAACCGGTAAAGTATCGCCCCAGCAGCGCCTCCCAACATAAACCAAAATATCACTGCAAAATATCGCTCAAAATAACGATAGGACATGGCACCTAATGCCTCAGCGTGTAACTGGTTCCAGTTTTCTGAAGCGCCCTCTTCATGGGCTGGATTAAAGTCTTCCGCGTCATGATAAGCCGCCTGCAAGTCATCCCTTTTTAAGTCATACCGGCACCCTTCAACCTGCTCTTCCAAGTTGCCTCGACCTAAAGAATAAAGGAAAAGAAGTAGGCTCAAAAAAAACTGTGGCAACCCAAACCAGCGGTCATCCACAACCATCAATAATAGCACGACCAATAAGACCGGCAGCAATAACGAAAGAATCAATGGCCCATGAGGTACAACCTTTAACCAGCGTTGTCCATCCAACCGAGCAATCCATCCTTTATACCATTTATCGCGCTGTAGGCTAGGCAACGAACCCGCACGGTTCAGAATGAACAAACCAATAACGATAACAATAAATTCCATATCAGGCTCCCGTGGCCAAAAAATACCGCGACCAATCAAATGCCGAACCTGGGTCTGTCTTTCTACCAGGTGCTATATCGCTGTGCCCAACAATTCGTCTTTCTGTCATTGTAGGATAGTGTTCCAATAAAGACCGTGTCACTGCAGCTAAAACATCGTATTGATGATCACTGTAAGGCTTATCCTCAGCACCCTCCAGCTCTACTCCCACCGAATAATCATTACAATTTCTCGTACTTTCGTAGCAAGACTCACCAGCATGCCATGCGCGGTCGTCAAAGGACACAAATTGGGTAACGCCACCCTTACGGTCTATCAACAGGTGCGCAGATACCTGCAAATTTGCTATTTCTTCAAAATATGGGTGACAACTTGCATCAAGATCGTTGGTAAAAAAATCACAGATATAAGGCCCGCCAAATTGACCGGGCGGCAAACTTATACTATGGATAACTAGTAAAGAAATGCCGGCTTGGTCAGGCCGACTATTAAAGTTTGGGGAAGGCACTCTGCGCGCCGGCAACAACCAACCTTGTTGATCTACAGTGAAATGCTTAATCACCCCTATCCCCTATTAGTGAGTTGTAACCTTTCCTCAGGATATTAGGGAACCTAGAGAGTATTGTCTATCAGGTGACGAAAAGCAGCATGATCGATTGAGACTAATGCTCAAGAATTGAGCTCTGACCTTACGACCCGTTAAAAATGTGAACCCTTTCTCCGCATAATCATACGACCAGAGAAGCAAAACGCGTCTTCACGCCAGTATCACGACTGATATAATGTCCCCAACTCAGACGGACTACTTCCATGTTAAACGACCCTCTTCTAGTAACAGATATACAAACTGTGGTGAAACATGCTCTGGAAGAAGACATCCGAGATGGAGATATCACGGCCATGCTGATTCCGGAAAACAATCAAGCTGAAGCCACGGTTATCACCCGAGAACACGCTATTGTCTGCGGTCAGCCATGGGTTGATGAAGTGTTCCGCCAGCTGGATCCGAATGTAGAGATAGAATGGCTAGTCAGCGATGGTGATGAGATTCAACCCGGACAAACTCTATTCAAACTCAAAGGATTAGCCCGAAGCTTATTGACCGGCGAACGCACCGCCCTCAATTTTTTACAAACCCTTTCGGGGACTGCCACCACTGCCAATCAATATTCCAAACTAGTAGAAGGCACGGACATCAAAGTTCTCGATACAAGAAAAACGATTCCCGGCCTAAGACTGGCACAAAAATATGCCGTTAAAGTGGGCGGCTGCCACAATCATCGCATTGGCCTTTACGATGCCTTTCTCATCAAAGAAAATCATATAGCCGCCTGTGGCGGAATCTCTGCTGCGGTAGGACAGGCCCGTGAAATCGAACCTAGAAAACTTGTTGAAGTGGAAGTGGAGAGCCTTGAAGAGTTACAGCAGGCGCTAGATGCAGGGGCAGATATTGTGATGCTGGATAATTTTGACACGAAAGACTTAGAAGCGGCAGTAACAAACAATCAGAGAAGAGTAAAACTGGAAGTCTCGGGCAATCTGGAAACTGGGAATCTAACCCAAAAAGCTATTATGGGAATTAACTACTTGTCTTCAGGAAGCCTGACAAAAAATTGCCATGCTATAGATTTCTCCATGCGACTTAATCTCCTCCCATTCCATACCTAAAACTCAATTAGTCAAGAGATTCGTCATCTTCAGTTTCTTTATCTTGCTGTTTCTTTTGGAACAGACTTGCCAGCCGACACCACCACGATTTAATTGTAAACACTCCTAATGCCGTGTATCGTACTGAAATTCATAAAATTCGCGATGACGTGATCACGGGAATCCAGCTTCACATGGCACTACGTGCCACCAAGAGATTTCCTGTTTTACTCCTTCAAATGAGCGCTATCGGTGAAGAATCAAGCGCCCTTGATGACATGCTGAAAAAAGCGGTACTTCACTATGAAGAGGCCGTTGATAACTTGACGATACTACTTGAACCTTTAATCATGTCTGTTCTTGGTGTGCTGGTAGGTGGCCTATTGATTGCAATGTACCTGCCAATCTTCAAACTAGGCGCAGTAATTTAAATTGGACAAGCATGCCTGATACGATGGGGTTACCCCCAACATTGATCATTACCGCCAGCTTAATTCTTGGATTAATGATCGGCAGCTTCCTGAATGTGGTGATATACAGGCTGCCCCTGCAGCTTTCAGCCTCATGGAGACGGGAATCACTTGATTTCCTTGGCATGGAGCCAGACTTTACCGCCACAAATATCAATATTGCCTGGCCGCCCTCTCACTGCCCAAAATGTGGCACAAAGGTCAAACCATGGCAAAACATTCCTGTATTTAGCTACCTATTATTAAAAGGTAAATGCAATAACTGTGCCGCGCGCATCTCCCTACAATACCCACTGATCGAGATTTCCAGCGCTCTAATAACCACATTTGTGGTTTATCGCTTCGGCTTAACATCAACCGGATTTATAGTTCTTCTATTCAGCTGGAGCCTAGTGGCATTGACCGGCATTGATTTCAACGAACAACTACTACCGGACAACATTACGCTGCCACTTTTATGGCTAGGCCTATTAGTCAACGTCCAGAGTGTATTTGCGCCCTTAAGTGACGCTGTCATAGGTGCTACTGCTGGTTATCTCTGTCTATGGTCGATATTCTGGGTTTTTAAATTGCTGACGGGCAAGGAAGGTATGGGTCACGGTGACTTTAAGCTACTTGCGGCTCTCGGTGCTTGGATGGGGTGGCAGCAGTTATTACTCATTGTTCTGCTTTCTTCTCTGGTGGGAGCAGTTGTGGGCATTGCCATGATCGCCTTTCTCGGTCGTGACAAACAAATCCCTATTCCCTTCGGCCCCTATTTGGCCGCCGCTGGCTGGATCGCGCTCATCTGGGGCGATCATATCACCGGCCATTATCTCGCCCTGTTTAACTAGCCCACAGACATGTATGTTATTGGCCTAACAGGTGGTATTGGCAGCGGTAAGAGCACTGTTGGCGAACACTTCAAACAACGGGGTATTGACGTTATCGATACTGACATTGCAGCGCGCGGAGTCGTGGAAAAAGGCACCCCAGCACTCACCAACATTGCCAACCATTTTGGTATAGAAAGCCTCCATGACGACGGAACACTCAATCGCGCCTACCTACAATCACGAGTATTCGATAATCCTGAAGAGCGCCAATGGCTTGAATCGCTTCTGCACCCAATGATTAACCAATGGGTTAATCAGGCTCTTTGTCGCGCATCAAGCCCCTACTCCATATTAGAAACACCACTGCTTCTGGAAACAGATCAACATAACTTGACCAAGCGAATTTTGGTGGTAGACCTTCCTGAAGAGTTGCAAATTGTCAGAGCTGTTGACCGAGACAATAACAACATAGAGCAAATTCGCAGTATTATGAATGCACAGATATCACGGAAGGCGCGGTTGTCAAAAGCTGACGATATACTCGATAACAGCGGGCCTCTCAGCTATCTTTCTATAGCAGTGAGCGATCTCCACCATAAATATCTTAAACTGGCGGCACAACAAGAGGGCTTGTAGCTTGTCTTTCTAAGCCAAACGTTTAACCGTATTGCACGTCATCTCAGAGTAAAAATAGGTAATATGGCTTTCGTTTAAGTCCGCCAACACCCAGAAAGGTAACACATGAGCACCGACAACATTGCCACCACTATTAACTGCCCCACTTGTAAAAAATCTGTGGCGTGGAGTGATGACTCTCTTCACAGACCCTTCTGCTCCAAGCGCTGCCAAGAGATAGATTTCGGTGAGTGGGCATCAGAGAGTTTCAGTATCCCGGGCACCCCAGCCACAACAGAAGCCATCGACGACGATATGACTCAGCATTAATCAATGTATTCGAAGCCAGCTTTCACATCAAAAATTTACACCAAATTATCTGAAATAAACAGTAATTTTATAGCGTTATTTGTAATGTCAGCATATTGATAACGAGTTGATTGGCTTCCGGGAATTCATATTCCTTCAGTTGACCCACATCCACCCAGGCGATTGCCTGACCTTCATTTCCCCGGGGCTCACCAGAAAATTTAGTTACTTTCCAGACATCAAGCAGCACCGATTTCTCCGGATAATCGTGCTGAACGTGAACCAACGGTTCGGCCTCTAACACTCTGATAGCGAGCTCTTCCTCGAGTTCACGGGCCAGCGCAACCTGTACACTTTCGCCATCTTTCACCTTTCCACCAGGAAACTCCCACAAACCACCTTTGTGTACATGGTCTGGCCGCCGAGCTATCAAAATTTTACCCTCAATACTAACAATGACCGCTGCAGCCACATGAATAGAGACCATCAGGTCCGGTATTCCGCATTAATTTTTATATAGTCGTGAGACAGATCCGTGGTCCAAATTTTCTCGTCAACATTGCCACGATTAAGAAAAATTCGGATATTAATTTCTTCCTGATCCATCACCGCCTGACCTCGCGCCTCCGTATAACTGGACGCCCTGCCTCCGCACTCGGCGATTAACACATCATTCAGATAAACCCGAATAGCATCCACATTCAGGTCGGGTATATCCGCACGACCAATCGCAGCTAAAATTCGCCCCCAATTAGGGTCTGAAGCAAACAAGGCTGTTTTAACCAGTGGCGACTCTGCCACGGCATAGGCCACAGCTAAACATTCTGAACTATCGATGCCAGCCACCACATCCACCGTTACAAATTTTGTAGCACCTTCACCGTCCCGGATAATCTGCTGGGCCAGCGAAATAAACACGCCTAAGAGTGCTGACCTAAATTTTTCCTGCTCCTCCACTGATAGCTCAGCTATTTTGACCTCGGAAGCCCCGCTGGCCATTAACATTGCGCAGTCATTGGTAGAGGTATCGCCATCCACCGTGATCCGGTTAAACGACCTTTCAACTACGTCATTGATTAGTGCCTGCAACATAGGCTTTTCCAGCACGGCGTCAGTGGCCACATAAGCCAACATCGTTGCCATATTGGGCTTAATCATTCCCGAGCCCTTGGAAATACCGGTAATACTCACCGTTTTACCCGCCAGTGTTAGTTGCACACTGGCGCCTTTTGGTCTGGTATCTGTGGTGAGAATACCTTCTGAGGCTTCTTTCCAACCAGATTCAGAGAGCTTCGAGAAGGCTGCTGGCAATGCCGAAATAATTTTATCCACGGGCAATGGCTCGCCAATCACCCCCGTAGAGAAAGGCAAAACCTTCTTTTCCGACACAGCAGCAATACTAGCCATAGCCTGACAAACAGCATTCGCATTTTCTATGCCTGGCTTACCGGTACCCGCATTTGCATTCCCGGTATTAGTGACCAAATAGCGAGTCTTTTCGGACACGATATGGGCCTTTGCCAACTGTACTGGCGCCGCACAAAAAGCATTCTTTGTGAAAACACCAGCGATGACAGCGCCTTCAGCAAGCTCCATCACAACCAAATCTTTTCGATCAGGATTTTTTATTCCCGCACAAGTTGTGCCTAGCCGAAAACCTGGTACTGGGTACATTTCTGGGAAAGGATCTTTACCAACAGCCATTACTATATCTCTGCTTATACGGGTGCACACAGCCTGTGCGCTCCCACCCAAACATCATGAGGGTTTTTCCTAACGGTTTCAGGAAAGACGGCCATGACACTGCTTAAATTTTTTTTCACTGCCGCAAGGACAAGGATCATTTCTACCCACTTTCTTGCTACCTCTAACAAATGGCTGATCCATTTGCAGGACAGGCGCATCACTACGGCTGCCATCGATGGGTGATATAGAATCGTGTTGCATCTGCAACTGCTGACGCTGCTGAGCTTCTCGCTGTTGCCGCTCCAGTTCCTCTGCTTCCTCACGACTGCGGACCTCAACGCGACTAAGAAAGCGAATAGTCTCAAGCTTGATGTTTTCCAACATTTGCTGAAACAACTCGAATGACTCACGCTTATACTCTTGTCGAGGATTTTTCTGAGCATAGGCACGTAACCCGATACCCTGACGCAAATGGTCCATGTTAGTGAGGTGTTCTTTCCAGAGAGTATCAATAACCTGCAACATAACCTGCCGCTCGATAATACGTATATCCGGACCAATGCCTTCAGACTTTTTCTCATAGGACTCGATCATGCTCTGCTGTATACGATCTCGGAGCCCCTCCTCATTCAAACGCTCATCTGTTTCCAGCCACTCATGTAATGGTAGCTTCAGACTAAATTCCGCCTGCAGGTACTCTTCCAACCCAGTAATATCCCACTGTTCGGCTAGGCTCTGGGGAGGTATGTAGTAACTAATAGACGTGCTGACTACGTCAGTTCTCACATTGGCAATCACATCGCCAATATCGTCTTCTGCAAGTAAGTCATTACGCTGCTGATACACCACCTGCCGCTGATCATTGGCCACATCATCATATTCCAGCAAGCTTTTCCGCATATCAAAATTGCGCCCTTCCACTTTACGCTGGGCCTTCTCAATCGCATTAGTCACCATCTGATGCTCAATGGCTTCGCCATTCTCCATCCCCAGCGAGCGCATCATGTTTTTCACTCGATCTGATGCGAACAGTCGCATCAAAGGATCTTCCAGTGAAAGATAAAAACGAGAAACACCCGGATCACCCTGTCGACCCGAACGACCTCGCAATTGATTGTCAATTCGGCGTGATTCATGACGCTCAGTACACAATATATGAAGTCCACCAGCCTCGATCACTTGATCGTTCCGTTTCTGCCATTCGTTCTTTATCAGCTGCACTTTAGCTTCAGAGGGATTATATATTTCAGCTATTTCAACCTCCAAATTACCACCCAGTACGATATCCGTCCCTCGACCCGCCATATTAGTGGCGATGGTTACCGTTCCTGGCCGGCCAGCCTGGGCGATGATTTGCGCTTCCTTTTCATGAAACTTGGCATTCAGTACCTGATGTGGGATTTTTGCGGCGTCTAGCCGCGCAGACATCGTCTCAGATGTCTCAATCGTCGCTGTACCCACCAATACAGGTGCATTTTTCTCAAGACAAGAGTTGATATCCACTACAACGGCATCAAACTTTTCTTCCGTCGTCAGGTAAATCAAATCATTGAGGTCACTTCTAGCCACAGGCATGTTCGTTGGAATCACGACTACAGGCAAACCATAGATCTGATGAAACTCGTAAGCCTCTGTGTCAGCTGTACCGGTCATTCCTGCCAACTTCACATATTGACGAAAGTAATTCTGGAAAGTGGTTGATGCCAATGTCTGACTCTCGCTCTGGACATGAACCCCTTCCTTCGCCTCGATGGCTTGGTGTAAACCTTCAGACAAACGACGACCTGCCATGGTTCGCCCCGTGTGCTCATCAATCAGCACAATTTGTCCTTCCTGGACAATATATTCCACATCTTTTGTAAACAAATAGTGCGCCTTTAGCGCCGACTGCACATGATGCAACAATCCAAGATTGGTTGCGTGGTATAAGCTGTCACTTTCCTGAAGTAAACCCTCACTTTCAAGTAGAGACTCTATTTTTTGGTGTCCTTCTTCAGTAAGCTCTACCTGGCGAGACTTTTCATCAATGATATAATCTCCAAGAATCTCTTCACTATGAGGCTTCAACGATGGAATCAGCGTATTCATACGCTTATATAGAGCTGAGCTATCCTCTGCTGCTCCCGAGATAACAAGCGGGGTTCGCGCTTCATCAATCAAGATGGAATCTACCTCATCGACAATAGCGTAGGCCAGCCCTCGTTGAGCCTTGTCATCTAGGCTCATGACCATGTTGTCGCGAAGGTAGTCGAAACCAAACTCATTGTTAGTCCCATACGTGATGTCAGCCTGATAAGCTCGATGCTTTTCCTCTGGCGGCTGCCGCGACAGAATCACATCTGCTCTCATACCGAGAAACTCGTAGACTGGTGACATCCAATTGGCATCACGACCAGCCAAGTATTCATTGACTGTCACGATATGCACCCCTTCACCTGAAAGGGCATTGAGATAGGCTGACAGGGTTGCCACCAACGTTTTACCTTCACCCGTGCGCATCTCAGCAATCCGGCCTTCATGAAGGGTAATCCCACCAACAAGCTGCGTATCAAAATGGCGCATGCCTAGGCTTCGCTTTGCGGCCTCACGAACAGTGGAAAATGCCTCTGGCAAAAGTTGATCCAGGGTTTCACCACCCAGATAACGCTGTTTAAACTTATCCGTTTTCCCCTTTAAGGCCTCGTCCGAAAGCCCCGACAGCTCTTCTTCCTTCTCGTTGATGAGCTTAACTATTTTTCGCATCCGTTTAATTTCACGGTCATTTTTACTGCCAAACAATTTTGTTAACAATTTCATTGGTCGATCCAAAAGATAACTGACACGGGGTAGGCCCCTACGAAAAGGTGAAAATGCTTATTGATTAAAGATTATCGGATGGTACGTCGGATATAACTGGCAGGGTCAACGGCGCGACCATTTTTGTAGACTTCGAAATGCACATGGGGTCCTGTGGAGCGACCACTACTACCCATCAGGCCTATAACCTCGCCTTTCTTAACTATGTCGCCTACGTTAACTAGATTCTGTTTATTGTGTGCATAGCGGGTTATATAGCCTTCACCATGGCCCAATTCAACCATCTGGCCGTAGCCATTTCTGTCACCAGACAACGTCACCACACCAGAGGCCACTGCAACGATATCAGCCCCATCCTTACCAGCAAAATCAACACCGTTATGCCAGGCCCTATGCCCTTTGAACGGGTCAGTTCGATGTCCAAAGCTAGACGACATCCAACCTTTTTTAACGGGGCGACCAGTAACAGTGCTCTGCTGTTTTAACTTGCGCCCCAGTATCAAAGACTCAAGAATTTCCAGCTGGCTTTCCCTGCTTTCCAGTTGACGTTGCAACTGGGAGTAGAGCTTTTCTAAATCACCATGCTGGTAGACTGAAGCCCATTCTTCTTCTGGACCACCCAAGTCTGACTGTTGGCTAAAATCAAACTCGCCATCCTCAAGACTAGCCATATCTGCCAGGCGACCACCAAGAGCATCCAATCGAACAAGTCGAGCTTGCATAGTCGCTAGCTTGAGGGTTAACGCTTCAACCTTCTGGCGTGCAGTCTCTCGACCAGCCTCCAGCTCAGCTTTCTGATGGGCCAGCTCCTGCTTCATTGACTCTATTGAGCCAAGTAGGCCGCCCTTGTCGGCATTAAGCTGCATCCCCAGATAAACGCCACTGCAAACAGGAAAGCCCAACAAACACACAGACAACAGCACTTTCGCCCAATTATTGAGCGTCAGAGACCGGGACTTGCCCCCGCGATTGCTGATAAAAATAATATTCACAGGTCTATTGTTTTCTTCTACCCTAAGCTTTCTTCTATCTAAAGTTTTTTATTGCTCTATCTCTTGCCCACATTATACCGTGAGCAAGGGTTTCATATATGAGATCGGGGCCTCATCTTCATCCTTTTCGAAAGTAACCACTTCCCAGGCATCTTTTTGGGAGATCAATTCCCTGAGAGACGCATTATTAAGCCCGTGCCCCGACTTGTGGCCTACAAATTCACCAATGAGGCTATTACCCAGTAAGTACAAATCACCTATTGCATCAAGAATTTTATGTTTTACAAACTCGTCTTCGTAACGAAGGCCATCCTCATTCAACACCTGATATTCATCAACCACGATGGCATTATCCATGCTTCCACCACGCGCCAAACCTTGTGAGCGCAGATATTCAATTTCGTGCATAAAGCCAAACGTACGAGCACGACTAACTTCTTTTACAAATGAGGTGCTAGAAAAATCCACTTCTGCTTTCAGGGTTCGGTTATGAAAGGCAGGGTGGTCAAAATCTATTGAGAAGCTAACTTTAAACCCATCAAAGGGTTTAAAGGACGCCACCTTGTCTCCATCAGTAACTGTCACAGTACGTTTGATGCGAATAAACTGCTTTGGCTCGCTCTGTTCTTTGATCCCTGCCGACTGCAACAAGAATACAAAGGGACCAGCACTACCGTCCATGATAGGCACTTCCGGTGCAGTAACATCAACAATAGCATTATCGATGCCAAGCCCAGCCATGGCTGACAACAAGTGCTCCACCGTGGAAACACGCACATCGCCATTCATCAGCGTCGTAGAAAGGGTCGTTTCACCAACATTTTCTGCCTTCGCATGTATTTCCACCACAGGATCTAGATCGGTACGACGGAAGATAATGCCTGTATTTACTGGCGCAGGGTGTAGGGTTAAATACACTTTTTCGCCCGTATGCAGACCAACGCCCGTGGCGCGAATTACATTATTCAGTGTACGCTGTCTTATCACTAATCACTGCCACCTAAAACTGAGCAACGTCCGTCGCCCTGAACCAACTCAAAAACCTAGGGCGCAATATTAACAGAACTGCACCAACAGCTCCAAATCAAAGACTGCCAGCCGCTATTTGAGGGGAGATAGCGGTTGGGGGTAAATACTGGCAGTCCTATCCATTTTTCATCAATCCGCCTGACGACGCAAAAAAGCCGGAATATCTAAGTAGTCCGTATCTGGATCACTCCTCATATCCGATTTGCGAGCCAGGGCCTCACCACCTGAAGGACCCCGACGGATGACCGTGGGCTTTTCAAGGGCATCATAGTCTGTCTCCCCGCTGCTCTTACGCAGACTATTCGTCCCAGCAACCGACGTGTTGTCTATTATCTTAGCTGGCTGCTTCCGTTCAGCGGGCTGCCCCAGCCCCGTAGCTACGACAGTTACCCGCAATCTGTCACCCATCTCTGGATCAATCACTGTACCTACCACCACAGTTGCATTATCTGACGAAAATGCTTCAACCGTGTCACCCACATCGGAAAATTCGCCCAGAGACAACTCGGGTCCAGCGGTGATATTTACCAAAATACCGCGCGCACCCTGTAAGTTGATATCTTCCAGCAGCGGACTGTGAATAGCTTTTTCCGCAGCTTCACGGGCTCTATATTCACCTACAGCTTCACCAGTACCCATCATTGCCTGCCCCATTTCGGACATTACCGTGCGCACATCAGCGAAATCCACATTGATCATTCCAGGACGAATAATCAAATCAGCAATTCCCTGAACCGCCCCGAGCAATACATCATTGGCCGCCTTAAATGCCGCCAGTAGGCTGGTCGTTTTGCCCAGTACCTGCAACAATTTCTCATTGGGCACGGTGATAAGAGAATCAACCTTATCTTTGAGCTCTTTCAGCCCTTCCTCAGCAACAGCCATACGCTTGCGTCCCTCAAAGACAAAAGGACGCGTAACAACGGCTACTGTCAAAATGCCCAATTCTCTGGCCACATCAGCAACAATGGGCGCTGCACCAGTACCGGTACCACCACCCATACCAGCAGTGATAAAGACCATGTCGGCATCTTGCAGTACATCAGCAATTCGATCCCGGTCTTCCATAGCCGCCTGCCTCCCAACTTCAGGATTAGCACCTGCTCCCAATCCTTTTGTCAGACCATTACCTAACTGTAGGACGGTGGCATTACCCATATCTTTAAGCGCCTGAGAATCGGTATTGGCACAGATAAACTCCACGCCATCAACTGCACTTTCCATCATATGCCGAAGTGCATTACCACCACCGCCACCAACCCCGATGACTTTGATTTCCGCGCTATCCGGCACGCTATCTACTATTTGAAACATAACGACTACCCCTCGTTTTGCCTGCTTGAGTTAAAAACAAAAATTTATAAATTACCCTGAAACCAGCCTTTCACGTGGCTCCAGAAACCGCTACTCGTACTTTCTCTGCATTTTTTTCGACGAACACCGTCCTGTTGCTGCTGCATCCCATAAAGCAACAAGCCAACCCCTGTTGAATAAATTGGATTATCGACAATATCGGTCAGACCTTTGATATTCTGTGGCGAGCCAATACGGACAGGCATATGGAATATCTCTTCCGCCAGCTCAACCACACCTTCCATCTTGGCCGTACCGCCCGTTAGCACCATCCCAGCAGCCACCAAGTCTTCAAACCCACTGCGACGCAATTCAGCCTGAATTAGAGTAAACAGCTCGTCGTAACGCGGCTCGGTGACTTCTGCCAGAGCCTGACGTGATAAATCCCGCGGCGGACGATCACCAACACTGGGAACCTTGATGGTCTCATCTGGCCCCGCCAATTTTGCGAGGGCGCAGGCATACTTTATTTTCAGATCTTCAGCATGAGTGGTTGGGGTACGCAAAGCATGAGCAATATCATTGGTTACCTGATCGCCCGCAATGGGAATGACGCCGGTATGACGAATTGCTCCATCGGTAAAAATGGCAATATCTGTTGTGCCACCACCGATATCCACTAGACACACACCTAACTGCTTTTCATCTTCAGTGAGCACAGCATAACTGGATGCCAGCTGCTCCAAAATAATATCGTCTACCTCAAGTCCGCATCGCCGAATACATTTTTTAATATTCTGAGCTGCGTTTGCAGCACAGGTAACCAGATGCACCTTTGATTCCAACCGTACACCTGACATCCCCAGTGGTTCACGCACGCCCTCTTGGTTATCGATAATAAATTCTTGTGGTAGCACATGGAGTATTTCCTGATCAGCAGGAATCGCCACAGCACGCGCGGCATCAATTACGCGCTCAATATCCAACGGCAGTACCTCTCGGTCACGAATGGCCACAATTCCATGGGAATTTAGACTTCGAATATGGCTGCCTGCAATCCCGGCAAAAACAGAATGAATATGGCAGCCCGCCATCAACTCAGCCTCTTCAATAGCTCGCTGAATAGAGTGGACGGTAGACTCAATGTTGACCACAACCCCTTTCTTTAAACCGGAAGAGGGGTGCAGCCCAGTACCTATAATTTCCAAAGAGCCGTCGGGGCCTACTTGCCCAACAATCGATACCACCTTGGAAGTACCTATATCCAACCCAACAATCAACTGCTCGTCATTGGAGTTCGCCATTTTTCAACCTCATGCTTGGCCCGGAAAACCGGGCTCCACTATTAATGCTGGTATCATTTTTTGTTTAATAACGGCAGTTTTTGCTAGCCACTGCACGGCAATACCGTTGTCATAGCGAATATCCACCCGTGCAATCCGCTCAACCTGTGTTTTTAATGCCAGCTCCCATACCACCAGAAACCGACGCATTTTCTCCAGAACCTGACCGCGGCCAATAACCAAATCAAGCCCATTTTCAAGACTTAGCCACCAGGCTCCACGCACATCTCGCCTCAATGAAACAATTTTTAAATCCGAGGGTTGTAGCAGCTGCGCCACTTCTCGGTAGGCTTTCATTAACGATCGCTCGGTGTCCACTTCGCCCTGCAATAAAGGCAAATGCACCAAAACACCGTTGTCTTCAATCTCAAGCATTTCACCGCGACTATTTAAAAAACCACTGCCGCCCCAGCGAGCAATAGGCGTCTCTTCAACTATCTTGATCACCAACCCTCCAGGCCACTGGCGACTCACGACAGCCTGATAAATCCATGGATGTAGCTCAAGCTGATGACGTATCGACCCCAAGCTCAGGCTGAGAATGCCACCATTTATCAACGGCCCTACCATCACCTGAACATCACCTTGATCAACATGGGTAAACTGTCCCTTTACAGCAATCACACCGATCGGCACATCAAGCTTCTGAAACAGTTGATTGCCTCCCCACAGCAACCCAACCATAATGATAACCAGCGCCATCATGTGCAGACTCTGAGTCAACCAGCGTAGACGCTCACGCAGCGGCAGACGCTCACCCTGTCGCTTTGCACCTCGACACTGAAGACTGCTTTCTTTCATCACTTAACTCTCAATTTGTAACTGGTAAAACCTACCGCGCAAAAGAAGTATCCAATATCTTCAGCACCAAATCGTCAAAACTATAACCTGCCTCAGCTGCGGCCATGGGCACTAAACTATGGCCTGTCATTCCTGGAATGGTGTTCACTTCTAGTAAAAATAAGTAACCCTCCTCATCGGCCATAACATCCACTCTGCCCCAGCCACTGCAATTCAAACTGTTAAACGCTCGACGAGCCAAATCACGAAGATTTGATTCAGCATCGATATCTAGCCCACAAGGACAAAGGTAGCGAGTATCATCCGCAAGATACTTGGCGTCGTAGTCATAAAAGGCATGATCAGTTTCCAGCTTAATGGCCGGCAGCAGTTCATCACCAAGTACGGTAACGGTGTACTCCGCACCCACAATCCACTGCTCGGCAATCACGCTGCTATCGAGTTTTGCGGCGGCCTGCCATGCCTGTCGTAGTGCATCTTTGTTATCTGCCCGAGCCATCCCAAGGCTGGACCCTTCGTGGGACGGCTTCACCATCACAACGCCACCAAGGGTATCCAGGGTTGCCTGCCAATCCGTATTTTCATTAAGCGAGGCAAACTTTGGCGTAGGTAAACCCACGCCTTTCCAAAACTGTTTGCTGTGTAGCTTATCCATTGCCAGCGCTGAGGCGAACACACCACTACCGGTGTAAGGCAGTCCCAGAAACCCCAACGCGCCTTGAAGGCTTCCATCTTCGCCCCCGGGGCCATGTAACATAATGAGTGCTCTATCCAACTGAAGTGCAGGCAACCGTTCCAATAGGTCTGCGCCCACATCTATGGGAACGGTGTCCACGCCACAACGACGCAAAGCGGCTATCACCGCTTTACCTGAAAGAAGCGAAATATCGCGCTCAGCGGAGGTACCGCCATAAAGCACCCCCACTCGACCATATTTCTTTTTCATTGCATCACTCACTGCCACCAGTCTTCTCTACACCAACTTGCTTTCGGCCAAGCTCTTTACCAGTTTGCCAACACTACCTGCACCCTGAGTAATCACAATATCGCCCCCTTCAACAATGTCCCTAAGGACACCCCCAACGCCATCAATGTCTTGAACATAAATTGGGTCTACCAAACCTCGCTGCCGAATACTGCGGCACAACGCCCGACTGTCCGCACCGGGTATAGCCTCTTCGCCAGCCGAATACACGGCCAGCAGTAGCAACACATCACAGCTCGAAAGAACCTGTACAAAATCCTCGTAGAGGTCTCGTGTCCGGGTATAGCGATGCGGCTGGAACACCATAACCAATCGCTTTTCCGGCCAACCCTCACGCACAGCTTTAATAGTCGCAGCAACTTCTCTGGGGTGATGACCGTAGTCATCCACCAACGTCGCCACCCCCCTGCGAACCGGGTATTCTCCGTATATTTCAAAACGACGCCCAACGCCCTGAAAGCCCGTTAAACCGGACTTAATGGCGTTATCCGACACCCCCTCATCAGTGGCCACTGCAATGGCAGCCGTGGCATTTAATGCGTTATGTACACCAGGGATGCTCATCTCTATGACCAGCGACTTGTTTTGATCGGGACGATGCACAACAAAGCGGCTTTGGTGCTTATTCATAACCACGTCATCAATCCGAAAATCGGCATCTGCTGAAAGACCGTAGGTCAGCACTGGCCGGGATACATCCGGCAGAATCTCCCGAACTACCGGGTCGTCAATACAAAGTACAGCAAGTCCGTAGAACGGTAGGTTGTGGAGGAACTCTACAAACGTTTGTTTCAACCGGTTGAAATCAAAGTCATAGGTCTCCATATGGTCGGCATCGATATTTGTAATCACCGCCACCATAGGCTGCAAATGAAGAAAAGAGGCATCACTCTCATCCGCCTCCGCCACAAGATAACGACTTTCCCCCAACCGAGCATTGGTGCCAGCACTCATAACCAACCCACCAATTACAAAGGTGGGATCCTTGCCACCAGCGGCCAGTATTGATGCCAGCAAGCTCGTCGTTGTGGTTTTTCCATGAGTACCCGCCACCGCAATACCATGCCGGTAACGCATCAGCTCGGCCAGCATTTCTGCCCGGCGAACAATTGGGATACGCTGCTCTCGCGCAGCAATCATCTCTGGGTTATCCATGGTCACGGCTGAAGATTTCACCACCACATTTACATTGATGATGTTGATCGCATCATGACCTAGATGTATGGTTGCCCCCAGCTCCTGCAAGCGCCGGGTATTATTATTTTCACCTAAATCAGAGCCAGAAATTTCATAGCCCTGATTCAATAGCACTTCAGCAATACCGCACATGCCACTACCACCGATACCAATAAAGTGAATGCGGCGAATACGGCGCATTTCTGGCACCTGATAAATACCGTCAGCACTCACAGCACACCTCCATGCAGATATCGGCTATAGCCTCGGCAACATCAGGCTTGGCTAACTGTCGAGCGCTCACGGCCATAGCAAGTAATTTTTCTTTATCGCCCATCCACTGCTGCAACAGCAGCGCCAACTTCTCAGCGGTCAAATCTTCTTGCTGTATTAACTCTGCGGCACCGTGCTTCACCAACCACTCACCGTTGCGAGTCTGATGATCATCAATAGCGTGCGGGAAAGGAATCAGCAGTGACCCCACACCTACAGCCGCTAGCTCTGATACGGTGAGCGCACCGGAACGACAAATCACCATATCGGCCCAACCGTAGGCCTCAGCCATGTCAGCAATAAAGGGGATTACATGAGCTTTCACCACCGCCGCTTGATAAGCCTCTTCGGTGACTGCTACATGGGCTTTGCCACACTGATGCCGCACCTCTAACTGCTGGCTCCCCGACAACAACGACAGAGCTTCTGGTATTTGTTGATTGATCGCTAATGCACCCAAACTGCCACCCAACACCAATAACCTTAGAGGGCGACCACCTTGAGCTATACGCTGCTCTGGCCCGACTAAACGAACAATGTCGTTACGCACCGGATTGCCCGTCCACTCACCTCCGGGCAATACACCGGGAAAGCCTTCCAATACTCGGCTTGCTATTTTTGCCAATAACTTATTAGTCGTTCCAGCCACTGCATTCTGCTCGTGAATGACCAATGGCAGCCCCAACATTCTCGCCGCTAAGCCGCCGGGGCCAGAAGCAAAGCCACCCAAGCCTAGTACGGCATCGGGACTCTCTTGACGAACAAGACCAAACGCCTGCCAGAGAGCCCTAACCAAGAGGAACGGGGCTTTTAATAACTTAACCACACCCTTACCACGCAGCCCTTCCACATCAATGTAATTAATCGGAAACTGATTAGCTGGCACTAGCTCTGCCTCAATACCACGCCGGGTACCGAGCCAGCTCACGCTAACACCTCGCGCACGAAGTTCTTGCGCCACCGCCAAAGCTGGAAACACATGGCCTCCCGTACCGCCCGCCATCACTATCACCTTGTTACATCTCCGCTCTGTCACGTCTCACCTGCTTTGCCACCGCCGGAGCATTGTCCATTTCCCGGCTAATTCGTAACACTAACGCCACCATGGCACTGCATATCAACAAGCTACTGCCGCCATAACTGATAAACGGCAACGTCAGTCCTTTAGTAGGCAACAATCCTGACGTGACACCGATATTGATAAAGGTCTGACCTGCCAGCATCATGGCAACACCAAAACAGATATAGGCGGCAAACCAGTCCTGACGACGCAACGCTTTTTTAGCCACATGAAAAATACGAGATACCAATAAAATATAAAGCCCGATAACAACAGCAACGCCCAGTAACCCAAATTCTTCAGCATAGATAGCAAAGACAAAATCGGTATGCGCTTCCGGCAAATAGAATAGCTTTTGCACACTATTACCCAGACCCACTCCAAACCATTCGCCACGACCAAACGCTATCAATGACTGCGTCAACTGATAACCCGCGTTGTACTGATCAGCCCAAGGGTCTAAATAAGTCACTAACCGCTGCACTCGATAA
>JBLIJA010000012.1:0-25963 GCA_047635115.1 Porticoccus sp. | reverse complement strand
TGTTCGATACAAATATTGCTGGAGAGCAGAAGGCAGAGTTAGCTGAAGAGAGATTGCCAGGATTTACTCCAGAGATTGAGTTGGAGGCTCTGACCGAGGAAGACCTAGAGGAATATGTACCTGAGGTAGACTTGGTTCTGGATTGCAGTGATAACCTTGAAACACGCAAGGCGGTCAATCGAGTATGTGTCACACAGCGTATCCCATTGCTTTCTGCTGCCGCCATTCGTTGGAAAGGACACTTTGATTTTTTCTCGCCATTTTTCTGAATTAAGGCAGCGATGAAAACTATGGTCAACCCTTGATAAGTTAAACATTTTCCCAATCATTATATTGGCGATTATTATCGCGCCTTTAGCCCGCGAATCATCATGGCCCAGCATTATCTGGGGCTTTACCCAGCCGAATTTTTTACTAATGTTCAGGGAATACACGATCTTTGGTGTCGAGATCCCACCAATGACCATGTTTCTTAACGCCATACCGACAGTGCTGGCCGCCTATATCGTGTTGTTTGGTGACATATTGCAGAGCAAAGCATTTTAGCTGAAGCTGATATTGTTCGTTCTGACGAAAAAATTGATTACGACCTAAATCGTGCACATTTAATCTTTGGTGGGAGAAATTTTTTAATGAGTATTTTTGGGCCTGACATAGTGATGTGCGGACCCTTGTGGGGGGCTATGCATGTGGTAATGGTTGAACGTTACATGCAGGGAAAAGAGAGTATGAATTTGATCTTTGGCGGACCAGGCTCTTTTCGATGGGGTACCAATACCTGTTGGCTGCTGTTGCCTATCGTGAGTCTAGTGAAACCCATATTAGGTGTTGCTCTTGCACTGACACTATTAATACAGGGGTTTGTGAGTGTGCGAATAGGTATTATGGAACCTTGAAGTCAGAGGGGCTTAGGTATTGCAGGCGTGATTGCGGCAATATTAGTGATTAAAGATTCGGCTTGGGCTTTCGCTGCAGGTGTTATATTAACGGCGATTATTTATGGAAAAAACTTTTTTGTGAGTGAAACAGATCAGATCTTTGTAAAAGATCTGGATCGGGGGATTAATATGGAGTTTCAAACCTTTAATTTTTTTAAAAACCAATGTTTAGTAGGTGGGCAATGGCTTGAAAATGGTCATTCAGCAGAAGTACTAAACCCCGCCAACGGTGATCTATTAACTCGAGTCCCATTGTTTGCAGAAAAAGAAACGCAACAAGCCATCAATGCCGCAGCTATAGCATTACCTGCATGGAGTGGCTTGGCCGCACACGAGCGGGCAAATTATTTGAAGGCTTGGAATCAATTGATGATTAAGCATGGTGAACAGTTGGCTTACCTTATGTCTCTTGAGCAAGGTAAGCCTCTGACAGAAGCCTTAGGCGAAATAAAGTATGCCGCCAGCTACATTGAATGGTATGCAGAAGAAGCCAAGCGAATATACGGCCAGACAATTCCCGGGCATGGCCGCGATAAACGTATTGTTGTGTCACGTGAACCCGTGGGTGTCTGCGCTGCGATTACGCCGTGGAATTTCCCCGCCGCCATGATCACTCGAAAAGTGGCGCCTGCACTTGCAGCTGGCTGCACCATTATCGTTAAGCCAGCCCTAGAGACACCTTTAACCGCCTTTGCTTTGGCTGCTTTAGCGCAGCAAGCCGGCATTCCTGACGGGGTATTAAACGTTATTACGGGCGATGCCCAACAGATTGGCGAAACCCTCACTGCTAGTCCGATTGTACGTAAATTAAGTTTTACTGGATCAACCCACGTTGGTTCAAAATTAATGGCTGCGTGCGCGCCCACCGTCAAAAAAATCTCTCTTGAGCTTGGTGGTAATGCACCCTTTATCGTATTTGACGATGCCGACATTAACCTCGCTGTTGATGAGTTAATCAAAAGCAAATTTCGAAATGCTGGGCAAACCTGTATTTGCGCCAACCGCATTTATGTTCAAGAAAGTATTTACCAGGAATTCTCACAATTGCTAGCAACACGAGTGGCGACACTAAAGGTGGGGATAGGCACAGAGACCGGTACCGATATCGGCCCACTAATTAGTGAACATGCCGTGCAAAAAGTTGAGCAGCAAATTGCCGACGGGATAGAGGGTGGCGGCCAAGTTATCCTTGGTGGAAAACGGCATGCTCTAGGTGGCAAATGGTTTGAACCGACTGTGTTAATTAATGCCAATGACAGCATGTTATGCGCCAAACAAGAAACGTTTGGTCCCCTAGCACCGCTGTTTAGTTTCTCAGGTGAAGAACAGGTTGTTGAGCAGGCAAACAATACCGAGTTTGGATTGGCTGCGTACTTGTTTTCCAATAACATCAATATCATCACTCGTGTTTCAGACGCCTTGGAATACGGCATGGTGGGTATCAATACTGGTCTTATTTCAACGGCAGTCGCTCCCTTTGGTGGCGTTAAATCCAGTGGTATGGGTCGTGAAGGATCAAGTTTTGGTATCGATGAATACACCGAGCTTAAATACCGGTGTTATAGCATTAGTGATAAATAATAATACTAGAAAGGGGGCTGACGATGTTTGATGATTCCAGCGAGGGTAGGCGCAAAATGACGGCCAGTATTTTGTTAATGGCCAGGTCTTACGTGGTGTCGCCACCATAAAAACAGGGGAACGTTTTACCCTGAAAATACCGATGGCCCATGGTTTTGGTCCGGTGTTTCCGGGTCGTGTGCCAGTGCAACATTTTATGTCTCAGGATCAAAGTATATATTCCTCGGGAAAAATTGACCGGTTGTCTGGTGGCATGAAGTATTCGGATGATGCGGTGTTTATGTACTTGCAAGGCACTACCCGTGTGGATGCGTCGGGCTACGCCTGATACAACAACGAAGTGTACAATGGTAAATCCGCTGACTCGACGATACATGGTAATGACTTTGTTGGTATAGGCAAAAAGCGATTGCTGGCCGTGGAGTGCTATTGGATGTAAGGAAATTATTGGGAGATAAAAACGGCCGCTTAGTACCGAATACCTGCATCAATCTACCCAATCTTAAAAAAACCGCGGAAGCCCAGAAAGCAATCATAGAAAAGCGTGAAATTTTATTAATTCGTACCGGCTCTATGGGTCATTTTTACGATAAAACAGATCACAATAATTGGAATTATTTAACTGAACTCGGTTTGTGTTACAGCAAAGATCTTGTTTCTTGGCTAGACGAAATGGAAATTCCTGTTGTCACTTCAGATAACTTAGTCATTGAAAAATCGGCACAAACTATAAATGGCGAATCGTGCATTATACCGCTTCACGGCGCGCTAATTCGTGACCTCGGTATAGTCCTGAGTCAAATCTACTGGTTGGATGAACTGTAGCGTCCAGCACAAAAGATGGTCGCTACAGTTTCTTCTTCAGCGCAGCTCCGCTAAAAATGAAAGACGGGACCGGCTTGCCGGTGAATCCCATCGTGATTAAATAAACCAACGTAACTAATGAGCTTTACCACCAGTAAATTGTTAGCGCTGGGCGGGTAACACTTTGTTTCTGGAATGAGAGATTCTGATCGAGCTTGTCTTCAGACAATGCTTGGATTGTTTTGAATAAAAAATAACGGGTATATAGAAGAGCTATATGAGGAATAAGTGACTAGAGGGGAAGGGGCAGCCTCAGATTTCACCAGAATTACCTTTATTTTGAATCAAGGAATCCATTTTTCCATGTAACCGCATTAGTGTTAGCTTAAGATTAATTTCAAATGTTATTTCTTGCTTTAATCTATCTTTAAACGATTGTCGATTTTGAGGCATCATGATTATGGGCTGCTGAAAAGTAGCTAAACTGGATAGACCAAGGTTAAGTAAAATAAAAGGAAAAGGGACGAACCCGCTCTCACTAGAGAGCCAGTACACATTAATAGTTATCCAGCCAGCTATAAAAGCGATGAAAATACAAATGAATGACGAAGACCCGCCAAACGCTGCTGTTTTATCTGAAACTCGCTGGCCGAATGTAAGCCCGTCACGGAAGATTTCATTTCCGCTTACCATAAAGCTGTTTCATCAAATAACAACGGGTTACAGCCTACTTAGAGGTGTCATGAAGACTATGGCCGCTGATCTAAGCGGTTTTAATAAGATGTAAGTGGCGCTAGATGTGATTCATCTCATCATATTAACGAATCAACCTTGCCGTCACCTTCCAATTTCGGTGCAAAAAAAGTAACGTAAACTATATAACCCAACAAGAAGTATCGAGTCTCATTGTCCGATCAAAGCCATGACCTTACCCAAAAAAGTAAAAATCGTTGAAGTGGGCCCAAGAGATGGTCTTCAAAACGAGCAACAACCGATCAGCACTGAGGTGAAGATTGAGTTGATCCACCGGTTGGCTGATGCGGGTATCAGCTATATTGAGGCGGGCAGTTTTGTGAACCCAAAATGGGTGCCACAGATGTCGGGTAGTGATGCGGTGTTTCAGGGTATTGAACGAAAAGCGGGTGTGACCTACGCGGCCCTCACGCCTAACCTTCAAGGTTTTGACCGGGCTGTATCTGTGAATGTCAGTGAAATGGCGATTTTTGCTGCGGCATCAGAGGCATTCTGTCAAAAGAATATCAATTGCTCCATCGATGAAAGTCTGGACCGCTTTGCACCCATTATGGAGTCGGCCAAGGCGGCTGGGCTACCGGTACGGGGTTATATTTCCTGTGTGGTGGGTTGTCCTTACGAGGGTGAGGTTAATCCCCGTAAAGTGGCGGAAGTAGCGGCAAGGCTTGATGGCATGGGCTGTTATGAAGTATCCCTTGGCGATACGACTGGTGTGGGAACCCCGGGCAGTATTGTTCGTGTGATTGAAGCAGTCGCTGAGCGGGTTTCTATCCATAAGCTGGCGGTACATTTACACGATACCTATGGGCAGGCGTTGGCAAATATCTATGCGGCGCTACAAATAGGCGTTGATGTGGTAGACAGCTCTGTTGCCGGACTGGGTGGCTGTCCTTACGCCAAAGGTGCTGCTGGCAATGTAGCCACCGAAGATTTGGTATATATGCTCAATGGCTTGGGCATTGAGCATGGAGTGGATTTGGATAAATTGATTGAAGCGGGTCAGTTTATTGCCGATAAACTGGGACGAGAGAATGGGTCGAAAGTGTCTCGGGCTTTAGCCAAATAGCGCGGTATAAATAACAATCGTGAAAAGGCCTCAATACTAATGCGCCCTTTCAGTTTATTTCTCAAGAGTGTCGTTTTCTAGCTGGGCCCTTTTCTCAAGCTTGTCTCTTAATGTAGCAATACCGGGTTTTTTATTCAGAATTTCCTGCGCACTGAGTCCCGATAATTCATGGGGAAACACCAGCCATTTGTCGGTTTGGTGGAGATGGTAATCCGGTGTCCGGTCCGTTTTATTGTTGCCCGGTTTGAAGTAGGGCATTGCAATACGAATTTCAGGCAGTTTGTCCGCACAGGCCTGTTCAATCTCATCCACGATTTGTTTCATGCTGAGGCCGGTGTCGTAGACATCATCAATAATCAGGATGGAATCCGCATTGCGTATATTGTCGATTACATGGCCCAATCCATGTACTTTTACGGCATCAGCGGTTTCACCGCGGGAAGTGTAGAACGATGTGCGAATGGCAATGTGATCTGTTTTAATACCGAAATAATCTAGCAATTCTTGTACGACAATCCCCACTGGAGTGCCACCTCGCCATACACCGATAATAAAGTGGGGAACGTAACCGCTTTCCAAAATTTGTAATCCTAGAGAAAACGAATCATCCAGTAGTTGCTGGGCATCGATAAACTGTTTATCTTTCAGAGGGCTATTTCCGTCAACAGTGGTATTAAATGGAATAACGATTATCCACTTTCAATGGCCAGAAGCTAGAGATATCAACATAATAAAGTCAGTCTTATGGTTAAAGCGGATGATCATAGATTACTTGGAGTATGCTTTTATGAATGAAAGAGGACACGATGTCAGACTTACCTGTTGAGCCACGCGAACTACTTTTGGCGTTATTCCAAACGGCGGTAGCGGCTGCTGATCCCAGCGTGGTATTGCCCGGGTTTTTGGCGAGTAGTTTGGATGGCAAAATAGGCAAGGGTTTAGGCAGAAGCGTTGTCGTTATCGGTGCGGCTCACCCCGTATCGGAGAACAACAGCGAGATCGCGGCGCAACGATTTCTTGATTTGGTTGTCTGGCGGAGGCTCTTCATTACTCACGCTCCCTGCACCGGGCATTACCCTGAGCGATAAACAGCAAATCAATAAAGCACTGCTGGCCTCGGGGACAGATATTGGCGAAATGAATTGTGTGCGAAAGCATCACCCGAAAATATATGGAGCATTTACAGCTTGAAACAGGCAGTCAGGTGTATCTTCAAATTAAGACCGTTGCGCTCTTATCTGAAACAATAGCATCAGAAAACGTGGGCTAGGTTTATGCTCTTTTAAGGTATTTTTTTAATTTATTATTTTTTAAGCAGTAATTCAAAAGGCGTTATCTATGAAAGCATTCCCCCATACTTATACGGCAGAGGTATCTGCTGATCCAATCGGTAGTGTGATGTCCTCGTTGGAAAATGGCTGCACTGTGGAAGTTGCACCACCCGTAGCATTTGATGGCTTAGGCGATGTGTGGTCTCCGGAAGAATTACTGGTAGCAGCGGTGGAAAATTGTTTCGTGTTATCTTTCCGATCTATCGTCAGGGCTTATGATCTGAACTGAGTTCATGTGGAATGCTCCTCTGCGGGGCAACTTGAAAAGGTCGAGCGTCAGGTCAAATTCACTCGTGTTCACACTAACGTCAAACTCGCGATAGCGTCATTAGAGGATAGTGAGAAAGCCAAGCGTATATTGAAAAAAGCGAAAGACACCTGTTTTATCACGAACTCTCTATCTGCTGAGGTCAAGCTCAGTTGTGAGATTGTTACAGGTTGATTTTTTGTGGATGACAGTTTGTTTGTGAACAAAGATAATTACAAAATTACCTTGTCACTCATAATCGGCACGCAGGCTGACCAGTTAAGCTCTTCATTTATGGTAATGCGAAACTTGTCTGATGCGGCTTCTTCGACATGAGTTACAAGGCAGTGTTTATATGCGGTAGGTATATTTAATAGCCAGTGTAGTAATTCCAGATGGTCCGCGTGAGCAGAGAGGAAGTCCATCGTTTCAATTCGCGCTTTTACATTGTAGTGGCTACCAAATATCTTAATGTTCTTTTCACCGGACACTAGTTGGGCTCCTCTGGTACCTGGTGCTTATCCTACTCTACATCCAGTTGACACTGGGGCCGAGCACTACCTTTGCTTCAAGCCAACATATGGATGGTTCTGTGATGGTGATATTGGCAGACTGGGCGCAGTCAATCGTGTTTTAGTAGGTTTAGAGTATAAACTACATGTATTTTTGGGGATGACGTTGTTCTTGATCTTCCCTTTTACTCGTCTAGTTCATATCATTAGCGGTGTGGCTGCGCCAGTTAAATACTTATTACGCAACTACCAGATAGTTCGCCAGAAACGCGCTTAATCTGAATCGTGCCGACAGTGGGGCTGTGGAGAAATCCGGACTCTTCTGTTGGTTATTTTGATAACAATCAAGTAATAGAGATTAACCCTATGAGCTCTTCTTCCAGTACTGATTCCGCTGACAACAACCCTGTAGACATTTCTGAAATTACGGTTAATGGTACTAAAATCACCCCAGATGAAGTTGCCAGGGAATTACAATACCATCCGTCTGAATCTCCTGAAGCGGGTGTTAACAAAGCTTCGGAAGTATTAATTATCCAACTGCTGTTGTTGCAAAAAGCGAAAGAGCTTGGTCTGGATAAGGACCTTCCGGAAGATAGCAATGTGCCTTCCGAAGAAACCATTATCAGTCGATTGATTGAAAAAGAAGCGTCTCCGCCAGAAGTTAACGAAGAAGAATGTCAGCGGTATTTTGATGCAAACAAGGCTCAGTTCGTCAGTCAGGATCTAATGGAGATAAAGCATATTCTCCTCGGAGCTGATCCAGAAGACGATGAAAAAAGGGGTGTGGCTAAAGAAGCGGCACAAGCGCTAATTTCAAGACTGGTCGAATCATTTGATCAATTTGAAGCGCTGGCGAATGAGCATTCAGACTGCCCTTCCAAGGAAACGGGAGGTAGTTTGGGGCAGATCACCAAAGGGCAGACTACACCAGAGTTTGAAGAGGCGATCTTTGAGCTTGAAGAAGGCCTAGCCAACGAGCCTGTCGAGTCTCGCTATGGTTTCCATGTGGTATACGTAGACAAAAAACTGCAAGGAAAACAACTGGAATACGAACAGGTAAAAAATGATGTGGCTAACCTGTTGATCGAATTTGGGCAGCGCAGAGCTATAAGTCAGTATATTCATAATTTGATTGCTGAATCTGATATTCAAGGCGTTGACTTTGAAGTTGGTCGCGCTGCAGCTGATCAGTAGTTTTTTAAAACTGTATGTAGCTATATATGAGCTGTTTTGACTATGAGAAAGTTCGAGCCGCATACAATCTATACGCGATCTAATTAGCGATTACGGGTAAGTAGAGCCAGTTGTTGAGAAACCAGCTTTTCCCCTGAGCCATTGAGTCCGTTGACTCGATATAAAGGACTACCTTCGGCAAGTGGTGACGAGGATACATCGACCAGAGAAGGGTGAGAACCTGTGGCCTGATCCAGCAGTATTTCGCCCGTCACGGCTTTATCCAATATCGTTACCAAACTCTCGATACGCTTCTCATGGCTGCGCTCATTAATCAGTGTTGATGAGGACAGCGGTTGGAGACAACTGGTAATGGTGCCCACCAGCTCTACCGTAACACCTTGGGAGGCGAGCAGCTGTTGAACCAGTTTAAACAGTGCCGTAGCGCAGTAGATGGCTCGAATCCGGTGGTCTCCCTGATCATATTCACTACTAAATTCGAGATAAATGCTGTATCGATTGCCGTTGAGACGCGTGGCGCCATAAAGTTCAGTTGCATCATTTACCAACTGGTCCAGTCGGGTCATCAGTGCATCAAAGTGTTCTTGATTGAGTAGGCTTTCAAGACGCGATAGGTTTTGGCAGGCAATACCCAGTAGAGAGCTGTGGCAAATTGAATGCTTTCTGGTAAATTGTTGCCTAGTAGCTATTAGTGGCTCAATCCTTTGTTCAAGGAGGCTTAATTCGTCCAGTTCCGTTGATTCGTCGCCGGGGAGTTGTTGGGTCATATGTTTCAGCCGGGTGGAAAATTTTCTTCCCAGTTGGATCGAGAGCAATACCAGAACTGAAGTCAGGGCTAGCCAGAAAAAGACGAAGAGCTGCAGTAATTCTCTAGACGAGGTCGATAGGTAGTATTTATCTAAGTCGATAGTGACATAGCCAGCAATTGTATCCTCAATGGTAATGGAGCTGGTGTGTCGACTTGGTTCCCGCTCAGGAAGGTGCGCGTGTTGGGCCTGTACGAGAAGGTGATTGCTGGCATCGTAGACAGAGGCTCGCTGAACCCCGTCAATCGGCAACATTTCATCAACTTCAACCTGCAGGCTGAGCGTATCTTGATGAATAATAGGGTCTCGTACTATTTTGGCCAATTGTGTCGAGAGGGTTTTACCTAGATGATTAAGTTGTTCTGTGGCGAGAAAATGTAACTGTAGGCTGAGGACTAAGCCAATCACCAAGCCTGTTACCAGTGTAAGTATCAGGGTAAATGTGGGCAGTCTTTTAGCAAATGATTTATGTATGGTACCCATCAAGCAAGACGTCCGTTGGGTTCGTTAGTGTCACCTGTGTTGATGAGACGTTTGTTTTTATGAGGTTTGTTCGATGAGCGCATTCTATCTTATTCCTAGCTCTCCTATAATACCCTCTCAATATGATAGCCGTTGTGGCATGTGCCACCTGTGATGGAATCCACTGTGAGAGAAATTATACTGATCAATGTGTCTGGTGAGGATAAGCCAGGTGTTACACGTGCTGTGTCTGAAGTACTAGTGAAGCACGGTTCCGATGTTCTGGATATAGGGCAAGCTGTCATTCACGATAGTCTAAACCTTGGGATTCTTGCAAAAATTCCAGAGAATCAGGATGCCGCACAGGTTCAAAAGGAAGTCCTTTCCAGTCTTCACTCTATGGATATGAAGGTTAGATTTCTGTCTATTTCAGAAGAGAGCTATGAGCACTGGGTCGGCCAGCAAGGCAAACCTCGTCATATTGTGACGTTGCTTACTCACCGGGTGACCGCACAGCATATTGCCCGTGTTACCACAGTGACAGTGGATCAGGGGCTGAACATCGACAAGATTACCCGTCTCTCTGGACGTGTGCCCTTGGAGCTGATCGAGAACCACAGTAAAGCCTGCGTAGAGTTTTCATTGCGAGGCGAGCCAGTAGACATCGCTGCATTACGGAGTTCACTGCTGGAGTTGTCGTCTGAGATGGATGTGGATGTGGCATATCAAGAGGATAATATTTTTCGCCGAAACCGACGTTTGGTGGTATTTGATATGGATTCCACGCTGATTGATGCCGAGGTGATTGATGAACTAGCCAGGGAGGCCGGAGTTGGCCGGGAGGTGTCGGCTATTACTGAGTCTGCCATGCGTGGCGAGTTGGACTTTAAAGAGAGCTTTGTCAGGAGAATGGCGCTGCTTAAAGGCTTGGATGAATCTGTGTTAGAGCGGGTGGCCCAGCGTTTGAGGCTTACAGAGGGTGCCGAGGATTTGATATCCACACTGAAAAAACTGGGTTATAAAACCGCTATTCTCTCAGGAGGGTTTGATTACTTCGCCGAACGTATTCAGGAGAAGCTGGGCATAGATTATGTGTATGCTAATCAGCTGGAAATTGTTGGCGGAAAAGTAACGGGTAGTGTCGCTGGTGAAGTGGTCGATGGTCAACGTAAGGCTCAGTTATTAAGAGAGATTGCTGCGGGTGAGAACATTGACCTCGAGCAGGTAATTGCGGTGGGTGACGGGGCAAATGACTTGCCAATGTTGAGTATTGCTGGTTTGGGTATTGCTTTTAGGGCCAAGCCTTTAGTGAAAGCTACGGCCAAACAGGCTATTTCAAAGCTGGGTCTGGATGGCATCCTTTATCTGATGGGTTTTAGCGACAGGGATACCTTGCATTTGAAATAATATTTATACGCGTTATGCGATGGGAAGCAGTAATGTGTTAGTTCTCGTCGCTGAAATCGTAATTCATCACTGGCGAGGGCGATTGCAGGAAGCACCCTTGTATATAATGAACCCCGCAACGCCATAGCTTGAGGGTCATATCGGCCCGCTCTACATAGGGAGCAATAATCTTCTCATCTTCAGCTTTCAATGCGTTGATAAGAATTTCAACTTCTTCTACTCCATCTTTACTTTCATTGGCCTTTTCAATAACGACACTATCAAATTACACAAAGTTGACCGAAAGCTTTTTCAATAGTTTCATGGGCTCAATGGCCAGTCCAAAATGAGACAGCGCGACGTCACCATTAAGTCGACCTGGCTCCTCGATCAATTTTACGAAGCTGAAATATTAAATGTTTAGGAGGCAATCCTGAGGCTTTCAGTGCAACTTTTAGCCAGAAGGTAAACCCTTCATCGGCGATGGTATGTCCACTGATATTAATGAATAGCCGTGTTTTCGGTGCTGTCTTTACTTTCCGTCTTGATTTTTTCGACCAAGAGATAAACTAAATATTCTATTTTCTGTAGACCAATTTCTTTCTGGGTATTCAAGTAGCGGTCGATAGTAGTATATAAAAATGTAGAAGTATTATGCTTTTTAGCGGTTTGAAAAATAACGCCATTGATCAATTCAACAACTTTGGCTATTCGGATTTCAATTGGTACGGGTGTTTCGTTGTTTGTAATACCCGCGAATTGGATGGTTTCGGTATCCACGGCCTCAATCGGCTTGAGAAACCTCTTCATTCGAGGCCGGTCTTCGGCAGATATGTTATCGATGACGGGTAAGCAAATCATGCTGTCATCGTTTAAGTAGCCAAACAGTGGTGAGTAACTCTCATTGGCAAATAAATAGGTGCCTTCCTGGCTGATAGCGAGAGCATCTTCGGAACTACCAGGCAACCGATTGCAGCGTGCTTCGGCATGAGCGTAGGCTCCAGATCGTAAAGCGTGCGAGCTATGGCTAGTAGAAAATGCTGATCTTGATCCACTGGGATGATATCAGCGGCCTCGAGTCGAAGACCTTCAGCAATGTCTGGTGGATTGTATTCGTCTGAGATTAATACAGCAGGTATATCCAGATTGAGCTTTCTTATCACTGGGAAGATTGATTTGATCGTGAGCTCTTCTCCGCTGAGCCGGGCGTTGAAGAGATCCCAGGATTTGTCCTGAAGCAGCTTGGTTAATACCTCAGTGCTGTTAACGTGCTTAGCGCATTCGAGTCTCAGTGTACTTGAATCAAGGCGGTTTTAATTTTCGTCACAAAGAATTATTATAAATGAATATTGGCGTAGAGCTACCGTGTCTAAATTATCTGATTTGGTTTGTGTTTTCTTTGTAGTGACTGGTCAGGCTAGAGAAGTACTTATAGTATTAGTACTTTGCTTTTTGCACTGGGTATTTCACGTACCAGCTTCGGTACTAAATAGCCTGGCAATACAGCTGTTAGCTCAGCAATCAATTGTTTGGCTATGAGGTCTGTAACTTCAAAATGTGCGGCTCCATTTATTCGATCCAATTGATGAAGGTAGTAGGGTAGGACGCCAACTTCAAACAGCCGTTCACTCAATTGTTGAAGTGCCGGTAGGGTGTCATTTATTCCAGATAGCAGTACCGTTTGATTCAGTAGTGTGACACCCGCCCGCTTCAACCGATAAAGGGCATTGGCGACCTCTTTATCCAGCTCGTTGGGGTGATTGCTGTGAATTACCATCGAAGGTATAAGTCGGGTGCTGGTAAGCCATTGGAGGCAGCTATCGGTGATTCGGTTGGGAATGACTATCGGTAGTCGGGTATGAACACGCAACCGCTGGACGTGCTTTATGCTGGCGACTTCTTCTGTTAACCACTGTAGTTGCTTGTCACTGGTCGCTAGAGGATCACCTCCGCTATAGATAACTTCTGTGATGGAACTGTCACTAGCAATATAGTCAAGTGCGTGTTGCCACTCACTACGGCCAGGTTTGTTGTCTTGATAGGGAAAGTGGCGACGAAAGCAATATCGACAATTGATAGCACAATTGGGGCTAACTATGAGTAATACCCGTCCGTGATATTTGTGCACTAACCCCGGCATTGGGTTTGAGTTTTGTTCATCGAGAGGGTCATCGCTATAGCCTGGAGCCGCCAGCAATTCACTGCCCAGTGGCAGCACTTGCCTTAATAGAGGGTCATTTGGGTCTCCTTTTGCGATCCGTTGCAGATAGGGCAGCGGGACTCGCAACGGGAAATCCTCGTGCGCATTCAGTGCGCCGTCCAGCAGAGAGGTATCGAGCCCCAGCATATTGAGCAGTTGCTTGGGGTCACGAATACTGGTGGACAGTTGTTCTTGCCACGTCAGGCTATCCACAGTTGCTACAGAACGGGTTATCATAGAGGTCTCTTCTATCTAGAAAGTTTTACTGAATTTTGAGGTAATAATGGCTAACTATTCTACCAATGAATTTCGCTCCGGTCTGAAAGTAATGATGGATGGTGATCCATGTTCTATCGTGGGGAACGAATTTGTTAAACCCGGCAAAGGCCAGGCTTTTAGTCGTGTGCGTATTCGCAATTTAAAAACGGGCCGGGTTTGGGACCGCACATTTAAGTCTGGTGAGTCCCTAGAAGGTGCTGATGTGATGGATCTCGATATGCAGTATCTCTATACCGATGGTGAATACTGGCATTTCATGGAGCCTGATACTTTTGAGCAGCACCAAGCGGATGAAAAGGTTGTTAGTGATACGGCCAAATGGCTGAGAGAACAGGATACTGTGATTGTAACCTTATATAACGGTGCGCCATTATCCATTACGGCACCTAACCATGTGGAGCTAGAAATTGTTGATACAGACCCTGGGTTGAAAGGGGATACGGCTCAGGGTGGCACTAAACCAGCTACGCTAAGCACCGGTGCTGTTGTGAAAGTACCGCTGTTCCTTAACATTGGGGAAGTGGTTAAAGTTGACACGCGCACAGGTGAGTATCTAAGCAGAGCCTAAATAGGGGCTTTGTAGGAACCGTTAATACGTGGTGGTAATTAATGAAAGAAGGGTGGCCTGTGCTGCCCTTCTGTTGTTTAACCTGATATATCTGCACTGATGAGTAAAATGGAAAGGTAATATAGATTACATGGTTAATTGGCAACCAACAGCATCACTTGAAACACTACGTTGTCGAGCAAAAGTACAGGCGAAAATCCGCCAGTTTTTTGAAATCCGTGATGTGTTAGAGGTTGATGTGCCTATTCTGTCGGAGACGGGCGTCACTGATCTCCATATTGATTGTCTTCATACACAGGTCAGTGGCGATATACGGTACCTCCAGAGCTCGCCAGAATATTTTATGAAACGGCTTTTGGCCTCGGATAGCGGTTCTATTTACTATTTGGGAAAGGCGTTTCGTGATGGTGAGGTGGGTCACCGACACCGCCCTGAGTTCACCATGCTTGAGTGGTATAGAGCGGGTTGGGATGAGTGCCAATTGATGGGTGAGGTGGCCTCCCTCTTATGCGAGCTAGGTCTGAAGCATTCACCCCAGACACTGATGTACGCAGATGTATTTGAGAATATAACAGGGCTGAATCCTCATTCAGCTGACCTTGCTGAGCTTCAAAGCAGGGCTTCTCATGTTTCTGGTAGTGATTTTTCAGATGAAAGCCGGAGCACCTGTCTCGATCTTATCTTTAGTCTTTCAGTGGAGCCACAGTTACCCGATGGATTAGTGTTTGTTCATGATTACCCTGCTTGTCAGTCAGCCTTGGCCAAAATTGGTAAGGATCAAGCGAAAAATACCGTTGCGCGACGCTTTGAAGTTTTTTTGAACGGGGTTGAGTTGGCTAATGGGTATTGTGAATTGGTTGACCCCGTTGAACAAAAATCCCGCTTTGATGCAGATGCAATGCTCAGGCAAGCAATGAAAAAAACGACTATGGCTGTAGATACGAAATTGTTGGCGGCTATGGAAAGTGGGTTGCCGGACTGTGCTGGGGTGGCCCTAGGTGTTGATCGTCTGTTAATGCAGTTGCTGGGTATTGACGACATAAATCATGTGATGTCATTTGGCCATATTGGATATAGTCGTGAATAAAGACTTACCGTTCGCCATCTTTCTGATGGGTCCAACCGCCACAGGAAAAACGGACTTGGCGATAGCCCTGCGGGAGTACCTCCCCGTGGAGTTGATCAGTGTGGACTCAGCGTTGGTCTACAAAGGTATGGATATTGGCTCAGCAAAACCCGAACCAGAATTGCTGGCACGCATTCCTCATAGGCTGATTGATATTCGTGACCCATCCGCACCTTACTCGGCGGCGGATTTTGCCCATGAGGCTAGGCAGGCCATGGTAGACATTACTGCGGAGGGCCGTGTTCCGCTGCTGGTAGGCGGGACCATGCTTTATTTTAAGGCGCTTCTTTATGGTTTGGCTGACAGTCCTCCCTCGGACCCCTTGATACGGCAGGCCATTGAACAAGAAGCGACGAAAAAAGGGTGGCCCTATCTACACAATCGATTGGCTGAAGCTGACCCAGACACTGCCGCTCAATTACACCCTAATCACTCTCAGCGCATACAGCGGGCGTTAGAAGTGTTTCAGATTACAGGCAGGCCCTTATCAGAGATCAAGCGTGAGCAAACTGAAGTTGGAGGTAGCTTAGCTGCCATTACTGACTCGTATCAATTGGTACAAATTGCCTTGTTGCCGCAAAACAGAGCACTGCTTCATCAGCGTATCGAACGTCGCTTTAAGGCAATGCTGGCGAAGGACTTTGAATCAGAAGTCAGGAATTTATATGAGCGCGACGATCTGCATATGGATTTGCCGTCCATGAAAGCTGTTGGTTACCGGCAAATGTGGCAATACCTGTCAGGTAGCATTAGCTATGATGAAATGGTGGGGCAGGGCATTGTCGCTACAAGGCAGCTTGCCAAGCGACAGCTTACCTGGCTGCGAAAGTGGCCTGATTTACATGACATTTACATTGACTCTGAGGCCGGGCAGTTGGCTGTGCTTGAAGATATTTTGGCCAATTGCTTGAAATTACTGGGAAACACGCCCATATACAAGTATAGAGGTCGGTAGTATTATTATAGGCCTTGTTTTTGGTGTGTGTACGTTGTCGTCGATTAATTTGGCTGGTCCATTTTTTTCCGCGGTTTATTTTATTTCTTCATTGAGGAGAATATTGATGTCAAAAGGGCATAATTTACAAGACCCTTTTTTGAATGTCTTGCGCAAAGAGCACGTTCCTGTCTCTATTTTTCTGGTTAATGGCATTAAGCTACAAGGCCATATAGAGTCGTTTGACCAGTTTGTCGTGCTGTTGAAAAATACCGTGAGTCAGATGGTCTACAAACACGCTATTTCCACCGTGGTTCCCTCTCGCCCTGTTCGCTTACCTATGGCTGTTCCTGATGCACATAGTGACGGTGGCGTGTCGGAAGATGAGGCATAAGGAGCGCTGATTGTTTTTTGAACGCCCGGACTCCGGTGAGCTTGCAGTACTGGTCCATCTTAATCTAGCCAGTGAACATGAGCCTGAGGACCCTAGGGAGCTTGAAGAACTAGTTCTCTCCGCAGGTGGTGATCCGGTCTCTCTTGTTACAGGCCAAAGGAAGTCCCCTCATCCCAAATACTTTGTCGGCACAGGCAAGGTTGACGAGCTGTGTCAGGTGGTTAAAGAAAACGCCGCTGGGCTAGTTATTTTTAATCACAGTTTATCACCAAGTCAAGAACGAAATCTGGAGCATGAACTCAAGTGCCGGGTTCTTGATCGAACCGGTTTGATTCTCGATATTTTCGCTCAGCGAGCACGCACCCACGAAGGGAAGCTTCAGGTTGAGCTGGCTCAGCTGCAACATATGTCAACGAGATTGGTTCGCGGCTGGACTCACTTGGAACGGCAGAAAGGCGGTATTGGTCTGCGTGGCCCGGGTGAAACGCAGCTGGAGACAGACCGGCGATTGCTGCGCGATCGTATTAAGTCAATTCTTAAGCGGCTAGAGAAAGTTCGTCGTCAGCGCGATCAGGGGCGTCGTTCCCGACTACGGGCAGAGATTCCCGTAGTGTCCTTGGTGGGGTATACCAACGCAGGTAAATCGACACTATTTAACCGGCTCACCGATTCGGATGTTTATGCAGCAGACAAGTTGTTTGCCACGCTAGACCCCACCATGCGTCGGATTGAGCTGGACGATGTTGGGCCGATTATTTTGGCTGATACCGTAGGGTTTATTAGCCATTTGCCACACAAGTTAGTTGAAGCGTTCCATGCCACGTTGGAAGAGGCGGCAAGTGCCTCGCTACTGTTGCATGTGGTTGATGCTCACAGCGAGGAGCGGCAAACCAATATCCAGCGCGTTAATGAGGTGTTGGAGGAAATTGATGCTCTGGATCTGCCGACACTGACCGTGTTTAATAAAATTGACCTGATGAATGATATGGCGGCTAGAATTGATCGAGATGAGAGCGGTAAGCCGCTAGCTGTTTGGTTGTCGGCGCAAACTGGAGATGGCTGCCTGTTGCTTCTTGAGGCTGCCGCAGAATTGTTGTCTGATGATATTGTCTGTGAAAGTTTGATGTTGCCGCCAACCTTGGGCAGGCTTCGGGCCATGTTGTACCAAAACAATGCGGTAGTGTCTGAGTCTCAAATGGATAATGGCGATGTGCTGGTGGAGGTTCGTATGCCAAAGCCAAGTTTTCTTCGGTTGCTGAAAGCAGAAGGGCTGTCTCACAATGAATTGCGGGCGGTATCCCCATCACCAGAATAGTAAGGGGTATAACACGATATTAATTTAAAAGAACCATCGATTTTAAAAGAACTAGTGCTCCGGAAAAAAGTATCGACCCGGAAAGAATAGTATTTCACTGGCGGCTTGATACAATCAGCAGCCGTTGAGTAACGCTAACTAATGTGGAGAAAAGTATGGCCTGGAATGAACCTGGTGGTGGCAAAGATCCCTGGGGTGGCAAAAACGACGGTGGCGGCCCCCCAGATTTAGATGACGTGCTGAAAAAACTACGAGACAAAGTGGATGGCATCTTTGGCGGTTCCGGAGGTTCTGGTAGCAAAAAAAGTGGTTCGAGTGGCGGTTTTCTTGGCATTGTACTGGCGGTCTTGGTTGTAGGTTGGGCTATGTCTGGCTTCTATCAGGTCGATGAGAAAGAGCAGGCAGTCGTATTGCGCTTAGGGAAGTACCTGGATACGGTGGGTGCGGGTCTGCACTGGAATCCATCTCTAGTAGATAGCGTGACAAAGGTGCGTGTCACGGAAGAGCGTCAATATTCCAGTCGTGGCCAGATGTTGACTCAAGACGAGAATATCGTTGAGCTGCCCTTGAGCGTTCAGTACAACATTAGTGACGTGAAAGCCTTTGTGCTTAATGTGAAAACACCTGAAATCAGTCTGCGTCAGGCTACTGATAGCGCCCTACGTCATGTGGTAGGTAGCAGTAAGTTGGATGAAGTGGTCTCCACCGGTCGCCTGAAAATTGGCGATGAGGTTAAGAGTCGATTGCAGACTTACCTCGACAATTACGGCACGGGTATCAGAGTCCGAAAGATCAATATTCAAGAAGCCAAGCCGCCAACGCAAGTCAAGGCGGCCTATGATGATGTCATCAAGGCTCGCGAAGACAGAGAGCGTCTTATTAATGAGGCTCAAACCTATTCCAACGGTATTATTCCAGAGGCTCGTGGTCAGGCTCAGCGCATGATCGAAGAATCCAACGGCTATCTCGCGCAAGTGATTGCCGAAGCGGAGGGTGAGTCTCAGCGCTTTGAGTCGCTATTGGAAGAATATCAAAAATCACCAGAAGTGACGCGTCAACGGCTATATCTAGATGCTATTCAAGACGTCATGAGTAATAGCTCGAAGGTGTTGGTCGATGTGGAAGGGGGCAACAATATGCTTTACCTACCACTGGACAAAATTATCCAGCAAGGATCTTCACGTAGCCAATCATTTTTATCTAATGGCGTTGATGTGAACAGCGTCGTTGATGAAGTAATCAACAAATTACGTAGCGAAAGCAGTTCTACCGCTAGACCAAGGGGGGTGCGCTAGATGATTAGTCGTTCTACAGGATCGTTGGTATTAATTGCAGCTATATTGTTGCTGGGTAGTAGTACCCTTTACGTGATACAGGAAACGGAAAAAGCCGTAAAATTACGATTTGGCCGTCTCATTCAAACTGATATCCAGCCCGGGTTACACTTTAAAATCCCGCTGGCTGAGAAGATTCGAAAATTTGATGCACGAGTATTAACACTCGATGCGGAACCTGCCAGCTTCTTTACGGTTGAGAAAAAGCGGTTGATAGTGGACGCTTTCTCCAAGTGGCGAATCGTGGATGTGGACACTTACTATAGAGCAACGGGTGGTAATCAAGCGGTTGCTCAAGATAGGTTGGCTAGTCGGGTTAATGATGGGCTGCGTAATCAGTTTGGTGCGAGAACTCTTCATGAGGTGGTTTCAGGTGAGCGTGATCAGCTAATGAGTCATCTGACGGCAAGTCTTAATACGACCGTGCGTGAATCATTAGGTCTTGAGGTGGTTGATGTCCGAGTTAAGGGGATCGATCTACCTCCTGAGGTGAGTGAGCAGGTCTACCGTAGAATGCAAGCCGAGCGTGAAAAAGAGGCTAGAGTGTTGCGTTCAGAGGGGCGTGAGCAAGCAGAAAAAATTCGTGCAGATGCTGACCGACAGAAAACAATACTTGTAGCTAATGCCTATCGTGATTCAGAGCAAACTCGCGGTAAGGGCGATGCGCAGGCCACTTCCACCTATGCTCAAGCTTACAATAAAGACCCCGAGTTCTATGCTTTTGTGCGTAGTTTGAATGCTTACCAAGAAGCTTTTGCCAGCAAGGGTGACGTGCTTTTGGTTGACCCTGATAGTGATTTTTTCCGCTATCTCAATAGTCAGGATGGCAAATAGCTCACAGCCTAGCGACGGGCTGATCTACCCCGGTATATTGCGGTATAAAAATGCGGCAACATACCGGAGACGGTGGTAGAATTCCGCAACCGGGGAAACCCGGTTTTTTTACGACTGAAAGAGCTGAATTATGTGGGTTGATCTGGCTCGTGCGTTTTGTATGATGTTAGTGTTGGAAGGCATTATGCCGTTTCTGGCACCTGCGCGTTGGCGCAATATGGCGTCACTGCTAGCTCAAGTTGATGACCGCAGCATGCGCATGATGGGGCTGGTTAGTATGCTTCTTGGAGCGGGTGCTCTATACCTTATTAGCAAGTAAATGTGATGATTAGTAGGTGAATGTGATGACTGTTGCTGATCGCTGGCTGTTGCCAGATGGTGTTGAGGAGATTTTGCCCAACCAGGCGTTGCAGGTAGAGCGCTTGCGTCGACAGATTCTAGACCTTTACCACTGTTGGGGTTACGACCTCGTTATTCCTCCGCTTGTAGAGTTCACTGATTCATTATTGAGCGGGACGGGTTCCGACTTGGATCTGATAACCTTTAAAGTTACTGACCAAATCAGTGGCCGAATGATGGGTATCCGCGCAGATATTACCCCTCAAACAAGCCGTATGGATGCCCATAGCCTTCGCCGCAATGGACCCAGTAGGCTCTGTTATGCAGGTACCGTACTCTACACCAGACCACGTCACCCGTTAGCGAGTCGCTCTCCAATTCAGATTGGGGTTGAACTCTATGGTGAGGCAGGGTTAGCCGCTGATATCGAAGTGATCAGCTTAATGGTGAAAACCCTCCGATTAGCCGGGCTAGAAAAACCTCAATTGGATCTTGGCCACGTGGGAATCTATGGCAACTTACTGGAAGATGCCGGGTTGAATAAGGCTCAAGAAGCCGAATTATTTGATCTGCTTCAGCGTAAGTCTGTACCAGAACTGGATGTTTGGGTGGCGGGCAATATCAGCGATATTTCTACGGCGACGATGATTCGTGCGTTGGTGGATTTGGCTGGCGACGCGGCGGTGCTTGATCGTGCTCGAGAGGTGCTTGCAGAGGCTCCCGCTGAAGTGGAGCTGGCACTGGATGAGTTACAGGCAGTAGTGGATGCGCTGAAAGCGAGTAGCCCTGAAACGGAACTGTATCTAGATTTATGTGAACTGCGTGGTTATCACTATCACACGGGTGTGGTATTTGCGGCATTTGCTCCAGGTGTTGGGCAGGCTATTGGTAATGGCGGTCGTTATGACCACGTGGGTGAGGGATTCGGTCGATCTCGCCCCGCCACAGGATTTAATATGAGTTTGCAAGCATTGGAGCAATTTACCCATGCACAGGATCAGGTTCTAGCCGGTATTTATACTCATGCCTCCGAGGAGCTTGCTCAGCAACAAGCTGTCGATAAGCTTCGTGCGAGCGGCGAACGTGTGGTCTGCGGTTTTCCCGGTCAACAGCCAAATTATGGTGAATTAAACTGTGACCGCCAATTACTGATGGTAGATGGCGAGTTTCAAATTAAACCACTTTAAATATTCCTTATCAGGACAGAGAGCTCACATGGGTAAAAATGTTGTGGTGCTCGGCACCCAATGGGGTGACGAAGGCAAAGGCAAAATTGTCGATTTACTGACAGATCAGGCTTCGGTGGTAGCACGATTCCAGGGCGGCCATAATGCCGGTCACACATTAGTGATTGACGGCAAGAAAACGGTGCTACACCTGATTCCCTCCGGTATTCTTCGCGACAATGTGACCTGCCTGATTGGTAACGGCGTGGTTCTATCGCCAGAGGCTCTACTTAAAGAAATGCAGGAGCTGGAAGAGCAGGGTGTTCCTGTACGTGAACGACTGCGTATCTCTCCTGCCTGCCCCCTGATTTTGCCCATACACATTGCGTTGGATCAGGCTCGTGAGCGCGCTCGCGGTGACGCCAAAATTGGTACTACTGGGCGAGGCATTGGTCCGGCCTATGAAGACAAAGTGGCTCGACGGGGATTGCGTTTGGGTGACATGCTCAACCGCGATAAGTTTGCCGTTAAGCTCAAGGAGCTAATGGACTACCACAACTTTATGCTGACATCGTTCTATCATGAAGAGACTGTGAATTACGATGACACGCTGACAAAGGCTATGGCCTGGGTTGATGAAGTAGAGCCGATGGTTGCGGACGTGACTGGTTTGTTGCATAGCACCCGCGAAGAGGGCGGAAATATTATGTTTGAGGGCGCGCAGGGGTCATTGCTGGATATTGACCATGGCACATACCCTTTTGTCACCTCATCTAATACCACCGCTGGTGGTACTGCCACGGGTACTGGGTTTGGACCTCTGTACCTGGATTATGTGCTCGGTATCACCAAGGCTTACACCACTCGAGTTGGCTCTGGTCCCTTTCCGACGGAACTGTTCTGTGCGGTGGGGCAACACCTTGGAGAAAAAGGGCATGAATTTGGCGCGACCACTGGGCGGGAGCGCCGTTGTGGTTGGTTTGATACGGTGGCGCTTAAGCAGGCTATCAGGATCAACTCTGTTTCCGGTATCTGTCTGACCAAGCTGGACGTTCTCGATGGCCTTGAATGTATCAAGCTCTGTGTGGCTTACAAGGATACCAATGGCAGTGATGCGGGTATTCCCAGTCATGCTGATGATTATGAAGGCTTGGTTCCGGTTTATGAGGAAATACCAGGTTGGACAGAATCGACTGTTGGTGCTCAATCCCTGGATGGATTGCCCGCGAATGCCTGTGCCTATATTGCTCGTATAGAAGAGATTCTTAAAATCCCAGTGGACATTATTTCAACCGGACCAGATCGGGTTGAAACCATTGTCTTGCGTCACCCCTTTTCTTGAGACCATAAAAAGGGAGTAGTGCCGGCATTGAGTATTTTGGCACTACTCTCGTGGTTAATCCCGTTCTCTTACTTTTCTCGGCCTTCTTTCTTTTAAGCTGTTGGTGGCCATGTCTCAATTGCTGGCTTGTTCGTTATTAACTGCCACAATTGAAATAAAAAGTGCTCTAGTGATTGCATTTTTTTTATATCACTTGTAAAGTTTTTGCGTTCACTGTTTTAAATAAATATAAAAGTCAGGCCGAAGTACTCGTTTAGTTCGTCTGTTAGTTTGTTTGTCGGTAGAGCGAGTGGCCTCCAGAGTATCGGAGATCGAATGCCAAGACTTAGGGATATCACTCTTAAGAGTAAAGTAGCAGGTCGTCGTCAGGTTGCTAAGACCAGTCTGGGTTCTATACCGTATATCCCCTATACCTCTCATTATCCATATATAAATCGATTTATAGCACCACTCTATTTGACTTCAGGAAGTCGAAATTCTTTGCGTCCTTGCGCCGATAATGTGTGGGGCGTAGCTAGATGAGTGAGGCCGTCAGCGTGACCCATACCGGAGAGCTGTGGCACTTAGTTGTCTACTTTGGCATGGTGATTATGCTGGTATTAACGATGCTGGGGCTTTCCTGGCTGCTCGGGCAGCGACGAATGGACCGTGCTACTGGAGATACCTTCGAATCTGGTATTGTCTCCGTTGGCGACGCACAGCTCTGCATCTCTGTAGAGTTTTATCTGATTGCCATCTTCTTTGTCATTTTTGATCTTGAAACCGTCTTTATCTTTGCTTGGGCTATCGCCTTTTTTGAGCTGGGTTGGTCGGGTTATCTGGCGATTCTTGTATTCATCGTCATCTTGGTGGTAGCGCTAATTTATGAGTGGCGTAGTGGTGCGCTGGACTGGGGAATAAAAACCCGTATTGGACTTGAGGAAGCAAGCAAATGAAGTGGAGCCTAACTCGCCCAGATGAAAATATTATTGCTCGCAGTGCAACTGGAGGTGCTGCAACTGGTGATGCTATAGACGGAGACCCTATAGAAGAACATGTTCGTCGCAATTTGTGTTTTGCCAAGCTGGAAGATTTGATTGCCTGGGGGCGCGGACATTCCCTGTGGCCTTTTAATTTTGGTTTGTCCTGCTGTTACGTAGAAATGGCTACCGCGTTTACCAGTCGTCACGATATTGCTCGATTCGGTTCTGAGGTGATTCGGGCTACGCCTCGGCAAGCTGACTTAATGGTAATTTCTGGCACCTGCTTTCTCAAGATGGCGCCAGTGATACAAAGGTTATATGAACAACTACTGGAGCCACGCTGGATTATATCCATGGGCTCCTGTGCCAACTCTGGCGGTATGTACGACATCTACTCCGTGGTTCAGGGGGTCGATAAGTTTATTCCTGTGGATGTATATGTGCCGGGTTGCCCTCCGCGCCCTGAGGCGCTAATGCAAGGGCTGATGATGTTACAAGAGTCTGTGAGCAAAGAGCGTCGGCCGCTCAGTTGGGCTATGGGAGATCAAACAGTGATCAAACCTGATGCCATCAGCCAGCGGGATTTGTTAACAGAAGAAAGAATGAAAGTGACTCAATTGCGAGACCCTAAGGACGTATAAGACTGAAAGCGGTATCAAAACAAGAGACGTATAAAAAACGTCAACAGAAATAATAAAAAACATCTGGGATATGGGTATGCAGGCAACTGAAACCTTGAGGCAAACAGGCATCATCGGAGAACTGTATGAGCGGTTCGGTGAGGGCTGTTTTTTGATTCAACCCTGTGCTGACGGCATCACTACTCTGTGGGTAGAGAGCGGCCAGCTTCATTATGTGCTGCGCTTCCTAAAGCCAAAATTCCCAATGCTTCATGACCTCTTTGGTATCGATGAGCGGTTGAGAGTAAATCGAGAGGGGCAGCCAAACGCTGATTTCACGATTGTCTATCACCTGTTGTCTTTTTTTCGGAATGAAGATATTCGACTGAAGATGGCGTTGGTGGAGCCGGAGCTTGAGCTGCCATCCATTGTCGATATCTGGCCCAGTTCCAATTGGTATGAGCGTGAAGTCTGGGACATGTTCGGCATTACCTTCAGTGGCCACCCCAATCTGTATCGTATTTTGATGCCTCCCACCTGGGAGGGGCATCCTCTTCGTAAGGATCATCCCGCTAGAGCCACTGAGATGGAACCTTTCAGTCTTGATGATGAAAGGCAGGATGTCGAGCAGGAGGCATTGCGATTCCGTCCAGAGCAATGGGGCATGAAACGGAGGACCGAAGACACCGAGTTTATGTTTTTGAATCTTGGTCCAAATCACCCTAGTGTTCACGGTGTGTTTCGTATTGCGCTACAACTGGATGGTGAAATTGTTGTCGATGCAGTACCGGATATTGGCTATCACCACCGTGGTGCCGAAAAGATGGGTGAGCGGCAGACCTGGCACACTTTTATTCCCTACACTGACCGCATCGACTATCTGGGTGGGGTGATGAATAACCTGGCCTATGTAATGTCGGTGGAAAAACTGGCGGGCATTGACGTGCCGGATCGCGCCAAGGTCATCCGCATAATGATGTCCGAGCTGTTCCGGATTTCCAGCCACTTGGTATTTTATGGCACATTTGCTCAGGATGTGGGGCAGATGTCGCCAGTATTTTATATGTTCGCGGACAGAGAGCGGTTGTTAGGCATAGTTGAAGCCGTCACCGGTGGGCGGATGCACCCGGCGTGGTTCCGAATTGGCGGGGTGGCTCAGGACTTGCCCATTGGTTGGGAAAAAATGGTCCGTGATTTTATTAATGCCATGCCCGCGCGCCTGGATCACTACGACAAGATGGCCATGCAGAACAACATTCTGAAAAAACGTGCCATTGGGATTGGTCGTTATACTCAGGAAGAGGCGATCGACTGGGGTATTACCGGCCCCGGTTTACGTGCCACTGGTATGGATTGGGACCTGCGGAGAGATCGTCCCTACGGTGGTTATGATCAGTTCGATTTTGAAGTGCCTGTGGGTAATAACGGTGATAGTTATGACCGGGCCGAGGTGCGAATTGAGGAAAT
>JBLIJA010000011.1:0-26673 GCA_047635115.1 Porticoccus sp. | reverse complement strand
CATTTTCACGCGCTTTATTCCAAGCACCTTCCAGGCTAACCAGTTGTGCTGAGGGCGTCCCGGTAGATAAGTTGTCATTGAGCGTACTCCAACTTTTTTGCATTTGATCTACTACATTTTGTAGCTCACCAAATGCTATTTCTTGGCCCACAGCTGACTCACGAGACAAACCTACCAGCCTATAGGACAACGCCCTCATCTCCGATGCTAGCTGTAGGTTTTCATGATCTTTTGAGGTCTGCTGGAAGACCGTCAATAAGTTATAACCAAGAAAAATAATCACGAAGGCAAGCAGCACTGACAGCACTACCATTGATGAATTTGTTTTTGGTCTCTGACTTCCAGTTTTCATCTTAATCTCACTCCGAGCAAGTGATGCTGGCGCATCCCAGCAATTCTAAGGACTATTTAAACGATGAACCGACTAAACGGCCACCTCCATGAAGCATTGGTCATTTATCAACCGACCAGGGCGCAGTAAAATCCAGGTTTTATCCGATTGCACAAACCCTCCTTCTGCGTAGGGGGAAAGCACCTCTGGGACACCTTCAAGCTGTTGTTGAAATGTATCAATCCCGAAATGGCGCATATCATAAACCTGATCAACCACCAGACCCACGAAAACCCCCATCATATCAATGACCAAAACACGCTGGGATTTGGGGAGCGCCGAGAGAGTTCCCCCGAGAAACTCGGCAAGATTAATCACTGGCAACAACCGTCCACGCAAATTTGCCACCCCCAACACCCAAGTGTTAACTCGGGGTAATCGTGTACATTGCGGCAGCTCTATAATTTCAGCCAGCTCTTCAAGAGCCATAGCCAAATGTACGCCTAGTACTGAAAAGCAGGCCACTTTTCGTGTATGCACAATATCTTCCTGTGCAGGCAACCCGCGGGCGGCTTCAGTAAACTGCCGTGACAGGGACAGAAGTGTGTCAAATGCTGAGCTGCGCTTGGTCATTCCTTATTAGTGCTCAGCATTCAGCCAATCACCTCCTTTACCACATCGATCAGACTGTTTTCACTGACGGGCTTGGCAAGATACGCTTTAGCTCCCGGACGCATACCCCAAACCTTGTCGGTTTCTTGGTCCTTGGCCGTCACCATGACTACCGGTATATGCTTAGCTTCCCGAGCTTTATTTAACTGCCGGGTAGCCTGAAATCCGTTCAATCCAGGCAAAATAATATCCATCAGTATGGCGTTCGGCTGCTCACTTTTAGCAACCGTTACACCCCGCTCACCGCTTTCTGCCGCCAGCACGGTATAACCATTTTTTTCCAATAGACCCACAAGCTGGTGCATTTCAGTCGGCGAATCGTCAACGATCAGTACTGTTGCCATACTCTCCCCCATGTGGACAAATAATAATGTTAGGCTTGAGCGTCTATACCAGTTATCGATGAAAACTTCTCAAGTACTTCAAATAGTTCTGCCTTACTGAAAGGTTTTGTAAGATAGTCATCAGCGCCGATTATTCGGCCTTTAGCTTTGTCGAAAAGCCCATCCTTACTTGACAGCATGATTACGGGAGCGTGCTTATACTGACTATTGTTCTTGATCAAAGCGCAGGTCTGATAACCATCTAAGCGCGGCATCATAATATCCACAAAAATCACCTCCGGGCTTTTGTCTGCAATCTTAGAGAGCGAATCAAATCCATCGGTTGCTGTAATAACATCACAACCCGCTTTAGTCAGTAGCGTTTCGCCGTAAGCCTGATGGTGTTGCTATCATCGATAACCATTACCCTGAGGCCCTTCAGGTGCTCTTCCATTCTTGCATGACCAGCCTTGTGATTATGTCCAACCAGTATTTCCCAGCAGAACCTTATTTAAAACAACCATCAAGTTTAATCTATATCTGACCAATAATCCTGAAACGTGAAAACTGTTTTCCCTAATGCCAGTTGTCTTCTTGGGCCTCTCCCCGTAAGTTACAAGCATTAATCGCGAACACTCGGTATACAACCATATAAACAAGTCGCCCCTCGTGGCGTGATACAGGTAGCAGTTATGACGAGAACTCTCGGGGTTGTCATGGATCCCATAAGTAATATTAATGTAGAAAAAGATACAACTCTTGCGCTTCTGCTGGCCGCTCATAACCGGGGCTGGCAGCTGATGTATATGGAGCAGTCAGACTTAGCACTAGAAAACAGTACGCCGGTTGCCACCCTCAGATCCCTCCAGGTCAGAGATGATGTGGAAAACTGGTACACGCTGGGAGAGCCTCGACTGCAACCCCTATCCGAGCTAGATGTACTATTAATGCGCAAAGACCCACCATTCGACAGTGAATATATCTATTCCACGTATATTCTTGAGGCCGCAGAAAAATCTGGCGCACTAGTCATTAACAAACCACAAAGCCTGCGGGACTGTAATGAGAAGGTTTTTGCCACCCACTTCCCTGAATGCACGCCTCCACTGCTGGTGAGCCGTGATGCTAGGCGGCTGAAACAATTTCACAAGACCCATGGCAACGTGGTGTTCAAGCCTTTGGACGGCATGGGTGGCGCCGCCGTGTTCCAAGTCCGCGAAGACGACCCTAACCTAAACGTTATTATTGAAACGCTAACCATCGATGGCACACGAACTATCATGGCGCAAAAATTTATTCCTGATATTGCTAATGGTGACAAGCGAATCCTCATGGTTGATGGTGAACCCATCCCTTATTGTCTCGCCCGAATTCCGCCCGAAGGTGACATTCGCGGCAACCTTGCTGTGGGCGGCACCGGGGTAGTTCAGCCATTGAGTGATCGGGATCGATGGATTGCACAGCAAGTCGGTCCTGCGCTGAAGGAAAAAGCGATATTATTCGCTGGGCTAGATGTGATCGGCAATTATCTCACCGAAATTAATATCACTAGCCCCACCTGCGCCCGGGAGATTGACCGCTCACAAAAAACTGACATCGGCGGAAAACTGATGGACGCGATAGAGAAACGACTTCAATGAAGGGCATTGCTATTCAAGAAACACAACCAAATCACGAATCAGACAGATTTGGCTTTTCTCTGTTTCTGGCAGTTGCTGTACATGCGCTGATTATTTTTGGGCTGGGCTTTAAGCTACACCAGCAACAACAAAGTCCTCCCACACTGGAAGTAACGCTCGCGCAACATCGAAGCAATGAGGCCCCAGACGATGTGAATTTTCTTGCTCTGCACAACAGCACACCCTTCACCGCGTGAAACACAAAATGGAATCGCAACACCATTGGCGCCTGCCGCTTCTCTGGAGTTTGACAGACTGAAAGCCAAGCTGGATCAGAAACAACAGGAATACAGTAAACTGCCCGGAGTCTTGAGAATCACTTCTGCCAGCACCAGATCCGCTGAGCATGCCGCGTATTTGCGCTACTGGATTGATCGCATCGAAATGATCGGCAACAACAACTACCCCCCCGCCGAGATGAAACAGAGGGACAAGCTTGAAGTTATTCGCACTTGGCGGTTTATACCCGGCAACCGCCTAAATACAGAAAACTAAACCCAGAGGGCTAAAAACAACTTAATCAGTAAATTTCAGCACTTGTTTTCCTTCACAGGCAACCCATACTCATAGATATGAACCAGCCATCCAATAAAATTCCATTTCAAGCTCTCAGCAATCATTTTCTGATTGCAATGCCGGGGCTAATTGATTCCAACTTCTCACATGCCGTCATCTATATCTGCGAACACACACAAGAGGGCGCGATGGGATTAGTGGTCAACTACCCCATCGAAATCCCTCTCAGTCAAGTTTTTGAGCAATTTGAGATCGGCTATCCACCAGGGATTGGCGCGCAATGGCTGTTATCCGGTGGCCCTGTCCAAACAGACAGAGGATTTATTCTTCATCGGCCTGCCGGACAAAAATGGAAATCGACCCAGACAATTTCTCACGACATCAGCCTCACTTCTTCAAAAGATATCATTCCTGATATCGCACGAGAGCGAGGGCCGCACGAACTAATCATTGCATTAGGTTATTCTGGGTGGGGGCCAGGGCAACTGGAAGAAGAGCTCGCCAATAATGCCTGGCTCACCGTACCCGCTGATGCCGACATTGTTTTCAATGTGCCATTTGACCAACGAGCCGGTGCGGCAGCTGCTAAAATCGGCATTGATCTCAACCAACTCAGCGTCAATGCTGGCCACGCATAAGGGCGAGCTCCATCACTGCCGAAATCTGCACTTTGCTAGCCTTTGACTTTGGTACACGCCAAATCGGGGTTGCGGTTGGCCAAGCCCTTTTGGGCAGCGCCAATCCACTGATGGTTCTTAAGGCTCGCGACGGCATCCCTGACTGGGGGCAGATTGAGCGGCTACTGGAAGAGTGGCGACCTAATCGTCTGTTGGTTGGCCTGCCACTAAACATGGACGGCAGCGAAAGTGAGTTTTGTGCAAGAACCAGAAAATTTGCCCGACGGCTACATGGCAGATTTGGACTAAAAGTCAGCATGGTCGACGAAAGACTGTCTACCTTCGAAGCCAAACAATTAGCAAAAGAACAAAACAAGCAGCAGGGAAGCTACCGAGACCAACCCGTAGATGACCTTGCTGCCGCCATGATTTTGCAAAGCTGGCTGTCTGACCCTAAATTAGCGACAGATCCCTGAACTAGCGGCACCGCTAAACGACGTCGCTAGACCCAATACGCCAAAAATCCTGCTTAGAACCGAGTGACCCTATCATCTCGATCTTCTTCAATCTGCAACTCATCTGCTGCATGAGATAAATAACCAGGATCGGTATTCGATTGCAGCTTCATAAGTAGTCGTAAATCATTTTTCGAATCCGTATGGAGCATAGCGTCTTCATAGCTAATCAACTCTTTTTCGTAAAGCTCGAACAACGCTTGGCCGAAGGTTCTCATGCCGAGCTCATTTGAGCGGGCCATTAGCTCCTTGAGTTTGTGTACTTCACCCTTACGGATCAAATCGCCAATAAGCGACGTATTAATAACGGTTTCAATAGCTGCCCTGCGATCACTGCCGTCCGCCAGCGGTACCAGTTGTTGAGCGATGATCGCCTTGAGATTGAGAGACAAGTCCATACACAATTATGCCTGTCGTTCAGGCGGGAAAAATGCAGGATCCGATCCACTGCCTGGTTAGCATTGTTGGCGTGTAGGATTGCCAATACCAGGTGGCCGGTTTCGGCGAAGGTGATGGCATGCTGCATCGTTTTGGGAGTCCGAATTTCACCGATCAGAATGACATCCGGTGCCTGTCGCAACGTGTTTCTCAGTGCCACCTAAAATGACTCGGTGTCTACACCCACTTGACGCTGCGTAACAATGCAACCCGTAGGCTAATGAACAAACTCAACGGGGGTTTTCAACGGTAATAATATGCCCTTTAGTATTCCTATTGCGATGACCAACCATGGCAGCAAGGGAGGTGGACTTACCCGTACCCGTGGCACCCACAAAGATAATAAAGCCTCGTTTGGTCATGACCAACTCGTCGAGAATAGACGGTAGCAGCAAGTCTTCTGCGGTTGGAATAAGGGTCTCAATACGGCGCAATACCATGCCCGCTTCATTGCGCTGATAAAAAGCACTGACTCGAAAACGACCGATCCCAGGCGCCCTATTGCAAAGCTCAGCTCCTTGTTGCGGCGAAAATCTTTTATTTGCTCCTCATCCATAATACTTTCCACCACCTGACGGACTTTTTCAGGTGACAGAGGGGTGCTCCCCACTGAGGTAATGGTGCCATTAACTTTATTACTCGGAGCCAATCCGGTGGTGACAAAAAGATCCGAAGCACTTTTATCGACCATCAACTTCAACAATACATAAAAATCCATCACTTTCGCCCAAACACAATTTCTTTGCTCTTCACAAACAGGGCATATGATCATCATCCTAATTAGCTACGCTTATGCTTTTCTGCATAGCACTCGGCTAACCGCCAAATTGCAAACGAAAAGCACCAGATTAAAAATCATCCGGAATTTTTGCTTTTTCCTGTGCCGTTTCCCGGGTAATGACTTTTTGTTGCATTAGTCGGAGTAGGTTCTGATCCATGGTCTGCATACCTCGCGATGCGCCCGTTTGAATCACGGAGTACATTTGTGCAACCTTATCTTCCCGAATTAGGTTACGTATTGCCGGGGTGCCCACCATTATTTCGTGTGCAGCTATTCGACCACCACCAATTTTCTTCATCAGAGTTTGAGAAATCACCGCCTGCAGGGACTCTGACAACATCGAGCGCACCATAGACTTCTCTGCCCCAGGAAAGACATCAACGATACGATCAATCGTTTTTGCCGCCGAAGTAGTATGCAGAGTACCGAATACTAAGTGACCCGTCTCTGCTGCTGTCAGCGCAAAGCGAATTGTTTCCAAGTCACGCATCTCGCCCACAAGAATAATATCTGGATCTTCACGAAGTGCCGAACGCAACGCCTCACTAAAACCATGAGTATCACGATGCACTTCACGCTGGTTTACCAAGCACTTCTTACTTTCATGAACAAACTCAATAGGGTCTTCAATGGTCAGGATATGCTGATAACGATTTTCGTTAACATAATCCACCATCGCCGCTAGGGTTGTTGATTTACCAGAGCCCGTAGGCCCGGTCACCAATACTAACCCTCTTGGCAACATAGAAAGGTCTCGAAATATCTGACCAAAACCAAGGTCTTCCAGTGTTAGCACCCGAGAGGGAATCGTTCTGAATACAGCGGCAACACCACGATTCTGATTAAATGCATTGATCCGGAAACGAGCCACACCAGGCACGTCAAAGGAAAAATCTGTCTCTAGAAATTCTTCATAATTCCTGCGCTGCTTGTCATTCATGACCTCATAGATTAGAGAGTGAATCTCTTTGTGCTCCATCGGCGGCAAGTTCACCCGCCTCATGCCACCATCAATACGTATCATTGGGGGCAATCCGGCTGAAAGATGTAAATCCGACGATCCTTGCCTCACACTGAAAGCCAACAGTTCCGTAATATCCATGAGTTATTCCTGTTATTCTGGGTTAATCTACTGCTTTCCCTAAAAAGCCTAGCAATACAATGTGCCTAAGCCGAGTATATGCCTAATATAATTGACAATCTCTGTCGTGTTCATCAGCAAATTGACAACGCAGCTAACAAAATTGGCCGCCATCCGCGCGATATTACCCTGCTTGCAGTAAGCAAGGGACAATCTTCGACCGCTATCCGAGAAGCTTATCGACAAGGTCAGCGACACTTTGGTGAAAACTACCTACAAGAGGCTCTGGACAAACAACAGCAGCTTGCAGACCTTACTGATATCCACTGGCATTTCATCGGCCCGATCCAATCCAATAAAACACGAAAAGTGGCCAAAAGTTTTGACTGGGTTCACAGTATCGATCGAATGAAAATTGCAGAACGGCTGAGCGTATACCGCTCTGACAACAACGCTCCTCTGAATATCTGTCTACAAGTAAACATTGATAATGAAGAGAGCAAATCTGGCTTACACGCACATCAGGTTCAAAATCTAGCCCAAGCCATTACTAAACTGCCAAACTTGAAACTCCGTGGATTGATGGCTATCCCGGAAAGCCGGCAGGCAATCTCTGAACAGAAAAAATCTTTTGCAGACCTCGCCAAGCTACTAGCAAACCTCCAAAGTAGCTCCCCTCAACTGTCAACATTAGATACACTCTCGATGGGAATGTCCGGGGATATAGAGGCTGCCATTATTGAAGGCTCGACTCTTATTAGAGTTGGGAACGCTATCTTTGGCCCACGAAAACACACAAGGTAAATAAAAATCAAGCATACGGTTAAGGAAAGCAACGTGAATAAATCAACACTGGCATTTATTGGCGGCGGCAATATGGCAACCAGCCTTATAGCAGGCCTATTGGCAAAGGACTATCCGGCAAAAAATATCACTGCCAGCGACCCCTTGAAAGAAAACCGCGAGCGGCTGTCTCAGCAATTCGGTATCAATGCTACCAGCGATAACAATCAAGCCGTAGATGGTGCAGACGTCATCATCTTGGCGATCAAACCCCAAGTCATGAAGCACGTTGCTCAAGGAATTCAAGTCGCACTAGCGCACCGACCACTCGTCATCTCTATTGCGGCGGGCATAGCCATGTCATCCCTACAAGAATGGCTGAGACAAGACACGCCCATTGTTCGCTGCATGCCCAATACCCCCGCGTTAGTACAAACGGGTGCTGCTGGATTATTCGCCAACGCACAGGTCAGCCCTGCGCAACAAACGCTGGCTGGCGACATTCTTAATGCAGTGGGTATTTCTTGCTGGCTAGAAAGAGAAGATGATATTGATGCTGTCACTGCCGTCTCTGGCAGCGGTCCTGCCTACTTTTTTTTTGTCATGGAAGCGATGGAGCAAGTGGGAATAGAGCTCGGGCTCACGCAAGACGTTTCCCGAAAACTCACCTTGCAAACCGCACTGGGGGCAGCAAAAATGGCTGCTGAAAGCAATGTTGACTCTACCGAATTACGCCGTCGCGTAACCTCACCCGGCGGAACCACTCAGCGTGCTATTGAAACCTTTGTGGCCGGGGATATAACTGGATTATTTCGAAAAGCAATGACCAGTGCCGTTGAGCGTGCGCAAGAAATGGCAAAAGAAATGGAGAACTAATCAACTGCTCTTCCAAGCCTTTGACATCAATAATTACACCAGAGCAACACTCGACACCATAAGAATAGGCACACTATGAATACATTCACTCAGGCCAGCACTTTCCTGGTTCAATCTCTCGGTAGTCTTTATTTGTCTATCGTGTTACTGCGGTTCTTGCTTCAATGGGCCAAAGCTGACTTCTACAATCCAATCTCCCGCTTTCTCGTCAAAGCCACGCACTTGCCCAGTGCACCACTACGCAAATTGTTCCCAACATTCCGCTCTTTCGATATGGCTAGCTTGGCGCTAGCTTTACTAGTTCAATGGATCACCATCCAACTCAGCGCATCGATTAATGGTGTTGGACTCATCAATATCCTGTGGGCTTTCTCCTGGGGGGCTGTTGGGGCAATATCACTAGTGCTAAGTCTGTACTTGTACGGCCTCTTGGTTATCATCATTGTGAGCTGGGTCGCACCTCAAAGCCAACACCCGATTCTTCTTCTGCTTAATCAGCTATTAGCCCCGGTCATGGAGCCCTTTAGGCGTATTATCCCCTCACTGGGCGGACTCGACTTGTCCCCTATATTTATGTTTTTGGTGCTCAACATGCTAGAAATTTTTGTACGCGGCCTAGCAGGCCGCCTATCGCTCCCCCTATCTATCGTACCTGGCATCTGGTGACGGGAACACAATGCCCGATGACCCGGTGAGTAGCCACTACCAGTGGCAGGAAGGCACTTTGTTACTGCATTGTCAGTTACAACCCCGAGCCTCTATAAATGAACTCATCGGAATCCACAACCATCGCCTTAAAGTCCGTATCACCGCGCCACCAGTGGATGGAAAAGCCAATCAACACTTAATAGCATTAATAAGCAAATGGTTCGGGACACCGAAGAGTAAAGTCTCAATAGTACGCGGAGAAACTGGGCGCCTGAAAACGTTGCTTATACAAGACCCATGCCGACTCCCCGACGGAGCCGACATCACAGAGCCTAACCCCTAATGCTCAACGGGTAATGCATGCAACACTGTATTGGAATGCTTTATTGCGCCAATGCCATCTGCTGTACTTTGACTAGATCGGCAATACCTTGCTTGGCTAACGCCATCATCTGCTGAAGCTCGTCTTCTGAAAACGGCGCTGCTTCTGCCGTACCCTGAACCTCGATAAAACCACCCGCGCTATCCATCACAACGTTCATGTCTGTTTCAGCATTAGAGTCTTCCGCGTAATCTAGATCCAGCACCGCCACGCCCTTGTACATACCCACGGACACAGATGCCACCATATTATTTAGTGGGTTATCCACAATTTTGCCTGCTTTCTGCAAATGAGCAATGGCATCCATCAACGCCACACAAGCACCCGTAATAGATGCTGTACGTGTTCCACCATCAGCTTGAATCACATCGCAATCTATGGTGATCGTATTTTCACCCAGCGCTTCAAGATTAATCGCAGCACGAAGAGATCGGCCTATCAGTCGCTGGATTTCCATCGTCCTTCCACCCTGCTTGCCACGAGACGCTTCCCGGCCCATACGCGAGCCGGTAGAGCGAGGTAGCATGCCGTACTCTGCCGTTACCCAGCCTTGGCCTTTCCCCCTCAAAAACCGAGGAACGGAATTTTCAACACTGGCAGTACAGATCACTTTTGTATCACCAAACTCAACAAGTACCGAACCTTCGGCATGCTTGGTGTAACTACGAGTGATTTTTACCTTACGAAGTTGTTCTGGGCGACGGCCACTGGGTCGAGACATATGTATTTCCTGCATGCTAGAAAAAAGTGTCTCCATTTTAGCGGAATTATTTCGATCATGTAGCGCCGTGTTACCATGTGCAACAATTTATAACCCATAGAGATCAACATGCCCAGTAGTATGACGGCCTTTGCTCGCCAAACCATTGAATGCGACTGGGGAACCGCTGCTTGGGAAATTCGATCGGTCAATCACCGTTATCTTGAAACCAATTTCCGGATGCCGGAAACCGTACGCGACCTCGAAATGGGACTACGCGAACTGACGCGCAATCATTTGCAACGAGGCAAAGTAGACTGCTCATTACAACTGAATATTGTTGTTGGCACTGGAAATGTTGCTGTCAATCAGGCTGTGACGCAACAATACATCACAGCCTGCGAACAGCTAGCCAAACAGATGCATAATCCTGCGCCAATCTCGCCCTTAGATATTCTTAAGTGGCCCGGTGCGTTACAAGAACCTGAAGTAGACCACGAGGCACTCAAGCAAGCACTGATGAGCTTGTTTGAAGACACACTAAAACAGCTCGCAGTAGGTCGCCGCCGTGAAGGTGAAAAGCTCAAGACTCTGGTTGAGCAGCGTCTTGGCGCTATTTCAACTGAAGTCCGCACGGTTCGCACCAAACTACCTGAACTCCTTTCAGCCCAGAAACAAAAGATTGTCGACCGCCTACATGATTCCGGCGCCAACCTTGATGTCGACCGACTGGAACAAGAGCTGGTTTTCCTTGCCCAAAAAGTGGATGTGGATGAAGAACTAGACCGGATCGACACTCATTTGTCTGAAATTCATCGTGTGCTAATGCAACGTGAGCCCATTGGCAGACGGCTGGATTTTTTGATGCAAGAGCTAAATCGTGAAGCCAACACTCTTGCCTCAAAATCCATCGCCAGCGACACTACTCAATCTTCCGTTGAGCTCAAAGTACTTATTGAGCAAATGCGGGAGCAAATCCAGAATATTGAATAGGCGGAGAGACAACGACCCATGTCTAATAGAGGTACCCTATACACCATATCTGCTCCCTCCGGTGCCGGTAAAACCAGCTTGGTAAATACGCTTCTCGAACACTGTGACGATATTTGCGTTTCTGTTTCACATACCACCCGCCCCAAACGCCCAGGCGAACGCGATGGCGTTAACTATCACTTTGTTAATAAAGTCTCGTTCATGGCGATGGCCAACGAGGGTGCTTTCCTTGAACATGCTCAGGTATTCAATAACTACTACGGCACTTCTCGAAACTGGGTTGAGAGCGTTCTTACTAGTGGAAAAGATGTTGTTCTTGAAATCGATTGGCAAGGTGCAACGCAAATTCGTCAATTGCTCCCTGACTGTGTGGGCATCTTTATTCTTCCCCCATCACTCAAAACTCTGGAAGAACGACTGACTGGTCGAGGACAGGATGATCACGCGGTTATTCGTCACCGCCTAGCAGAAGCCCAGGAGGAAATGTCCCACTATGCGGAGGCAGACTATCTCGTAATCAACGATAATTTCGACGTGGCGCTAGCAGAACTGAAATCGATCGTAGTCAGTCAGCGACTAAAACTAGCCCCTCAACAACAAAGAAACAGCAATTTACTGAAGGACTTGTTGTCCTGAACCACACAATTTCGTAAAATGCGTGGTTCTGCGGCTATCCGCAGGGTTTTTTCTTTGCTCGTCAAAAAGCAAACCATCTATCAACCGAAAACGAACGGAACAGCATATGGCCCGCATTACTGTTGAAAACTGCCTCGATCATGTCGATAACCGCTTTGAGCTTGTCATGGTGAGCTCTAAAAGAGCGCGACAACTGGCTACCGGTGGAAAAGACCCACTTCTTCCTTGGGAAAATGATAAGCCCACTGTTATGGCATTGCGCGAAATTGAAGCCGGCCTAATTGATGCAAGCATCCTCACTGAAAAAGAAGAACCAGAAGAACTGCTGATGGACTCGATTCACGAAGATGATGATGCGGCTGCATCTACAGAGGAAGCACCCACTTCCGAGCAACCCTCCGCACCTGCAGCAGAGTAACCTTCGTTTAGGATGAGGAAACGTTTTGGAAGCTATCGACGCACTTAGCCATAAGCTTTCCTCCTACCTCGAACCCTCTCAAGTACAAGACATCATCAGCGCGTACCAATTTGCGGCCCAGTGTCACGAAGGGCAATATCGTCAAAGCGGCGAACCTTATATTACCCACCCACTTGCTGTTGCCAATATTCTAGCCGACATGCATCTCGACCACGAAAGCTTGATGGCAGCGCTATTGCACGATGTCATTGAAGATACTGATGTCAGTAAAAGTGAATTAGCTGAGCGTTTTACTCCAACCGTGGCCGATTTGGTAGATGGCGTCAGCAAGCTCAGTGAAATTGAATTCACCTCCAAAGCCGAACAACAAGCCGACAACTTTCAAAAAATGACCCTGGCTATGGCCAAGGATATCCGTGTGATGCTGGTAAAACTGGCGGATCGGTTACACAACATGCGCACCCTAAAGGTACTGAGTCCGGCAAAACGCCGCCGTATTGCCCGGGAGACGCTGGACATTTATGCCCCTATTGCCCAGCGATTAGGTATCAACGATATCAGGATCGAATTTGAGGAGTTGGGGTTTTCAGCCATGTACCCGATAAGACATCAGCTGATGCAACAAGCCCGAAAGGCTGCTCGGGGTAATCGCAAAGAGATCGTGGACGAAATCAAGGACAGCATTGAAGTCCGCTTGGAGCAGGAGCTGATTTCAGCAACGGTTACTGGTCGAGAAAAGCACCTCTGGAGCATCTACCAGAAAATGAAAAGCAAGAAAAAGTCGTTTCGTGAAATCATGGATGTCTTTGCTTTTCGTATTGTTGTTGAATCAGTAGACGATTGCTATCGCACACTTGGCATAGCCCACAATCTGTTCAAGCCCGTTCCTGGTGAGTTCAAAGACTATATCGCCATACCCAAAGTGAATGGTTATCAGTCACTACACAATATTCTTCTCGGCATGCACGGCGTTCCTATCGAAGTTCAGATCAGAACCACCGACATGGATGCCATGGCTAACTTTGGCATCGCCTCCCATTGGCTTTACAAGTCTAAGGAAGAGGGCATGCCAAGGGCCAACCGCTGGGTTCAGGGCCTACTCGTAATCCAACAACAAGCGGGCAACTCACTCGAGTTTATCGAGCACGTCAAAACAGACCTGTTCCCAGACGAAGTCTATGTGTTTACCTCCAAGGGCGAGATTATCTCTCTACCCTCCGGGGCAACACCGGTAGACTTTGCCTACGCAGTGCATACCGATGTGGGCAATACCTGCGTAGCTTGTAAAATAAATGGTCAGCTCACTTCGCTCTCAGAACCCCTGCAAAGCGGCAACAAAATCAAAATTATTACCGCCAAAGACGCACAGCCCAATCCTTCTTGGTTAAATTTTGTCATGACCGCCAAGGCCCGTAGCGCGATTCGTCATTTTCTGAAACACCAGCAGCACGATGAATCAGTCGAACTGGGAAAACGACTGCTGGATCGAGCACTAGAAAACTTTGACACTAATTACAAAAGTATCCGAAAATCCTGGATAAAACGGATACTTACCGAAACTGGGGCTGCTACCTTTGAGGATATTTTACAACAAATTGGCCTTGGTAACCGATTGGCCTATGCCGTAGCCAATCTGATGGCACCTCCATCGAAGCGCCAAGAAACGATGCCTGAAGAATTCAAATCACCGATCATGATTGATGCCAGCGAAGGACTAGTGATCAACTATGCGCGCTGCTGTCACCCTATTCCCGGCGACCCCATTCTCGGGCACCTTAGCCCCGGAAAAGGATTGGTGGTACATCGAGAGTCTTGTAATAACCTCAACGAGATTCGCACCAACGTTGAAAAATGCATACCTCTGAACTGGTCCCCCAAGGTCAAAGGTGACTTTTCCGTGAAACTCAAGGTTGAGCTGATCTCTGAACGAGGTATTATCGCCACACTCGCCTCACGCATTGCCGAATGCGAGGCCACTATCCATCAAATTAGTGTTAACGAACGCGACGCCCACTCCGGTATTGTCGACTTAATTATTGACGCAAAGGGGCGCGTTCATCTTGCAAAAGTCATGCGTCGTATCCGCAACCTAAATCAGGTGCAACGGGTTTACCGCACTAAGAGCTGATAAATAGAGGACATCCCCCAATGATAAACAAAGCCGTCATCAGCACAGAGAAAGCGCCTGCTACAATTGGCACATACTCTCAAGCAATTAAAGTTAACAACACGGTTTACCTCTCCGGGCAAATCCCACTTGACCCTGAAACCATGTCAGTTGTAGCCGGCGGTATCGATGCAGAGATTGAACAAGTCTTTAAAAACCTAACGGCTGTTTGCGAGGCTGCGGGGGGAGAGCTGAAGGATATTGTTAAGCTCAATATTTTCCTCACCGATCTAGGTAATTTTGCTACCGTTAATGATATAATGGCTCGCTATTTTTCTAAGCCCTATCCGGCACGAGCGGCCATCGGCGTTAAAGCGCTTCCCAGGGGGGTGGGTGTGGAAATGGATGGCATTGTGGTCATCTAGACTACAAGGAGAGACTGACCACTGCTTACCCATTAATTAATTTTCACCAACTAATAATGCGCCATAGCCATCTCTATAGGTTGGGTAGAGCAACGTATAGCCGCTTTCCTTCAACCGTAAATTGCTGCATCGACGGTTCCCCGCTCGTCTAGTGTCACTACCTTCCTGCGGCTCACTACCAAGTCGACCAGCCAACCAATGTTGCACTTCATGGGCAGAGGCCGGCTGATTGTCAGTAGCCAAGTATAGAGCCTCTATTGGCGCATCCTGGTAGAATCTATCCAATAGATGAACCAGCACGCCTGCACAATCCTCCGAATGAATCCGGTTGGTCCAATGAGTCGGGGTTTGTGGCGCGATAACACCCTGCCGCACTTGATTGACCAGTCGACCTCGCCCTGGGCCATAAATACCAGAAAACCTAACGACCACCGTTGGCACTGGTAGCCTACCTATCAGTTGTTCCGCCTCAAGTAATCGCCTCCCCCGAAAGGAAACAGGTGCTGTTTCCGACAACTCATCTACCCACTCACCGTCACCCTGACCATACACACCGGTACTGGAAACCCACATTACTATACCGGGAAGCTGACCACTCTTAGTGATAGCCGACTGTAATGCCTGCGCTCCCGCCACATAGGAATCACGATAACCATCGTCGCTGACCTGATCTGCCGTCAGCGATATGACCAACACATCAAAGCAAGCACTCGCCAGTAAATCCGAAAGAATATCTACGTCTAGGAGGTCACCAGCAACGGCGCAGATACCTCGCGGCAACTGTTCTGGATGACGACGCATGGCAAGAACCTGCCAATTTGAACTGACCTGTGAGCATTTCAGTGCCTGGATGGTTCGGACACCTATATCACCACAACCGATGAATAATACTTTCATAAACAACCCTTACAATGAGCTTTCCATTATTGATTTGTTTTAGCTATCATCTATTAAGCGGAGGAATCAATCATGACCTTAACCGAATTACGCTACATCGTCACACTAGCGCAACAAAAACATTTTGGCCAAGCAGCAAAGCTGTGCCACGTCAGTCAGCCCACCCTGAGCATTGCCGTTAAAAAACTTGAGCAAGAACTGGACATCGACTTATTTGAGAGATCAAAGAATAGCGTCCGGGCCACACCCATTGGCGAACAGGTAATAGCTCAAGCCCAGCGAGTCTTGGAGGAAAGCGCCTCCATCAAAGATATCGCATCTGCAGGTAGAGACCAACTCAAGAGTCCGCTGCATGTGGGCGCTATTTTTAGCATTGGCCCGTACCTATTCCCTCACTTTATTCCGACACTCCAAAAGACCGTGCCACAAATGCCGCTGGTGGTGGAAGAGGGCTTCACCGCCACCCTCAGACAACGACTCCGTAAAGGTGAACTGGATGTGATTATTGTTGCCTTGCCCTTTAACGAACCTGATGTCGTCACTCAACCCCTCTATTCAGAGCCCTTTGTCGTACTAATGCCCGGAAACCACCCCCTAGCCAAGAAGAAACAGATCAAACCAGACGATCTTGAATGGGAGAATGTTTTATTGCTAGGCGAAGGTCACTGCTTTGGTGATCAGGTCCGCGAAGCGCTACCGAACCTGAACAAACACCAAGAAGGTAGCCAAAGACAACTCCGAACTCACAGTGAGGGCAGCTCTCTGGAAACCTTGCGCCATATGGTGGCATCCGGCCTAGGTATCACCATCCTGCCTCTATCAGCAGCGATCGGTACCGGTTATAAAGACGGTCTTCTCGTCACTCGCCCTTTTGCTGGCCCAGCGCCTTGTCGCACCTCAGCGCTGGCCTGGCGAGCCAGCTTTCCTCGACACAAAGCGATCGACGCCCTTCGAAATGCCATAAAACACCACCCGCTACCTCATTGCCCTGTAGCAGAATGACTGAAAAGACGCTAGACCAAATACCTGTCACTCAGCTCAAGGGTATAGGAGCCCAGCTCGCTGGAAAACTAACCAAGCTCGGCATTCACACCATTCAGGATATTCTGTTCCACCTACCAATGCGTTATATGGACCGAACTAGAATCACCCCGATTGGCAGGGCACAACTCAATACCGACGTTGTTATCGAAGGGGAAATTCGCGGCTGCGATCTGGTCTATGGCCGACGTCGCAGTTTAATGTGCCGCATTCAGGACAATACCGGCCTCATTACCCTGAGGTTTTTTCATTTTAGTAGTGCGCAACGGCAAAATCTGAAAACAGGCAGTCGCCTGCGCTGCTACGGAGAGGTTAAACACGGCAGCTCCGGGCTGGAAATGTACCACCCCGAATACCAATTTTTAGATCAACATCAGCCTCAGCCACTGCAACAACACTTAACGGCCGTGTACCCTGCTGCCGAAGGTGTTAGTCAGCGGCGGTTGCGCACCATCGCCAGCCAGGCGCTCGCGTTAATGGGCGAGTATTCCCTCACCGAGCTGTTACCGGAAGCATTAAATAAAATTGCTTTAATCGAGGCGATTAACTTTATCCATCAACCGCCAACGTCAGCGCCCCTCGACCTGCTGGCTAACGGTGAACATCCAGCCCAGCAGCGATTGGCATTTGAAGAACTACTGGCTCACCATCTTACCTTGCTGAGACTGCGCTTAACTTTTCAACAACAGAATGCCTCCTCCCTCCCTCACGACGAGAAACTTCAGCAACAGTTTCTTTCTTCTCTTTCCTTCCAACTCACTGCCGCCCAACGGCGTGTCACTGTAGAAATTCAACAGGATTTGGCAAACCCTTTTCCTATGTTGCGACTAATACAGGGTGATGTGGGTTCTGGCAAAACAGTTGTAGCGGCACTAGCCGCATTACAGTGTGTCGCCAATGGCAAACAAGCCGCCATCATGGCCCCCACGGAAATACTCGCAGAGCAGCACCGCAACAACTTTCAGACATGGCTTGAACCGCTTGGTCTTCATCTGGCCTGGTTAACCGGAAAAGTTAAGGGCAAGGCGCGGGAGGTTCAATTAAAAGCCATTCAAGATGGTTCTGCGCAAGTAATTGTCGGCACACACGCTATGTTTCAAGAAGAGGTGGTGTTCCACGACCTAGGACTCACCGTTATCGACGAGCAGCACCGCTTCGGAGTCCATCAACGCTTAGCCCTGAAAGAAAAAGGGCAAGGCAGTAACGCCTCGCCCCATCAGCTTATCATGACAGCAACGCCGATTCCCAGAACCATGGCAATGAGTGTCTACGCCGACCTGGACTGCTCCGTTATTGATGAGCTGCCTCCGGGCAGGTCTCCAGTCAACACCGTCGTTATTGCCAATCATCGCCGCCAAGAGGTTATTGAACGGGTGCGTACTGCTTGCGCCAATGGCCGTCAGGCCTATTGGGTCTGCACGCTAATTGAAGAATCAGATGTCCTTGAAGCCCAAGCAGCTAAAGCGACGACGGATGAACTACACCTGTTATTACCCGAATTACAAATTGGACTCATTCACGGCCGACTTAAATCTGGCGAAAAGTCCGCTGCAATGGATGCATTTAAGAATGGCAAGACTCAACTGCTGGTTGCCACCACCGTAATTGAAGTAGGTGTAGATGTGTCCAATGCCAGCCTGATGGTCATTGAAAACCCCGAGCGCCTTGGGCTTGCTCAGCTTCATCAACTACGAGGCCGAGTCGGTCGAGGGAAAGAAAAAAGTCACTGTGTGCTGCTCTACAGCGCGCCGCTCTCCCCAAAGGGTACTGAGCGCCTGAAAATCATGCGCCAAACGACGGATGGTTTCGAAATAGCAGAAATGGACCTAAAGCTTCGCGGTCCAGGAGAAGTACTTGGCACCCGACAAACAGGCGAAATGGAATTGCGTATTGCCGACCTACAACGTGACGCCCACCTACTGCCAAACATCAAGAAAACGGCTGAAACTATGCTGGCAAGGCACCCATCACAGGCTAATGCCATTATCCGTCGCTGGATGGGTGGGAGTGAACGCTATGGCCAAGTGTGAATGTTAGCGCCGAAAGTGTGACATTTTTGTTACAGCTTCATATACTCGCCACCTATTCTCACAGGAGTTCACTCCATGGTTTTTAGTAAGAGTATTTTCAAGCTTTTTGGCAAATCCCCCATCAGCCCACTGCAAGCTCATATGACAGTAGTAGTGGCCTGTGCCGAAAAGCTGCAGAATTTTTTGGCCGCGACCATCGCCAACGACTGGCAATTGGCTTCGGACATGTTTGACGCCATCTCCAAAAATGAAGATAAGGCGGACGAAATGAAACGAAAACTCCGCCTCCAGCTGCCAAAAAGCCTGTTTATGCCTCTCGATCGTGGAGACCTTCTGGACCTGCTTAGCCTGCAAGATCGTATTGCCAACCGCTCTAAGGATATTGCTGGTCTGATGCTGGGTAGAAAAATGTCCATCCCTGAACCGCTTCACCAGAAAATTACCGACCTTCTCTCCTCTTCAATAGACGTGGCCAGACAGGCACTAAAAGCCATCAATGAACTCGATGAACTACTGGAAGTTGGCTTTAGTGGCAATGAAGTAGACCTTGTCGAAAAGATGATTGGTGAACTGGATCTACTAGAAGACAAAACTGACCAATTGGAGCAGGAAATTCGCCACCAGTTACTTGAGCTGGAACAGGAGCTTCCCCCCATCGATATGATGTTCCTTTACCAGGTCATTGACATGATTGGCGAACTGGCCGACTTGGCCGAAGGTGTCGGTGGTCGTCTACAGCTATTGCTTGCCCGATAACTGGGTTGATAATAATAACTAGGAAATCCAGATATGACGCTATTTGCTGAATACGGCCAAATACTGATCCTCCTCGCCTGTCTATTCGGGCTCTTTATGGCCTGGGGTGTCGGTGCCAATGATGTGGCCAATGCAATGGGCACCTCCGTGGGCGCGGGCGCTCTGACCATAAAGCAAGCCATATTGATCGCCATGGTCTTTGAATTTGCCGGCGCCTATCTGGCGGGCGGAGAAGTAACATCAACCATCCGGAAGGGGATTATTGATTCCTCTGTCTTAGCTGACACACCGGAATTACTCGTCTACGGAATGCTTTCAGCACTCCTTGCAGCAGGCACCTGGTTATTGATTGCCAGCATCATGGGGTGGCCAGTTTCCACCACCCACTCGATTGTTGGAGCCATCGTAGGTTTTGCCGCCGTAGGGATCTCTCCCGATGCAGTCAACTGGGGCAAAGTGGGGGCAATTGTTGCCAGCTGGGTGGTCTCGCCAGTGATGGCCGGCACTATTGCTTACATGCTGTTTCGCAGTGTTCAGAAGCTGATTCTCACCCAAGAAGATCCCTTTAACCGCGCCAAGAAATTTATTCCGATCTATATGTTTGCCGTGGGCTTTTTGATCGCTATGGTCACCATGGTCAAAGGGCTAAAACACGTGTTCAAAGATGCCGGCATCGCCATGAGTTTTGGCGAATGCATGTTGATAGCAGCCGGTGTAGGTGTCATCGTCTCAATCGTTGGTGGCATACTGCTCCATCGTGTCCAGCGCGATGAACAAGCCGAGCGCCACAATCGCTTTGCCAGTGTGGAGAAAGTGTTTGCTGTGCTGATGATTTTCACTGCATGCGCGATGGCCTTTGCCCACGGATCCAATGATGTAGCCAACGCTGTTGGGCCTCTAGCCGCTGTAGTCAGCGTGGTTAATTCTGGCGCTGTTGGGGCGAAAAGTATCATGCCCAGTTGGATTCTGCTACTGGGGGGCGTCGGCATTATGTTGGGGCTAGCGACCTATGGCTTCAAAGTAATGGGCACAATCGGCAAAAAAATCACCGAGCTCACTCCAAGCCGTGGCTTTGCCGCTGAACTCGGTGCGGCGGCCACGGTAGTACTTGCATCTGGTATTGGGCTCCCCATTTCAACAACCCACACCCTCGTTGGCGCGGTACTGGGCGTTGGCCTGGCCCGCGGTATTGCCGCACTCAATATGCGGGTCATTGGAACCATCTTTATGTCTTGGCTTATTACCCTTCCCGCTGGGGCCGGCCTAGCTATCGTGTTTTTCTTCTTCTTTAAATGGATTTTTGGCTAAACCCGATTTTCTTTTAAAGGCATAAAAAAGCCCGGCTAAAAGCCGAGCTTTTTTATTTACTATCCCGCTAATACACCTTCCTCGCCTTCCGTTCTAGCAATAATCACTGCGCCACAAGAATCACTGAAAACATTAACCGCCGTCCGCATCATATCCAGGATACGATCCGTTACCAGCAGCATCCCGATAGCTTCCAGAGGCAACCCAATAACCCCCAGAATAACCGTAATGGCAACCAAGCTAGCGGCAGGTATACCGGCAACACCGATGGAGGTAAGTAAAGCCACTAACACAATGATAAATTGGGTGACAAAACTGAGATCTAGTCCATAGGCTTGGGCAATGAACATGGCTGCAACACATTCATATAGAGCCGTTCCGTCCATATTAATAGTGGCCCCTAGAGGCAACACAAAGGAGGTTGTGCGATTTGAAACGCCAGCATTTTTCTCCACGCACTCAATAGTCACCGGCAAGGTGCCTGATGAAGATGCGGTTGAAAAAGCCGTTAACAACGCGGGTAACATGGCCCGGTAATGTTTGAGTGGATTGATCCCCGCGAGCCGAAGCATCAGGCTTAGGGTAAAAAACACATGAATAGCCAACGCCAAGACCACCGTCAGGAAAAACACCAGCAACGGCTGAAAGGCATCAAACCCAGTGGCAGCGACTGTCTTGGCCACCAACCCAAAAACACCAATGGGTGCAAACTTCATGATAAACATCGTCACCGCCATCATGGTTTCATACACACCCTGCCAGAAACTCAGCATCGTCTGGCTAAATTCCGTAGTAATCCGGGTCATAAATACGCCGAACAACAGACCGAAGACAATCAGCCCGAGCATTTGTCCATCGGAAGCGGCCTTAATAATATTCGGCGGCACCATCCGCAGAAACACGGCCGTTATATCACCCGCACTGCGACCTTCAACTCTCATTAACTGTTCTGTGATCGCATCTGATGAGCTCAAATTTAAGCGGGTACCTGCTGCTTCACCGTCAATCACACCAGGGACTAACAAGTTCACCAATATGAGTCCAACGGTAATAGATAGCAGGCTAGTCAGCATATAAAACGTGATGGTCTTAGCGCTGAGCCTTCCCAGATTGTCACTATTGCCCATGCCGGCCACACCGACAATAATCGAGGACATCACCAGCGGCACAATGATCATTTTCAGCGCGTTGAGAAACAGTGTGCCCACAAAATCAAAGATATCGTAGAGGCTAACGCCCAATACCTCGCTATCGGTTCCCGACCACAACCCAACCAGAATCGCAGCAATAATTGCGATCAGCATTTGCCAATGTAGTTTTAGTTTACCCATCTTAATTGCTCACTTGATTGCTTAATTGCCGGTTTGTGTGATGACCACCCTAGCGATAACTTCCGCGCAGATGCACTACCTGTTTTTGAAAAATCTGTGCTGTTGCCTGCTCTGGCGGAATTGGGCTATCAGCCAAAACTTTGATGTGTCGCCAGTGTGGATGAAATGGCTGTTTGAAGACACCGCCATGACTGTGACTGAAGAAACTGCCCCATAACCCCTGCAATGCCATCGGCACCACCGGCACTGGATTTCTTTCCAGAATACGCTCAATGCCTGTTTTGAACTCATTGATTTCCCCATCCTGGGTCAACTTCCCTTCAGGGAAAAGACAAAGAAGATGGCCTCGATCCAATGCGTCAGCAATATCGCCCATAGCCTGTTGATAACCCGCTTCATCTTCCTGTCGCGAACAAATAGGAATGGAGCCACCGGCCCGGAAAATGAAATTAAGTATCGGAAGTTCGTAGATTGACTTGTACATAATAAAGCGAATCGGCCGACGCACCGCGCCCGCCAGCAACAGCGCATCCACATAACTCACATGATTACAGACAATCATTGCGCCACCCCGATGAGGGATCTGCTCCAAACCCTGATGCTCCACCCGGTAAATCGTATGGCTCAACAACCACACCAAAAAACGCATAGTGAATTCGGGCACTTGCTGGAAAATAAACCCGGCAATGGCAATGTTCATTAATGCCACGGTTAGAAAGAAATCTGGGATACTGAACCCCGCCACGCCCAGAAAGAAAATCCCTAGCAGGCTGGATAAGACCATAAACAACGCATTGAAAATATTATTACAGCCAATGACCCGAGCCCGTTTTTCATCATCAGTGCGATCCTGTACCATCGCGTATAAAGGCACAACATAAAGACCGCCAAACAAACCGATCATGAAAATATCAAACAATACCCTGAAGCCACCGGGTTGAACGATAAAATTGAGCGGGCCAACCCCTTCGATGCCGCTGTAACCATGGGAGGCAACATAGAGCTCAACCCCAAACAAACTCAGGCCAATCGAGCCCAGTGGTACCAGCCCAATTTCCACCCGGTGACCACTGAGGCGGTCGCAGAGTAACGAGCCTATCGCCACTCCCACCGTAAAGGAAGAAAGAATCAGCGCAATAACACCCGGGCTACCCCGCAGCACCGTTACCGTAAAATTTGGCATCTGTGTTAAATAACTGGCTCCCAACATCCAAAACCATGAGATACCCAAAATCGCTAGAAACACCGCTCTCTTTTCGGAGGTCAGCTTGATCAATCGCCAACTGATGCGGGGGACATTCCAGTCAATCTTTAAGTTGGGCGCTTTGGTCTCAGCTAAAGGAATTTCCCGGCTGCTTAACCAGCCCACCATCGCCACGGCTACCACGGCCATACCCACCAGCCATGCCGAATTTTCAGCGCCACCCAGGAGGCTACCGGCAATCGTACCAATCAAAATGGCAACAAATGTGCCCATGCCCACCTGAGCGTTGCCCGCCACCAGCTCATCTTCGTGCAAGTGCTGTGGCAAGATCGAATATTTAACCGGACCAAAAAATGTGGACTGAACTCCCATCATGAATAACACCACCATCATCAACCATAACGCCTCGTACCAAAGCGCCACAAAGCCTATGAGCATGATCAAAATTTCTGCCAATTTAATATGACAAATGATGCGGGATTTTTCGTATTTGTCGGCCAGCTGACCAGAAATCGCAGAGAATAAAAAGAAAGGTAGAATAAACAGGCCGGCCGCTAAATTGACCAGCGCATTAGTATTGTTGTTGCCCGCCGCCGCGCCAGTGATACTGGCACTAACAATCATGACCAATAACGCATTTTTAAACAGGTTGTCATTCAATGCCCCAAAGAACTGGGTCAAAAAAAGTGGCAAAAATCGTCGGGATTTCAACAGCTGAAACTGGCCTTCACTACTCACCCTAATTCCTTGTCTCATCCCATAAGCAGCGGACATCTTGCCGGTCTATCCACAGATATTCAATCTGCGGTGTGTCGCAGTCCTCTTGCGCCAAAATTTTCTGCAGCCGGACGTGAACTTCCCCCGTTAGAACGGACACCTCAACCTAACGAAGAGCCAACCGATGCCAAGATACAATCGATCAAGAAAGACCTGGAAAGACATCCATGAATTTAAAGAAAAAGCCGTTGAACCAAGGTCCTTGCAAGACATAAAAATAAAGGATGTCGCAAAGGCTTTAAATATCCATCCCTTCATGCTGTCTCGGTGGCGGAAGAAATATAGAGAAGGAAAGACCGTGGCTGATAAGAAAGTCACCTCGTTTAGCAAAGAGACGAAGGAATTAGGCGTCAGTGCTTAGCCGGTCTTTATACGCAAATGCTATTCCAGAGTTTGATTTGAATTGTGTTCGGCGGTCAGTATAGAGCAGTCTGCCGACAGGTGAGGATCGATTTAAGGTGCAGATATACGTTAAGCTGGGTCGTTCTCTCAGAACTGGGTACCGAGGTAGGCCAAAAGTATCTGGTTAAAACATATTCATTACGGCCACTTTAATTGAGAACACACCTCAGCGCCGCTCGCCAGAGAAAACCCCGCGCCAACCCACTAAACATCATCATTTCAGGTTAGAATACTCGGCGATCAGTATTGATGTAAAGGCCCGAACTTTGCCCGCTCTACGCTTTCCCAACCGCAAGTTCCATCTCGAACCTACCTGGTATAGCTACACACGTGTGCCTGGCGCTACCGTACCGAAACCCATACGGAGCTGGTTGCTTGATCGTGGCTCTCTTACTGAACGGCTGATCGATGCAAGTCATGATCAGTTCCGGGTTCAGGTCATCAATCAACGCATGGAACTACCCCTCTTATCTGAATGCCATGCACTGGGCATTCCTTCCCGACAGCATGCACTGGTACGTGAAGTTATCCTTTACGGCTGCGATGAACCCTGGGTCTATGCCCGCAGTATCATTCCGGTAAAAACCCTGACTGGCCGCCTCCGGAGCTTTCGCAAACTTGATAATCGACCACTGGGCACGCTGCTATTCAATGATGTGTCGATGCAGCGCGGCCAGATTGAACTTGCCTGCTCCAGTACCAACGACCTGCTGTTGCCAGCACTGTCGGGCTATTTACAAGGAACCGTTTGGGGCCGCCGATCTGTATTCTTTCTAGATCAAAAACCACTACTGGTCAGCGAGATGTTTTTACCGGGGTTTAGACCGTACAATATCCCGCTGAAGCTGCATTTTAATCGCTAGCCCCTTATTGCTGACACTTGTATGAGTCATTTCAAAGAACGCCTGCCTGATTTTCTCCGATTAATGCGCTTTGACAAGCCTATCGGCACTCTGCTGTTGCTGTGGCCAACACTGTGGGCATTGTGGTTTGCCGCCGGTGGTCTTCCTGATATCAAAAACCTACTGATCTTTATACCCGGCGTTATTTTGATGCGCGCCGCGGGCTGCGTGATTAATGATGTTGCTGACCGCCGAGTGGACGGTCATGTTGCGCGCACCCAGAGCCGTCCACTTCCCCGCGGCGCAGTCAGGACCAAAGAAGCGTTAATTGTTTTTCTGCTGTTATGTCTTGCCGCATTTGGCTTGGTGCTACTCACTAACCCTCTAACTGTCAAGCTAGCATTTGTGGGCGTGGCACTGGCGGCCTGCTACCCCTTTATGAAGCGATTTACAAATCTGCCTCAGTTAGTACTCGGTGCTACCTTTGCCTGGAGTATCCCCATGGCATTTTCTGCCCAAACTAATCAGTTACCTACTGAGCTATGGGCGCTCTATGCCGCCGTTATACTTTGGACCGTCGCCTACGATACGTTTTACGCCATGGTCGACCGTGAAGACGATTTAAAAATTGGGGTTAAATCCACGGCCATTTTATTTGGAGATATGGACATTCCGATCACCGCCACATTACAAGTGCTGGTATTGGTGGCACTTGCCATGACAGGAACAAATTTTGGTCGAGGGCTGTGGTTTTTCCTTTCACTGCTAGCGGCGGGAGTCCTGTTCCTTTACCAACAATTTTTGATTCGTCACCGCGAACCGAATAAATGCTTTAAGGCCTTTCTGAACAATCATCATGTGGGCGCTGTTATATTCATAGGCTTGGCCCTCGACTACCAACTTGCCACCCACTAGGAAACCCACCCCACGTCCAGTTTTGTCATCTGTTTGACACAATTACGTCATATAATAGGCTTGTCAGGTAGCAATTTTAAGTATCACTGTTAATAGAACGATCAACAGGGCCATGAGAAAATAACAAAATCATGAGCAAAAAAACCATTCTAGTCGTCGATGATGAACCGGCCATCCGCGATATGATCAACACAGCGCTTTATGCAGCTGGCTTTTATTGCCTTCAAGCGGAGAGTGCTCAACAGGCAC
>JBLIJA010000010.1:0-27010 GCA_047635115.1 Porticoccus sp. | reverse complement strand
CCATTGAAGCCGGGGCGCAATCAGCAGTTGTCTTTGGTAGTAACTGGGTCGGATTGTTCTCAGGGGTCATGACGTTAATGATTTTATTCTTGTCAGAAATTATTCCTAAAACATTAGGCGCCGTATATTGGCGAAATTTGGTTGGGGTGACCGAGGTGTTTATCCGAATCCTGATAGTGATGATGTATCCGTTAGTGGTCGCTTCAGAGGGCATGACCAGAATTATTACTCGAGGAAAAAGTGTTCACCCGTTTAGCCGTGATGAGTTTTTAGCCATGGTTGGATTCGGTCAAAAAATGGGTGAAATTGATGAGCACGAATCAAAAATAATTAAGAATTTATTTCAGTTTAGATCGTTAAAAGTCACCGATATTATGACCCCGCGTACCGTTATAACCGCACTCTCTGAGAATATGTTAGTCACCGAGGCGCAACAGGCTTTGAGGCATTGCCCATTCTCCCGGTTACCATTGTATGGTGTGAATATCGACGACATTACTGGCTTTGCTCTGAAAGATAAAATTATGTTGTATAAGCCTTCGGGGCAAAAAGAACTAACACTTCAATCCTTTAAGAGAGTAATTCACACCATTCCAGATTCGATGTTGTTGCCTAAGTTGTTAGAATCCTTTCTCGACAACCGTCAGCAGATCGCCATTATTGTAGATGAGTATGGTGGGATTAAAGGACTGGTGAGCTTAGAAGATGTGATCGAAACGTTGTTGGGAATGGATATTATCGACGAGACGGATGACGTGGCTGATATGCGAGCACTGGCGAGGAATAAGTGGGTTAAGCGTGCCGAGAATCTTGGATTTGAATTGCCCGATGATATTTTATATTCGAAAGAAAATGAAGATAAAAAGAATGATAAAAAATAATTATCTAGTAATGTAGATAATTATTTTTAGTGAAATCTTTTTAGGGTTTTTTCACGAAAACGTTCCTGCCAATTTCCCCTGTGTTCACCCCCACAATTTTCTTCAGTGTCAAAGCTGACATGTTGTCTAATGTCACGAACTTTGATTTTTTCATTCTCTAGTTTTTGTTTAATTAAATCTCGAAGATAATCATCTTTATTTGATGACCTTGTGTCAGCTAGATCCGAGTTTGTATTAAAAACACAAACAATAGAAAGTGAGCTGGGAAAGTTATCGTAGTTTGCGAAATGAGTAAGCCATCGGAAACCATTTATGTTTTCAAGAGCAGCTTCACAGACTTCAGTGAGACTGAGTCTAAGAGAATTTTCTATTTTCTTGTCAATTTTTCTCATTTGATAGGGTGTAATCCCGCATATAGTTTAAAAAATCTAGATTTATCGGTGGTATGGGTGTCCAGAATTAATGGTTCCGGCACGGTATATTTGTTCGACCAATAAAATACGCACTAGGTGGTGAGGGAGGGTTAGTGCTGACAATGACCAGCGGCTGTTAGCACGCTTTAAGCATTCTGGTGCTAGGCCATCAGGGCCCCCGACCAGTAAGCTGAAGTTGTCACCGGAGAGCTGCCATTGTTTAAGCTTGTCTGCCAGTTGTTCCGTATCCCAGGGCTTGCCTAGTACATCCAGTGCAATGACATGGTCGTGTTCACCTATAGCTTTGAGCATGGCTTCGCCCTCGCGGGTGATAGCGCGGTTAATATCTGCGCCTTTTCCCCTTTGACCCAGAGGTAATTCGATAATGTCGAAGTTTAGTTCTGAAGGCAGGCGTTTCAGGTATTCATTGCAGCCAGATTCTACCCAGTCGGGCATTTTGGTGCCTACGGTAATAACTCTTAGTCGCACTGGTTATTATTTCTCATCGGCGGTATTTCGGTCATTCGGGCGTACCGACCAGAGTTTTTCCAACTCATAAAATGCGCGGGTGTCGGGTTGCATAACGTGAAGTACGATGTCGCCGTAATCAACCAATACCCATTCACCAGTATCCATTCCCTCAATACCGATTGGACGGAAACCTGCCTTTTTTCCATCATCCATCACGTTGTTAGCCAGTCCTTTAACCTGTCGGGTTGAGGCGCCGGTGGTGACGATGATGGTGTCCATGACGTCTGTGAGGTCGCTAACATCAAGTGTCACAATATCTTTGCCTTTAACGTCTTCAAGGGCGTTAACTATGATGTCTTTTAGATCGTTACTCATTGAATTTCCTGTTTTGGTTTGTCTTTTTTATCTGAGTAGAGCTGATGCTGCCTAATGTAATCAATAACACTGTCAGGGACTAGATAACGGATGGATTCTCCGCGTTGTAGTGCTTGACGAATACCTGTGGCCGATACGGGCAACAGGGTTATTTCCTTAATTAATATATTGCCTGCAGGCTGAGCCAGGAGTTCTTCTTCGCCCGATGCGCGATGTGCTCGAACAAATTCCAGTACTTCGCCACTCTGTGACAGGTGCCATCCTGGCCTAGCTACCGCTACCACATGGGCAACTTCTGTGAGTTCACGCCAGCGGTGCCACTGATTAAGATCGATCAGCGAATCCATACCAATGCAGAGGCATAGCGGTGTTTCAACACCGATCTCGGCACGAATTTCCGTCAAGGTATCCAGTGTGTAAGAGAGGCCCTTTCGGTGTAACTCTCTCTCGTCGGAAACCAACCCTGGTTCATTAGCCAGTGCTAGCTGTAGCATCGCCAGACGATGTTCAGCGCTGGTCTCGGGTTGCGCCTTGTGTGGTGGATTGGCGCTGGGAATCAGTCGCATTTCACTCAGCCCAAATATTTTTCGCAATTCCACCGAGGCTCTGAGGTGCCCGATATGAACCGGATCAAAAGTACCACCAAATATGCCAATACCCTTTGAGTTATCAGCGTTCAGCTGCATTTTGTTATAAACTCGCACCGGTCGATTACTGACGAATTTCGCCATGACCAAACACAATCCATTTCTGTGAGGTCAGGCCTTCCAGCCCGACTGGGCCACGGGCGTGAATCTTATCGGTGGAAATACCAATCTCAGCACCTAGTCCGTATTCAAAACCATCGGCAAAGCGGGTGGAGGCGTTAACCATCACTGAGCTTGAGTCCACTTCTGTCATAAAACGACGGCTCCTAGCTTTATCATTGGTAACAATCGCTTCGGTATGTTGCGAGCTATATCGGGCAATATGGGCTATCGCTTCATCTATGTCGGCCACGACTTTGATGGAGAGAATAGGTGCCAGATATTCGGTGTTCCAGTCGTCCTCTGTTGCGGCAATACACTCAATATCACCGGGGATAAGTTGCAGAGTTTTTTCGCAGCCTCGCAGTTCCACTCCCTTTGCATCGTAGGCCTTCGCCAAGCGCGGCAGAATGTGGGTCGCAATGCCTTCGGCTACCAGTAGGGTTTCCATGGCATTGCACACACCGTATCGGTGGGTTTTGGCGTTGAAGGCAATATTGAATGCCATCTCTAAGTCTGCTTTATCATCTATATAGACATGGCAAATACCGTCCAGGTGCTTTATGACAGGTACGCGTGCTTCACGGCTAATACGCTCAATTAAGCTTTTTCCTCCGCGGGGGACGATCACATCTACGAACTCGGACATGGTGATAAGCTCGCCTACGGCTTCACGGTCTGTGGTCTCTATGACCTGCACGGTGGCTTCGGGTAGCCCGGTAGCAGTCAGTCCCTGCTTGATGCAATCTGCAATGGCTTGATTGGACAGAATAGCTTCGCTGCCTCCACGAAGTATAGTGGCATTACCCGATTTCAGGCACAGGCTTGCTGCATCGATTGTCACATTAGGCCGGGATTCATAAATAATGCCGACCACGCCGAGGGGTACACGCATTTTGCCCAGTTCAATACCGCTTGGACGTTTGGTTAGATCGGTGATTTCACCAATGAGATCGGGCAACGTAGCCACTTGATGCAGGCCCTCGATCATGGCGTCGATCCGGGCATCATTCAGTTCAAGGCGGTCTATCAGTGCTGCGTCAAGGCCATTGGCGCGGCCATTTTCCACATCGGTGGTATTGGCAGATAGCACTTGTTCACGGTTGTTATTCAGAGCGTCAGCAATGGCAATTAAAGCCGAATTTTTGGCCTCACTACTGGCAGCCGCAATCACTCGCGATGCTGCGCGAGCTTGCTGACCTAATGTGTGCATATATGGCTTGATATCCATGACACCCAACGTGTTCAAATTCCTAAACAGTGCATTATATAGCCGAGTGATGCATAAGTCCTGAATGACCGTTGATCAGTGACGCAATTGTCGGTAAATGGCACTGTTTTTACACCTAGGGCGCAGGTTGTTGGCCCTCCGTGCTTACTAAGAACCCCTAGGTGTTAAAAGCTTGGACCTTGGTACGAGCACTGACGGTTTATTTAGTCGGTCATCACTGCGGAGAACGGGTATTGGTTTATGGTGGTCTGGTCGTGGCCGGTAGTAGCGTCGTCTATTGTAGAGGTAGTGCGAGCGGTATTATTCTTTCCTGTAAATCAGAGGAGGCGAAAGCTGCTGTCGGGCTAATTCCAGTTCTTCTTGGGCCTGGCGAATTTTGTCCCTCTCCAATCGATCCTGCTTTAGGCGATCACTCACTTGCGACATGTTCTCAATTCGTGCGGCAGCTTGCTCAGCATCGCTACTGTTTTTGAGCGTTAGTGTCTCTACCAGCACGCTATTAACCACCGGTTCATCACTGTAGATAATAGTGCCGTAAGTGCTAACAGACTTATACGCGGTTTGCCTCTGTGCTGCCGTAGTCACTTTGACTGTCAATAATATGATGATCAGTTTCATGCTAACCCTCCGCCCGAGTTCTAATGGTCAGTCTCTTTAATATTTTCTTCGGCATTTTCTTGAAAAATATAGCAGTTGCAAACTTGTTGAAGGTGCATCGTTTACTAAGCTGTTATTTTCACTATCCCAGTGGTTATTACTTTTACATACTCACTATTGGCAACTGGTTCCAATTGGTGGTGTAGTGGGGAGAGCAGTGTTCCTGACGCATAGACCAGCATTTTTTTACACCTTCCCCTGCGATAAAGGCGGTTCCCCGGCCATAACGGTGATTGATGCCATCCAGTGTTTTCATTAATTCATCAGCCCGCGGGCTTTGGGGTGGCTGAAAGATATCCTGCTGCTGGTGTTTTCTGGCGGTTAGTTCTATCAGTCCAACACCGGTCTTGAGATAAGCGTGACCGGGACGATAAATTGATCGAACGGCCTGTTTGGCACTGGTTGCTATCACCCTGCTGTCATCGGTGGGGTAGGGTAGCTTTACCACTGTGCTGTTACTGTAGTAATTGGGCTGATGGGTTGAGGTATGGATAAACACATGAATGGTCAGCGCTAGGTGTTGTTGTTTTCGTAATTTTTCAGCCGCTCGGTTGGCGTACAGACTCACCGCCTGTAACAGAGATGCGATGTCGGTAGGTTTTTCACCAAAAGAGCGGGTGCAGTAAATCTGTTTTTTTTCTGAAGGCATATCTTCTAGCGTTAGACAGGAGTTGCCGTTAAGTTCCTCGATAGTCCGCTCCACGCAGACATTGAACTGGCGGCGTATGGTTTTTGGGTTGCTGCTGGCCAAATCCCAGGCTGTGTGAATCGACATATCTGCTAGCCGTTGACCAATACGAGATCCAATGCCCCAGACTTTTGTTACCGGTACTCGATGTAACAGCCATTGCCATTTATGGGGGCTGTCTAGAAGGCATACCCCTTCACATTTTGAGATATTTTTGGCGGCATGATTGGCCAGTTTAGATAGGGTTTTGCTGGGAGCGATACCTACGCTCACAGGCATCCGTACCTGTTTCCAAAGCGTTGTCCTCATTTTATGGCCATAGTCATGGAGTGGTTGGTTCATCCCAGCAAGGTCGAGGAACATTTCATCAATACTATAAATTTCAATATTGGGACTGAAGTGGCGTAAAGTGTCCATTACCCGCCGGGAAATATCACCATAGAGCCGGAAGTTGCTAGAGAATACCGTTACTCGATGCTGTTCGATAAGCGGTCGGACTTTGAAGTAGGCCTGCAGTTCGGGAATGCCTAATGCCTTGGCTTCTTTAGACCTAGCGATGATACAGCCATCGTTGTTACTCAGAACAACCACCGGTTTTCCGCGAAGATCAGGGCGGAAAATTTGCTCACAGCTGGCGTAGCAGCTGTTGCAATCTACTAAGGCGAACATCGGTGATGTCGTACAGAGTGGATGACCACACCCTCAATCAGTAATTCAGCGTTATCGTGTAATTCAATAGGTGGGTAACGGATGTTGCCAGAGCGCAGTAGCTGATCGTGCATGTCCAGTACCTTACAAGTGAGCTCACCATCAATAGCAGCGATCACCACATCTCCGTGTTGTGGTTGTAAGGCCCGGTCTGCAATAAGTAAGTCACCACTAAAAATACCAAAACCGGTCATCGAATCTCCCTCAGCTCGGGCAAAAAAAGTGGCGGAGGGGTGTTTGATCAGGTGTTCCCTGATATCCAGCGGTGTCTCCATAAAATCGTCGGCAGGGCTAGGAAACCCGGCAGAGACTGCCACGCTAAATAGCGGGATGGATGCAGATTGGCCGAGGGTTGACAATTGTATGGGGGTATTTTTCATCTTCACTAATATACTGTATATATAAACAGTATTCAAGATTGCTAGGGCTACGAGTGTAGATCTTTTAATGAGCTGTTACTTTTCAAACGGACTATATGGGCTCCGGCCTTGGTCATAAAGTTTTCGTCGGTACAGATCAGGCCCGATAACCAGTAAAGTTTTGGAACGGGGTCTTGTTTTGCCTGGGGTGGCAGATAGACAGAAAACGTCATGACGCAATTGAGCGCATCCGAGTCGTGGGAGAAACGGAGTTGTTGTCCACCAAAGGATTTATATGCGTCTATTTGATCCATGGCGATTTTTCCCAGTTAAAACCTGAATTTAGTAGAGTACGACTGATCGAATACTTTCTCCCGCGTGCATTAGATCAAAGGCTTTGTTGATATCGTCCAGAGGCATGGTATGGGTAATCAAATCATCGATATTGATTTTTCCGTCCATATACCAATCGACAATTCTAGGCACATCGGTGCGGCCTCTTGCTCCTCCGAATGCGGTGCCACGCCATGAACGCCCAGTCACTAGTTGAAATGGACGGGTAGAGATTTCCTGACCTGCACCGGCAACGCCCACAATACAGCTTTGCCCCCAGCCCTTGTGGCAGCATTCCAGTGCCTGACGCATCACCTGTACATTGCCAATACATTCGAAGCTGTAATCCACACCGCCACCGGTCATATCGATAATATGATCTACTACATTCTCAACCTCTGATGGGTTGATGAAATCGGTCATGCCAAACTGTTTTGCCAAGTGGACTCTATTTTGGTTCAAGTCTATGCCGATAATTCGTGTAGCCCCCACCATTTTGGCACCCTGAACCACATTCAAACCAATACCGCCGAGGCCAAATACGGCCACGGTTGAACCCGCTTCCACTTTCATAGTGAAGGCCACTGCACCAATGCCAGTAGTAACGCCACAACCGATGTAACAAATTTTGTCAAAAGGGGCATCTTTACGGACCTTGGCTAGGGCAATTTCGGGTAATACTGTGTAGTTAGAAAACGTAGAGCAGCCCATGTAGTGAAGAATTGGCTGGCCATCCAGAGAAAAACGGCTGGTGCCATCGGGCATAACACCTTGCCCCTGAGTGGCGCGAATAGATTGGCATAGATTGGTTTTTGGGTTCAGGCAGAAATTGCACTCTCGGCATTCCGGGGTATATAGAGGGATGACGTGATCGCCTGGTTTAAGGCTCTTAACGTCCGATCCCACATCGACAACCACTCCGGCACCTTCGTGACCCAGAATAGCGGGGAAAACACCTTCTGGGTCATCGCCAGACAAGGTGAAGGCATCGGTATGGCACACACCGGTAGCCTTTATTTCCACCAGAACCTCACCCGCTTTTGGGCCCTGAAGATCGACCTCTACCAACTCAAGTGGTGCCCCTAATTTAAAGGCCACTGCGGCACGTGTTTTCATCTTCGGCCCTTTCCGGTTGAATCATTTTCGATCAGTAGAGTACTATAATCAGTTGCCCTAGGTGAGGCAAACCGAACCGGAATCCCTGTAAAAAAATCTGCGGTAAACCAATTTTCCACTATAGTGATTTGCTTTGTGAGGGGCAAAGAGCACATGACCTATTTTTATCACTTCTTTGGAAAAGGTGAGGCTTTGAGCCAGTGGGGATTAGTCTTCCTGTCTCAGGTCGCCCACGGCACTGGCCAGTATTTGGTTGGAAACAAGCATTACCCGATTGATGTTTAGTAGAGAAGATAGGGGAACACCAATATCATCATTACCCACGTAATGAACGATAAGTAGATGTAGTTTGTCATGGGAGAGGGCGATCTCTGAGTTAATGTTCTCACGTTTCTCTGCTATTAGTACTGCATCTGTTTTTTCGAGTAGGTTAAGTAGGTGGCGATAGATCATTCGAGTATCGTGGTGAATAGTTTCTATCAATTCTTCGTCGTCAGATTGCTGCCTCAATTCCACAAAATTCTGCCGAACATCCTTTAGACTCTTTGCGCTGTAAACCAGATTTCGAGCGGCATGCAATAATCGAGAAATATTTTCGGTTTCTCCTTTCTCTGACTTCTCCTGCAATACCTTGTTGGCGTAATGGAGGATTTCCTGTTCGATATGTTTGATTTCAGAATATAGCTCATCGTAACTGGGTTTCTGTAGGCTGGCTTGTTGGTAGACAGCTAGTGCCTTGTAATTTTTAAGTAATTCTTCGGAGCGAATTTTAATCACGCGAATATTTAGAATAATCACCTTATAAAATAACCGGCATACTTCTTTGTGAAGAGCTTCCTCGGCGGCATCAAGGATCGAGCTGGGAACTTTGGTAATGTACTGGCAGCCGGATGAATCACCATTGGTAAAGCGGTTCTGTAACCACCGAGAAAAGGGTGATACGAAAGGTAGAAAGAGTGCAACACCCACTAAATTGATCATCGAGTGGAACAACACCAGGGCGTACATAGGATCCTGCATTGACAAGGTATTGGTGACCAAATGAAGTATCGGAACCAGTAGTGCAAATGCCACGACACTGGTTACTAGATTAAATATCAAGTGGGAGAGCGCTACTCTACGTTTAGCAGAAAAGCCTTTCAGACCGCCGATCAAAACCGTGCTGGTGGTTCCCAGATTTGCACCGATGACAATAGCTGCAGCGGTGGTAAGCGGTAACACATCTGCATGGATGGCGCTCAATACAATCATCATGGTGGCTGAGCTGGACTGAATTATCGCGGTAAAAATTAGGCCGCCCAGTAGAAATAGCAGTAGAGGGTAGTCCCGAAAAACCTCTGGCGAGACGAGCTCGCTGAGAAACCCCATACTGGTTTTCATTAGCTCTAAACCCATCAGTAATAGCCCAAATCCGAGCAATAATTTAGCTTGGGGGTGTCGGCGGTGTTCGGTGTGGATAAAAACGATACCTAGTGTCCCCAGAGCGAGTAGTGGAAGTGCATACTCTGTCAGGTTGAGCTTGAAACCAATGGTGGCGACGATCCACCCGGTAAAGGTCGTCCCCAGGTTGGTACCAAAAATAATGCCAAGGGCATTGGACATTTTTAGAATCCCAGCGCCTACAAAGGCCAGCACGATCAGCCCTACCATCGAACTGCTTTGAAGGCAGGCGGTGCTGACAACCCCCATCAGTACACCTCTAATAGGTGTGTTGGTGTATGTCCGGAGTAATCGTCGGAAGGAGTGGGTGCCAAGGGCGTGTAACGCCTGCTCTAGAGTCATCATCCCGAATAGAAAAATGCCAAGGCCCGCCGCTAATTCCCAAGGGTGAAATTGCATTATGAGGTCCTTTCTATCCCTGTCTGAATCAAGGTGTTATTACAAGTTTAGAGGAAAATTTATAGGAGAGACAGGGTGATAATGGGGAAAACCTAAAGCAGGGAGACTAATATTCAGTTGAGACAAGTAATGGGAAGAGATTGCTTGCTGGTTGAGAGCTTAACCCTATCAGAGCCTCAAAGAGGCCCTGATAGGGTTAAGCCGGTATTATTTCCCTAGCGGTTTGAAGATCAAAATCAACTTGGGCAGTAGTGTCATTGAGCCCAGCAGAGCTGCAAGCATAGCCAGCGATGTGAGCAATCCGAAATAGACCGATGGCATAAAGTTGGACAGTGCCAGGATAGAGAAGCCGGCAATAATAGTGATTGCTGTATAGAACAGCGCCCGCCCAATACTGGCATGGGCTCGGTGCATGGATGCACTGTAATCGTGGTCAATCTCAAACTCTCGCTTGAAGCGGGTGATGTAGTGGATGGCGTGGTCGACACCGATACCTACCGTGATGGCCGCAATGGTAATGGTCATCATGTCGAGAGGAATACCGGCAATGCCCATACCGCCAAGTACGACACTTGCTGCCAAAAAGTTAGGGAGGATAGCGATCAGGGAAATGGGTATTGATCGGAATAGCACTAGGAACATGGCCATAATACCGAGAAATACGGTGCCCAAGGTCATGATCTGAGAGTGGAATAGGCTCTGAAGCATGTTGTTATAGAGCACTAACAGCCCTGTGAAATGTACTTGGTCTGCTTCAAAACCAGCTTCAGTAATGGCAAACTGATGAATTTTATCCAGCAGGTCTTTGCGATTTAGTTCGCCCTGGGTTTCGTTGACCCTTAGGGTGATCCGTGCCTGATTATGTTCTTCATCAATATAGGGGTTGAAAAGAAGGTCGGCATTCTCTGGCGACAACATCTTGGACATAAAAGCTAGTTCCAAGTCGTTGAGTTTGTGGCCAGACAGATCAGAAGCTACGTCGGTAACGGTGACCAGTGAGCTCACTTTGCCAATTTCGGGCAGAGACTCCAAATAGACATGTAGTTTTCTTAGATTTTCGACACCGGCACTGGTTAACCAGTAGCTAGCTTGAGCCGTATGAGAACCCTCTGACTCGTTGTTAGCAAAAGCGTCATCCGCAAAGGGGTCCTCGCCAAAAGGATCATCAAGGTCTTCGTCGGCAAATGGGTCGCCATCACCATAAGGGTCATCGCCTGCTTCTGAGGCGTCACTTGCTATAATATTGCTGGCATGGTCTATCGCAGGTGGCGCATCCAGAATAATGTCTAATGGCGTGGTACCGCCTAACTTGGCGTCAATCACCGATAGCCCTTGATAGATTTCGGTATGAGAGCGGAAGTAATCGATAAAGCGGTTTTCTACTTGTAACTGGGAAATACCCCAAGCACTAGTTAGTGCTGCTAAAAGCGCCAAGCCAAGCACTAGTCGACCGTGTTTCTCTGTAAAACGCGAGAAATAAAGTGTGAGCGCAGCAGAATTGTCGGCTTTGTCTGTATTTTTTCCCTTGCCCCAAATCATCATTCCAGCCGGGATAATGATGAATGACAAAACGAGGGCCAACAAAATACCCATCGTCATCATCCAGCCAAAGTCGATAACGGGGCGTATATCACTGACCACCAGAGAAACAAAGGCGACTACTGTTGTCATTACCGTATAAAGACACGGCCGTGCCATGGAGGTCACTGTATCTCGCACCAAATCCAGCTGGCTTCTGTCGGGCCCCTCACGGTGTAGTTCGCGGTAACGAACAATCAGGTGAATGGTTAACGCGAGAGTGATAATTAATAGCAGTGCAACAAAATTGGAGGAAATGACAGTGAGGCGCCAGTCAATCCAACTGAGATACCCGAGTATAATTTCTACGGACAGAACACAGGTGACCAGTGGCAATATAACCCAGCGAAGTTGACGGAAAATAATCGTCAAGGTGATGATAATAAAGAGCAGGATACCAGTACCGAAAATCTTCAGGTCGCTTTTAATAAAATCGACCATATCTGCAGTAATCATACTAGGTCCGCCAAGGAACACCTCAGCTTTTTCTTTGAAACTAGACATCTTTTCACGTATTTCCGCAACTCGGCGGTGCTCTTCTGCGGCGCGAAGTGTACGGTAGTCTAGGAATTCTTTGCTTATTTGTTCAAGCTCAATCACTTCGTCAGGGGACAAGTCTTCGGTGTCTCGTTTAATCCGCAAGGTATCCCGTGCTTGGACCAATTCCAGATATTTTTCATCTAGCTCCATTGTTGCCAGCATGGCGGTGGTTTGGCCATCTTTGCTGAGAATTAGGTCGCGGTAGATCGGGCTTTCGAGGAATTCTTTACGCGCCAGGTCGCGGTCGGTATCTGGCAGAAGCAGTGTCCGTGGAGCTTCTTTGAGTTGTGAGACGGAAATTTTTGGGCTGTACAGCAGAGGCACATTGAGTATGGACGTGACGCTGGTAACACCATCAATTTTTGCTAATTCCTCATGCATTTCATTGAGGGTATTAAGTGAGTTGTCATCAAACAGGTCGCCCTCGTAAGGGGTATAGGTGACCACTAGGAAATCACTGCTACCGTAGCGCATTAATGATTCACGGAAATAGGCCAGGCTGTCGTCGTTTTCAAGTGTCAGGGAATCTGCTGATGCATCAAGCTTGAAATTCGGCAAGCCAAAGGCCATACCTATGGCGAGTAGTAATACCGCCACTATTGAGGCGACAGGGCGACGCAAGATTAGTTTTTCATAGACTTCCAGCAACCGTTTGGACATCTAGTGATCCCTCTGACTTTTATTATGAAAGGCGCGCATTATGACAGAAGATAAGAGGGCAGTACCATACTGATAATGTTCGTGCTCTTAACGGTCGATGTGGCCCAGATCCGGGTCGGTGGCAATAAAGTCCCGAACTCGTTGTTTCAACACTTTTACTTCTTGATACCTTCCATCCTGGTTGCGATCCCAGATGACTCTATTGTCTAGGGTGATTTCAAATATCTCTCCTTTATCAGCAGGTTTGAGAGACATCTCGAAAAAATCATCAGCAAAAGTCATGAATAACTCCTGAGCTAGCCAAGCTGCGCGAAGTAACCAGTTGCAGCGGGTGCAGTAGAGGATAGAAATACAGGGTTTTGATTACATAAGGTACACTTTCAAAGCAGAAACGGAATAGTATTAACCCGGGCCCAGAGCAATACTGGATTAGTTGATAGCGACTTATTCAGCTGCTCTCAAGATAGCTTCCAGGAAAAAAATATGAAAGGTGTGATTCTCGATGCCGATAGCCTTGGTCCTGATGATGTGGATTTAGGGCCGGTCACTAGGTTGCCAGTTGAATGGACGCTGTATGGCTCGAGCAAGCGAGAACAGGTAGCGGAACGTATAGCGGATGCGGAGATTGTACTGACCAACAAGGCGCCTATCGGGGCGGCAGAATTGGTCGCGGCCCCGGGCTTGCGTTATATCGGCGTCCTGGCCGCGGGCACCAATGTGATCGATCTTGTAGCAGCTAGCACGAGTAATGTATTGGTCAGTAATGTTGTGGGTTATGGTTCTGCATCGGTGGTACAGCACACTTGGGCTTTAATTCTAGCGCTGGCAACACGCCTGCCGGATTACAATGTAGCGGCCCTCGATGGTCGCTGGGCTGGAAGCTCATTATTTTGTTTACAAGATTTTCCAGTGAGAGAATTAGCCGGTAAAACGTTGGGTATTGTCGGTTACGGCGAATTGGGCCGTGGGGTGGCAGAAGTGGGTAAAGCCTTTGGCATGGAGGTGAAGGTTGCCTCGTTTCTTTGGCGGCATGGTAATGATCCAGAGCGGGTACCCTTCGATAGTCTGATGGCTGCAGCCGATGTGATCAGTTTGCACTGTCCGCTCACCGAAGAAACGCGAAATCTGATTGGTCGTCGAGAGTTGGCTAAGATGAAAAGTGCCGCGTTGCTGATTAACTGTGCTCGTGGCGGGATAGTGGACGAGCAGGCATTAGTTGATGCCTTGGAAGATGGTGTTATTGGTGGTGCTGGGTTCGATGTGCTGTCAGTAGAGCCGCCTATAAATGGAAATCCTTTGTTGAACCCGGAGGTGCCTAATCTGATTGTGACGCCTCACAGTGCTTGGGTGGCTCGCGAGTCTCGCCAGCGACTGATTGATCAAGTGGCTGAAAATATTCAGGCATTTTTAGCAGGCAAACCTTGCCGTGTAGTGGGGAGTTAAAGTGTTATGTTGGGTCTGATTCAGCGTGTTAGCTACGCCAACGTGGTAGTGAAAGGTGAGGTCGTTGGGGAAGTGAATCAAGGTATTCTTTTGTTGCTCGGAGTGCAGCGGGAAGATACCGAAAGTAATTCTGGCAAGCTGTTGCACAAAGTATTTAACTACCGAATTTTTCCCGATGATGAAGGGAAAATGAATCTGAATATACAGCAATCCGGGGGTGATTTGTTGATCGTGCCGCAATTTACTTTGGCTGCCGATACAGGCAAAGGGTTACGGCCCAGATTTACGACTTCAGCGCCGCCGAATTTGGCGGAAACGTTGTATGATTACTTTGTTTCACGGGCTAAACAGTACTCACAGGGCATGTCTGCCAGTCCTGCCATAGAGACGGGAATCTTTGGCGCCAATATGCAGGTGACCTTGTGCAATGATGGGCCAGTGACTTTTATGCTTGAGTGTTGACGGCTTTGCTGGCTAAAGATTCTTCTAGTTAAAGATAAAGCCTTTCTGCATTAGATCTCAAATGGCGTGTTCAGTTTTTTCTCTACTGGCACCTTGGTAAGCTGCACATACTGTGGAATACCATTTTTGTAGGGAGGGTAGTCCTCGCCTTGGATCAATGGTGCCAAATAGTCGTGCGCTTTTTGAGTAATACCGTAACCGTCACGCGTAATAAAACTGCGGGCCATTTTCTTTTCTACGTTGGCCACTTTTTCCAGAGGCGCTTCACCAAGGCTCCAGGAATAAGTTTCGCCTTTGTTGCGCTCAATAGTGACCATGACTGAGTTTTTCCCCGCCAGTGCATATTCCACAGCAGCCCGACCTACAGCATAGGCCTGTTCCACATCGATAGCAGAGGCAATATGGCGCGCAGAGCGTTGAAGGTAATCAGCCAGTGCCCAGTGGTATTTGTAGCCCAGAGCATGTTTCACCATACTGGCCAAGGTAGGGGCAACGCCACCGAGTTGTTGGTGGCCAAAGGCATCTTTGCTCATAGAGCCAGAGATTAAAGCACCGTCCGGATACTGAGCGCCCTCTGAAGCAACCACTACACAGTAACCGTGCTTCTTAACGACTTGTTCTACCTTGGCGATAAAGTCTTCTCGTATGAAGGGTATTTCCGGAAAGAGAATGATATGGGGAGGGTCGCCTGCTCTTTCGGCTGCCAGTGCACTGGCAGCCGCAATCCAGCCTGCGTGACGCCCCATGACCTCGAGAATAAATACCTTGGTGGACGTTTCACACATGGAGGCGACATCGAGGCTAGCTTCCTTGGTAGACACTGCAACGTATTTGGCGACAGAGCCAAAACCGGGGCAGTTGTCTGTAAAGGGTAAATCATTATCTACCGTTTTGGGGATATGGATGGCCTGAATGGGGTAACCCATTTGTTTTGATAACTGAGAAACCTTCAGGCAGGTGTCAGCAGAATCGCCGCCGCCGTTATAGAAGAAGTAGCCAATATTGTGAGCTTTAAAAACGTCGATCAAACGTTCGTATTCGGCTTTGTTTTCTGTGAAATCTTGTAATTTGTGGCGGCAGGAGCCAAAGGCGCCAGAGGGGGTATGGCGTAGTGCGGCAATGGCGCTCGCAGATTCTTTGCTGGTGTCGATCATATCTTCGCGCAGCGCACCGATAATGCCGTTGCGACCGGCGTACACTTTGCCAATCTTATCTTTGTGCTCACGTGCGGCCTCTATCACACCGCAGGCGCTGGCATTAATGACCGCTGTGACACCACCGGACTGGGCGTAGAATGCATTCTTTTTTGGCATTGTTTTTCTCGACTCACCACCCTTTTTAAAGTGCGCGAATCATACTGGAAAGTGCTGTAAATTTCATTTTTATGTCATTTTTAGTGTTTAGCCGAACCGTTTTCAATACCAAGGGTTGTATGGTGGTGAAATTAAGCTATGTTGTTCTCGGCACATACATCTGCTTTAGTAAGCTCGAAGAGTTTGTTACTAATGCGCAGTTTTAAAGGGAATAGTTTTAACAGGTCATCAACGACAATATGCATATTCATATTTTAGGTATTTGTGGCACTTTTATGGGGTCGCTGGCTCAACTGGCAAAGGCTTTAGATCATAAGGTCTCAGGCAGCGACACTAACGTCTATCCACCTATGAGTACTCAGCTTGAGAAAGCGGGTATTGAATTGACGGAGGGTTATGACCCGGCACAATTCAATCCGTTGCCAGATTTGGTGGTCATCGGTAACGCGTTGTCTCGGGGTAACCCGGCAGTGGAATATGTTCTGGATAACAGGATTCCTTATACTTCTGGCCCTCAGTGGCTGGGAGACTATTTCCTCAGAGAAAAATGGGTGTTGGCTGTGGCGGGCACCCATGGCAAAACGACCACCTCCAGTATGTTGGCCTGGATTCTTGAATACGCCGGAATGAAGCCCGGTTTTCTCATTGGAGGCGTGCCGAGCAATTTTGAGGTTTCAGCCAGCTTGGGAGATTCGCCATTCTTTGTGGTAGAAGCAGATGAATACGACAGCGCTTTTTTTGACAAGCGGTCCAAGTTTGTCCACTACCGGCCCCATACCGCCATTTTCAATAATCTGGAGTTTGATCACGCTGATATTTTTGCTGATCTCAATGCCATTCAAACTCAGTTTCATCACTTTGTACGTACTATTCCTGGGAGAGGGCTAATTGTGGCGCCAGCCGGTGACGGCAATTTACAAGAAGTGCTTAATCGAGGCTGCTGGTCAGAATTACAGGGCCTTGGCGAAAACAGTGATTGGTCCATGGCCCTCACCGAGGAAGATGGTTCTGTTTTTTCTGTCAGTTTTCAGGGGGAAACGCAGGGTACCGTCCGCTGGGGGCAAACTGGAACACACAATGTTGCCAATGGCTTGGCCGCTATTGCCGCTGCACGGCATGTGGGTGTGAAGCCGGTGTTGGCTTGTAAGGCACTTTGCCAATTCAGTGGTGTAAAGCGCCGTATGGAGAAGCTGGCCTCGATTAATGGTGTGGTTGTTTACGATGACTTTGCTCACCACCCTACGGCGATTGCCACGACTTTAGAGGGGCTGCGTAACAAGGTAGGCAGTGAGCAAATTATTGCGGTCATTGAGCCGTGCTCCAACACCATGAAGCTGGGTGTTCACAAAAGTCAGTTGGCTGAAGCTACCGTTCTGGCAGATCAAGTATTGTGGTATCAGCCCGATAATATTGGATGGTCTTTGGCAGATGTGGTGGGCAATGGTCCGGTTCCCGCGGAAGTGCTGGATGATATTGATGCCTTAGTTGATCATACTGTACAAAAGGCCGAGAAACTGACGCATATCGTTATTATGAGTAATGGTGGTTTTGCCGGGTTTCATGGCAAGCTGGTAAAAGCTCTGGAGGAACGAGCCAATGGCTGATTTTAATCGTGCAATTACACTGGCAATGACAGGGGCTTCCGGTGCCCAGTATGGCCTGAGGTTACTGGACTGTTTAGTTCAGACTAATTGTCAGGTTCAGTTTCTGATTTCCGACGCTGCTCGAGTAGTGGTCGAAACTGAGACAGAGCTGGAATTACCGAATGATGGCAGCCTGGAAGATTTTCTGACACTAAATTTTGATGCCGAGCCGGGACAAATTGTGGTCAACAGTGCCAGAGATTGGTTTTCCTCGGTGGCTTCTGGCTCTGCCAGCCCGACATCCATGGTTATTTGTCCGGCCAGTGGGGGCACGCTTTCGGCGATTGCCTGTGGCGCGAGTAATAACCTCATTGAGCGGGCTGCTGACGTGGTTATTAAGGAAAAACGTCAGTTGATTGTGGTGCCTCGTGAAACACCATTATCAGAGATTCACCTCGAAAATATGCTTAAGCTGGCGCGATTGGGTGTCACGGTATTGCCGGCTATGCCCGGCTTCTATCAAAATCCGGAAACCATCGACGATCTGGTGGATTTTGTGGTGGCACGGATTCTAGACCATCTGGGCGTTGAGCAGAACCTGTTGCCCCGTTGGGGTGGTTAGCCGACCTACGTCTAAACAATCGTCTTTGGGTCGGTTATGCTTTTACAGGGGAGTGGTTCGTGGCAAATATCAAAGAACATTTTATATTACTGATACTTTTGCTGGCTGTGATGGTTTGGTCCTAGATAGCCCCTTTCGACAGATTGACCTGGCGCTTCAGCGCATTTTATGAACTTATTGAGTGGTGGACTGCTGTCATCGATGGTGACGGATCCCTTCGATTTATTGGTACCCAAAGTGATATCTGGGATGCACAATGGGACATGATGTAGGCATTAATTGGCGCTGTGGCAGCCCGGTCACTATTGGGGAAATGGCACGACCGACAAATGGCGGATGTGCGCTAAGACATTTCGGAGCACGGGCTATACAGAGGTTTGAGTTTATATCCGTTGATACCAGTTAACACCGTACTTATCTTGATCGACGCTCAACATTCCTCTATCTATCAGGCAGTGTAAGTGTGCATAGCTCTCTCCAGTTGCCAGTACTATTGTGGAGTGAGTAATTTTTGATTTAAAAATGAGCGGGAAAAAATCGACCACACGTTTTGGGGTGTCAGCATTTTTGTGGATAATCTGAAGGTCTCTTTCATGATCATCTGTCAGTTTTTGTAAACGCTGTGCCGCGCCCTTAAAGGGTAAGCCGTGGGATGGCAGTACCAAGGTGTTCTCGGGAATGATCGATTTTAGCTTGTGGCATGAACTGATCCAGTCTTTAAGGGGATTGCCCAAGGGTTCAATGGGCCAGACACTCACATTGGATGAGATCGTGGGTAGTAGTTGGTCGCCGGAAACAAACAATTCGAGGTCGGGGCAAAAAAGGCATGCATGTTCCGGCGAATGACCTTCGCCCATCACTATTTGCCATTGATGATTGTTAACCGTAAGTGTGTCATTGTCCTTCAGACGATGATAAATAGCTGGCACACCACGAATCAGGTTACTAAAAGCACCGAACTTTGAGCGGTAGTAATTTAACTGCTCTTCATTCAATCCAGCGGCGTGATAGAACGCAACGGCTTCATCGGGTGCTTCTCGGTTGCTGTCCTCCAGCAGGATACGACAATACATGTATTCACTGCGGGACATCCATAGCTCTGCACCACTACGGCGGCAAAGCCAGGCGGCTAGTCCGATGTGATCAGGGTGCATATGAGTGCCGATAATGCGCTTGATAGGTTTTTCGCTGGACATCTTCTTATAAAGTGATTCCCAGAGATCAGTTGTGGCATCGGTGGCTAGACCGGTGTCTACAATGGTCCAACCATCGTCTTCTTCCAGTACCCAAAGATTGATGTGGTCGAGCTTGAAGGGTAGAGGCATTCGCAACCAGTAAACACCCGTTGCTATCTCTCTCAGTACCCCCAGCTCAGGCGGTTGAGAATAGGGGTATTGTGATTTGGATGCAGTCATCGGCTTACGTTAGTCAAAGAATGGAAGGTGACGCATGATAGCAGTGTACTGTTTATCTGGTGCTTATAACCCCGCGCTTTTAATCCAGATTCTTCTGTAGCCATAGTGATATGGCTTCTATTTCCTCTATGCAAATGGCATGTTCCATGGGAAATGACTGATAGTGAGCTTCAACTCCCATCGCGGTTAAATATTTCAGACTGTTTTGGCCGTGAATTTCTTGGACGACAGGGTCATTGCTGCCATGGAATATTTGGATTGGTATCTGTTGGTTGGCAGGATGAACCTCAATAGAATTGACGGTAGCGAAATAGGTAGATAGTGCCAATAATCCGGCCAGCGGTTTAGGGTAGGTCAAGGCTGCGTGGTAGCCAACGGCACCACCCTGGGAGAAGCCGGCGATAACAACGTGCCGGCTCTCTATGCCCCGTTCGAGTTCCCGGTCAATGAGGGCTTGTACTGCGGCGGCAGATTGTAGTAACTGGACTTCATCCACTTTTCGGTCGATGTCCATTTCCAGGATATCGTACCAGGCGGGCATGATAAAGCCGCCGTTAATTGTCACCGGAATCTCCGGTGCATGGGGAAAGATAAACCGAACTGCCAGCGGTTCTGGTAGACGTAGCTTTGGTACCACCGGCTCAAAATCATGTCCATCAGCGCCCAACCCGTGAAGCCAAATGACGGAGGCCTTGGCGGGTGTGGACGGTTCAATTTCAACACATGGCAGGAGGTTCATAGGCTAGGACTCACTTTGATTTCGATGAATGGATTATATCGGCTACCTGGCACAGGCTGTAAGGAATTTGTTAAAATAGCGTTTTGAAACCAAACGTTGAAGACTAACCGTGACACCAACTTTTGAAGCGAACCCCTGAATCCAGCTGTTGATACTATGTTGCCGATACTCTATTCATTCCGTCGTTGCCCCTATGCTATTCGTGCTCGGATGGCATTGACGTATGCTGGTGTACAGGTTGAACTACGGGAAATCCTGTTGCGGGAAAAACCGCCTTCTATGCTGGCAGCATCAACCAAGGGTACGATTCCTGTGCTGGTGTTGCCTGGGGGCTCAGTCTTGGATGAAAGCTATGATGTGATGCGCTGGGCGCTAGATATTAACGATCCATGTCACTGGTGGAATCCGGGATTGGCGTCTGAGGCAAATGCTCTGATTGAACAGAATGATTTCTCATTCAAAACCCAGTTAGACCATTACAAATATGCCGATCACCACCCTCAGCACTCGATGGAATATTATCGTTCTCAGGCGGAAAGTTTTCTGAAAGTACTGGAGGCCAGATTAACCGCTACCCCGTTTTTGCTGGGTGAGACGATAAGCTTTGTTGATGCAGCGATATTGCCATTTATTCGTCAATTCGCTTCTGTGGATAACGCTTGGTTTGAGCAGGCGCCTTATCCGCACTTACAGGACTGGTTAGCGAATTTTTTGAATTCAGACTTGTTTCTGTCGGTGATGGAAAAATATCCAGTTTGGCATGAAGGGGCCGCTATACAGTCATTCCCTAAATAGAAAACCAATTTTTTACTGCTAGGTAAAACTGGGTTTAATACTAGGTAAAACCATGTTCAGGTTTCGGAAAGGCACCTGAGCGGACCTCGTCAGCATAGGCCTTGAGTGCTGAGCCCACATCATCACTTTCTGCCAGGAAATTTTTGACGAAGGCCGGGGGTCGGGGTGAGAGCCCCAGCATATCGTAGATCACTAGTACCTGGGCATTGGTGTCCGGGCCAGCGCCTATACCAATAACAGGTATGTGTAATTCTTCAGTGATTTGCTTGGCAAGGGCTGAGGGCACACATTCAAGCACGAGGGTGTCGATACCCGCGTCTTCCAGCAAGTGAGCATCATGAATCATTTGCTCAGCGGCGTCATCGTCGCGGCCCTGAACTCTGTAACCACCCAGTTTATTGACAGACTGAGGAGTAAGGCCGAGGTGTCCGCATGTGGGTATCCCCCGTTCGGTAAGCATTAATACCGTTTCTTCAAGCCAGGCGCCACCCTCCAGTTTTACCATGTTTGCGCCAGCCTGCATCAATAGGGCCGAATTTTCCATGGCTTGCACTTCTGTGGCATAGGCCATGAAAGGCATGTCAGCAATAACCAGTGATTGACGGTTGCCGCGACATACCGACTGAGTATGATAGATCATGTCATCCATAGTGACAGGCACGGTACTGTCGTGCCCCTGAATAACATTGCCTAGCGAATCACCCACCAGGATTACCTCGATACCTGCCTGCTCTATTAGTCGAGAAAAAGAGGCGTCGTAGGCGGTGATCACCGGAAATTTTTCGCCATGTTCTTTGAGTACCTTCAGGGTATTGATGGTGACTGCTTTCATGAGCCTCGTTCCTGTCAGAGGTGGGGGCGGGGATTGTAGTAGTGACGCCCCGACTTGATATTGAGTAAATATTCAACCAAGTTCTGGTAGTCCTGTTCACTGTTAGCCAGATCAATGTCGGTGGCGTTAACAATCAATAGAGGCGCATCATCGTAATAGTAGAAGAATCGAGTGTAGGCATCGTTGAGCTGGCTGAGGTAATCCGCATCTATCGATTTCTCTGCCTGAATTCCACGACGTTGGACTCGGTCGAGTAATACGTCTGTAGACGCCTGCAGGTAGATCACGAGATCTGGCCTGGGGGCATCAATGGTGAGTTGTTGGTAAACCGTTTGGTAGAGTTTCAGTTCTTCATCATCCAGCGTCACTTGGGCAAAAACTTGATCCTTCTCGACCAAAAAGTCAGAGACCCGAACTTGCTGAAACATATCACCTTGGCGAATTTCTTGAATTTGTTTGGTTCGTTGGAACAAAAAATATAATTGGGCAGGCAGTGCCCCGCTCTGTCGGTCCTGATAAAAGCGTTCTAGAAAAGGATTTTCATCCGCTTTCTCCAGAAATGCTTCACAGTTGAAGCTGGTAGCCAGTCGCTTCGCCAATGTGGTTTTCCCGACACCAATGGGGCCTTCCACGGCAATAAAGCGGGGTACGTGATCATCCTTAGGGGCCAAAGTCTGATCGTTAGCCAGTTGTTCCACGGATGCCTCCTAGTGAGTGGCGAACGATACCTTCTGGAAGGCAACTTTCCAAGAGTTCTGCCAACGTGATTCCATCGGGCAATACGAGCTGTGGTGCTATATCGGCCAATGGAAACAGTACAAAATTGCGTTTTGCCATTTCGGCGTGAGGTATACGTAGCGCCGGGAGATCGATCACTTGATTTCCGTAGAGCAGAATATCCAAGTCGAGCGTTCGGGGGCCCCAGTGTTCTAGCTTGACACGATGGTGGGTACTTTCTATTCCTTGCAGTGCTTTTAGCAGAGGAAGCGGAGGTAATGTGGTTTCCAGTTTGGCAACACCATTGATGTAATCGGGCTGGTCCGTGGGCCCCATCGGAGGGCTGCTATACCAAGGTGAAACAGCGGTGACATGGGTGTCCGGTAGTGCTTCCAGTTCAATTATGGCGCGCAGTACCTGCTGTTGTGGATTGTCGAGGTTGCTACCCAGTGCGATATAGACGGTTTCAGTCATGAGTAGGTTTGGATGACGGCGTCTTCTTTCGTCGACGGCGGCGCTTATTTTTCGGTTGCTGTACCGATTCAGCCATAGCCTGTCGTTTGTCCTCATCTGCGTCCTGAAATTTGGTCCACCAATCCCCTAGTCCGGGTTCGATTTCCTCAACATTTTCACGCAACAGGAGGAAATCATAACCGGCACGGAAACGCTTGTTCTCCAGTAGACGGAATGCCTGGCTACCTGCGCGACGTGGTAAGCGTAGTTGTAGCTCCCAGATTTCCCGCATGGGGAGAGTGAATCGGCGGGGAATAGCCACTCGTTGGCACTGTCTGGTGGTGATTTCGCCTGCGGCTTGCTGGAGGGCATAGAGAGGTGGCGCGTCGCCTTGCTCAAACTGTTTACTTAATTCTTTTAGTGCAGGCCAGAGTAATGCAGCAAAAAGAAATGCTGGCGTAACCCGCATGCCACTAAGAATGCGTATGTCTGTGTTGGTGAGCGCTTTTTCAACAAACGGCAAATAATAGCCGGGATCGTTAGCGAAGGCTTCTTCCGTGGCTGGAAACATAATGCCGAAAAGCTTATATTGGCGCAGCAAATGAAATGTGACTAAGGCGTGGCCGTTCATCAATAGTTTGAGGGCTTCATCAAATAACCGGGCTGGAGGAATGTCAGCCAGTAGGTTATGAACCTTGGTAATCGCAGCTGCAGTGTCGTCTTCTATTTGAAACCCCAGCTTGGCCGCAAAGCGTATAGCTCTTAGCATTCTTACGGGGTCTTCTCGATAGCGCTCAACCGGGCTGCCGATAATATGTATTAGCCGCTGCTCTATATCGGGCAGACCATCGGCGTAGTCGTAGATGCTGTTATCTTGGGGATGATAATAGAGCGCGTTCATGGTGAAGTCGCGGCGGCTGGCATCGTCGTTGATCGAACCAAAAATATTGTCGCGTAATAGCATGCCTTTAGAAGAACGACGTGAGTCATCACGGTTGTTTTTCTTGTCGGTGTGATGAGCGCGGAAGGTGGTGACTTCGATGATTTCTGACCCCATCCTTACATGGACGATCTGAAATCGGCGTCCAACAATACGCGAACGCCTAAAGAGTTGGTTGACTTGTTCAGGCGTGGCATCAGTTGCCACATCAAAATCCTTTGGTTTTAGCCCCATCAATAGGTCACGAACACAGCCGCCAACCAAAAAGGCTTCATAACCATTGCTGCTGAGTTGCTCGACCACCTTTCTTGCGCCAGAACTTATTTGCTCGGGAGAAAGTGGATGCTGCTCGGAGCTAATAATATGAGGCTCGTTGACTGCCGTGGGGCTGCGTCTCCTGAACATTTTAGAGAGTTTTTTTAGCATGTTTGTGCTGCAAATGCCCAATACTTAGAAAGGGGCAATTCTAGCACAGCGGAGTTGAAAAGACTTTCGGTACAGGTGGTTGGGTGCAAGTGGTAAGTGAAAGGTATTAGATGGGTGCTGGGCTCGTAATGAATAGGCATTAAAAAAGGAAGCCAGTAGGCTTCCTTTTTATCCCATACGCCATCGAGTCGCGAGATCTACTCCCCACATCAACCAGATTGGCAATCCATACAATATTATTTTTATAATTTATTGTTATTAGTTTTAGCTATTGTTACAACATGAATAGCAGGAAGTATGCCAATACGTTAAAAGCCATGAAAACATGTAGTTATATATTTTTCACCACATTTATTATGTTTTAATTAAGCATAGTGATACCAATCTACGCGTATGTCGGGTTAGAAAGTAACAGTAGGCAGCACTGATTTCAGTGGACCTTTCTGCGGGGAATACCCAGTTTCTGGCGTCGTTCCCACAAGCATTTACGACTGATACCCAATTTTTTAGCAAGTTCGGTTTCGCTCATGGCTTCCTGATTGTCCAAGACAAATTGAGTGAAATAGTCTTCCAGTGATAAGGCTTCGGGTGGATCTGAGTTTATGTGCCTGATATTGCTTGAGCGGGAGGCGGCTGCTCTTTCACTCACGCCCTCTTTAGCCTTTTTATCCAGGTCTAACAGTGACAGGTTGATACCTAGTAGATCGTGGGTAATTCGCTCGTTGTCATCGCAGAGAATGACTGCTCGTTCCAAGGAGTTTTCCAGTTCACGAATATTCCCCGGCCAATCGTAGGTGGTAATCGCCCGAATGGCATCTGGTGTCAGCTCAAGGTGAGGTTTGTTCAGTTTTTTGTATTGTTTTTTTAGAAGCACGTCAGCTATTTCTAAAATATCGTTGCCCCGTGAGCGGAGAGGAGGCAAGTTCAGATTGACCACATTGATTCGGTAGAATAGATCTTCCCGAAACAGATTCTTTTCACAGAGCTTTTTTAAATTGCGGTGGGTGGCGGCTACCAATCGAATATCTACCTTTCTTGATTTTACCGAGCCAATGGGGCGTACTTCTTTTTCCTGTAGTACACGAAGTAGTCTGGCCTGTGCTTCAAGTGGCAGTTCTCCTACTTCATCTAAAAACAGTGTACCTCCATCCGCGGCGGCAACCAGCCCCTTGCGTGCCTCGTTCGCACCGGTAAATGCGCCTTTCTCATGGCCAAATAGTTCAGCCTCAATGAGGTTTTCTGGAATAGCGGCACAGTTCACACATATCAGTGGGTGTTTGGCTCTCTGGCTTTCATTGTGAATAGCACTGGCGGCCAGCTCTTTACCCGTCCCTGTATCGCCATGGATTAACACGGTAGCATCCGTTTTGGCGACTTTGTGCAGAATGTTAAAGACGTGTTTTATCGCTGGGCTGGTGCCGATGATTCCTCGGAAATGTGGCGAGGTGGCTTGACCATCCCTTGGCACTTTGGGGCTGCTAAGGATACGTCTAACCCGGACGAGCAATTCATTGTGGTCAAAGGGCTTGGGTAGATAATCCACGGCACCGAGGCGCATGGTTTCAACCGCAGACTTCAGGCTGGGGTAACTGGTAATAATTAACACGGGGCCCCCCCGGCCAGTTGAATAAGGTCTGTTCCAGGTGCTTCGGGAAGTCGAAGTGCGCTGATAATGAGAGAAAAGTCTGAGAGTTTAAACTTATCTAGCGCATCTTGGGTGCTGCGAGCCCCGCTTGTCTCATAACGGTTACTCTTGAGCAGTTTCTGGGTAGAGATACGAATGGCTTCTTCATCTTCGACAATCAGGATTTTATTCATAACTGGCCTGTAGCAGACGTACGCTCTTTATTCGGTAAAGTGTATGAATGTCGTGTTGTTAGGGCTCCTAGTGTTGCCTCTATGTCAGCTGGATGCAACCATCTCCATCACTGGGAGTACTCGCTCGCGTCGCCAGTTCTCTGCTCCCCACACCAATAGCTCACTACAATCTGCATGGATAAGTTTAGTGGGTGGAGGTAGACCAAGCCAATGCATAGCCGATATGAGATTGGCGGAGGCTGTTTTGGCATCAATCGAGGGCGTCAGGCTTTGCTTGCTAAGCTTTTGCCCATCCGCGTTGATTGCCACGGGTATATGCCCATATAGCGGGGTAGGAAGCGCCAGTAGCTGTTGAAGACAGATTTGTCTGGGGGTAGAGTCCAATAAATCGCTGCCGCGAATGACATGACTGATCTGTTGAAAGGCATCATCGATGACCACGGCTAACTGGTAGGCAAAAAGACCATCCTTGCGATGCAGCACTACATCGCCAACCTCATGCTTGATGTCCTGCCGCTGTTGCTCCTGAAAGAGATCATTAAATGTAATCTGACTTTGAGTGGGCGTTTCTAGTCGCAGGGCTGAAGGTACAGAGGGGTCTTTCAGTTTACAGCGAAAAGGGTGAAGGCCATCTTGCTTTTTTAATTTCTGTCGGCTGCATTGACAGGGGTAGGTGACCCCCATCTGTTGCAGTTTCTCTAGGGTTGCGAGGTAGGCTTCAGTGCGTTGGCTTTGATACAGAATCTCACCATCCCAGTTCAAACCATGCTGTTGAAGCTGTTGCAGAATGCCATCAGCAGCTCCAGGTAGTTCTCTCGGTGGATCGATGTCCTCTATACGTACCAGCCAGGTGCCAT
>JBLIJA010000009.1:0-27522 GCA_047635115.1 Porticoccus sp. | reverse complement strand
CCCCATCACAGCAATTTCTGCTGTTGGCCAAGCAAAGTTTACATCTCCCCTGAGATGCTTTGACGACATCACGTCATAAGCGCCACCATAAGCCTTACGGGTAATCACGGTCACTTTCGGTACAGTACATTCCGCATAGGCATACAGTAGTTTGGCTCCATGCTTGATAATACCGCCATATTCCTGACTGGTGCCGGGCATAAAGCCAGGCACGTCGACGAAGGTTAAGACAGGAATATTGAAGGCATCACAAAAACGGATAAAACGTGCGCCTTTTTTAGAGGCATCAATATCGAGACAACCAGCCATTACCATGGGTTGGTTGGCAACAACACCCACCGTAGATCCCTCAATGCGAATAAATCCAATCACTAGGTTGCCGGCATAATCAGGCTGTAGTTCAAAAAAATCGCCCTCATCAGCGACCTTAATGATAAGTTCCTTCATGTCGTAGGACTTGCTGGGGTCATTAGGTATCAATGTATCCAGAGACATCTCTGCGCGATCGGCAGGATCATCCGTGGGCCACACTGGCGGCTTTTCCTGATTATTGGCAGGAAGATAGCTGACAAAACGGCGAAGTTTAACGAGGGCATCCACATCCGAATCAAAGGCTAAGTCAGAAACACCTGATTTGCTGGAATGAGTAACCGCGCCACCCAGTTCCTCAGCTGTCACTGTTTCGTGGGTCACGGTTTTTACGACGTCAGGACCAGTGACAAACATATAGGAGCTATCTTTCACCATAAAGATGAAATCAGTGATCGCTGGTGAATAAACGGCACCGCCTGCGCACGGCCCCATGATCATGGAGATTTGGGGAATCACACCCGATGCCATGACATTTTTCTGAAACACATCGGCATAGCCACCGAGGGAAGCAACGCCTTCCTGAATACGAGCGCCCCCAGAATCATTTAGACCAATAATTGGCGCGCCCACATTCATGGCTTGATCCATGACCTTACATATTTTTTCAGCGTGGGTTTCTGATAACGAGCCACCGAAAACGGTGAAGTCTTGGCTAAACACGAATACTAACCGACCATTGATGGTGCCATAACCTGTCACTACACCATCGCCAGGAATATGATCTTGCTCCATACCGAAATCTGTACAGCGATGTTCTACAAACGTATCCCACTCTTCAAATGTGCCAGAATCGAGCAGCAACTCAATTCTCTCCCGAGCAGTCAATTTACCCTTAGCATGTTGTGTATCAATACGTTTTTGACCGCCACCAAGGAGCGCCTTTCCACGCTTCTCTTCCAGCTGCTCGATAATCTCGTACATAGCGTTTTCCTGTGTTGATTGCCCTTATTTTCATTGGAATAAGTACTGAATAAGTTTCTTGCAAATTCTTATGGTTCTATATCTAAATCGATAACGATCACTATAAGCAGGCGCCGATCGGACAGATCTCGAGCCCCGCCGAACAATCAGCCTTTACTGAGCAATTCAAGGACCTCAGCGGCAGCCACTGGGATATTGGTACCAGGGCCATATACCGCAGCCACACCCGCATCGTAAAGTTCCTGGTAGTCTTGAGGTGGAATTACGCCTCCACAGATTACCTTAATATCAGTCGCACCTTCTTTTTTTAGCGCATCAATCAGCTGCGGAACGAGGGTTTTATGCCCCGCTGCCTGAGACGAAACACCCACCACATGTACATCATTTTCGACGGCCATAAGGGCAGCCTCTTCTGGCGTCTGAAACATGGGGCTGATGTCCACATCAAAACCAATATCAGCAAATGCCGTTGCAATCACCTTGGCACCACGGTCGTGGCCATCCTGCCCCATCTTGGCCACCAACATACGCGGACGACGACCCGCTTCGGCGGCAAAGGCTTCCACTCCCGCCTGAATGGCAGCAAAATCCTCATCGCCCTCGTACGCAGAACCATACACACCACTAATGGTACGAGTTTCGGCTTGATGACGACCCCACTCTTTTTCCAGTGCAGAGGATATCTCCCCCACGGTGGCACGAGCGCGAGCGGAATCCACCGCCAACGTCAACAGATTACCCCGGCCAGTTTTAGCCGCCTCAGTCAGTGCGTTCAGCGCTTTCTGGCATGCCTCGCTATCACGTTCTGTCCGAGTTTTTTTCAATCGTGCCACCTGAGATTCACGCACGGCAGTATTATCAATATCGAGAATCTCTATATCCGGCTCTTCGGCCAACTGATATTTATTAACCCCGACAATGACCTCTTCACCGCGATCGATACGAGCCTGACGAAAGGCCGCAGCCCGTTCAATCCGTAATTTTGGCATACCTGACTCTACCGCCTTGGTCATACCGCCCATATCTTCCACTTGATCAATCAACACGCGGGCTTCCTTGACCAGCTGATCGGTGAGTGTTTCAACATAATAGGAACCTGCTAACGGATCAACCACATTGGTAATGCCCGTTTCTTCCTGAATCACCAACTGAGTATTTCTTGCAATGTGTGCAGAAAACTCGGTAGGCAGGGCGAGAGCCTCATCAAACGCGTTGGTGTGCAACGACTGGGTACCTCCCAATACTGCTGACATGGCTTCAATGGTGGTCCGTATCACGTTGTTGTATGGATCTTTACTGGTTAGGCTCACGCCGGAAGTCTGACAGTGTGTTCGCAGCATTAACGACTTTTCACTCTTAGGATTAAACTTCTCTTTCATCAGCGTCGCCCACAAAACTCGCGCTGCTCGCAGTTTGGCAATTTCCATAAAAAAATTCATACCGATAGCGAAAAAGAATGACAGTCGCGGAGCAAACTTGTCTACATCCTGACCACTATCAATCGCTGTTCGCACGTACTCGACTCCATCGGCAATGGTGAATGCCAGCTCCTCTACATTGGTAGCACCGGCTTCTTGCATGTGATAACCGGAAATAGAGATGGAGTTGAATTTGGGCATATGTTCGGTGGTATAACTTATAATGTCAGACACGATGCGCATCGACGGCGAGGGGGGATATATATAAGTATTACGAACCATAAACTCTTTGAGAATATCGTTCTGCAAGGTGCCAACCAACTGCTCCGGTGACACTCCCTGCTCTTCTGCCGCCACAATGTAGCTGGCCATCACCGGCAACACGGCTCCGTTCATGGTCATTGACACTGAGACCTTATCCAGTGGAATCTCATTAAAAAGAATTTTCATGTCCTCAACCGAGTCAATGGCCACACCGGCTTTACCCACATCACCCACCACACGCTCGTGATCAGAGTCATAACCTCGGTGTGTCGCGAGATCGAATGCAACGGACAACCCTTGCTGCCCAGCAGCCAGGTTTCGTCGATAAAAAGCATTGGATTCTTCGGCAGTTGAGAAACCGGCATACTGTCGGACTGTCCAGGGTCGACCCGCGTACATCGTTGCCTTGGGCCCACGCTTGAACGGTGAAAAACCAGGAAGATTGTCCTGATGCGCAAGGCCAGCTACATCTTCTGCTGTGTAGAGCGGTTTAACGGCAATACCTTCAGGTGTCTGCCATACCAAATCATCTGGCGACTTGCCCTTTGTTTCTTTGGTGGCTAACTCAACCCAATCTTTATAAGAAGGTTTGGAAATGTCGGTCATGGACAGCTGCCTCAAATAAATTCTGCTCGGTGGTATCTGTTTCCCTGCGCTGTTTACTTATAGTCTGCTAATACTGTCGATGCTACTGCTATCGACCCTACTATTATCAATACGAGGGGTATAATTATTTAGGTACTATGAGGTAGTGATCAAATTGAAACAAGGGCAGATTTATTCCCAACAACTCACCTAATATGTCATGGATATAATGATACACCCCGGTTATATGTTAATATTTTCACCAAACTCACTAATTCATACCAGAGACCACCTATCGCTACCATCTCTCACTATCACGTGACTACCAGCCTTCATGGAATCCATCGGCGCCAGCTGAACCATAAAGAATTGCTAGCTCGTGCCGGTATTAATCCCAGTGTCATTGAACAAACTACCCATAGAGTACACACCGATCAGGTGGCTCGGTTATTCCGGCTGACTCAACAGGTATTAAATGACGAATTTATGGGGTTTACTGCGCAGCCCTGTAAGTACGGGGTTTTTGCCACACTTTGCGAGCTGATCAGTCACTGTAAAACACTGGGTGAACTACTCGAGAAAGCCTCCTGTTTCTACAGCCTGATCACCGATGAGCTGCAAATCCAACTCAACATAGAAGGGCATACCGCCGAGCTCAGCTTTAATCTGCAGCGACCTGAATTAGACAAGGGACATTTTTTAACCGAATTTTTGATGGTGATCTGGCACCGTTTTCCCAGTTGGTACATTGCGGAAGCTATCCGCTTGCGCGAGACGCACTTTATTCATTCGGCTCCTGCTCATCAGGATGAGCTAAGAGTGATGTTTCCTGGCAGTCTGTCATTTAACCAAGCCAAAAATAGCCTGTTTTTTGATGCCAAATACCTGGACAAATCATTGGTTCGCACATTGAGGGAGCTAGATACTTTTCTGACCAATCATCCAGTTGATATCATGACTATACCCGGTGAGGACCATAGCCTTGAGGCACTGATTGAACGAAACATTTTGAACCTGAGTGGCGAGAAGCTGCTGATCCATAAGGCCGGAGAGCTAGCAAACAAGATGAACATCAGTTCTCTCACTCTGTACCGGCGACTGCAACAGGAAGGCACTAGCTACCAGACAATCAAAGACAATGTTCGCAGGGAAGTGGCTATCGACAAGCTGATCAAAGAGGGGCTTTCTGTAGATGAAGTCTCTGAGATAGTTGGGTTTTCTGAGTCCAGATCTTTCACCAGAGCGTTTAAACATTGGACCGGACTATCTCCGAGAAATTACTGTAAATACCACAAAACAAGATTAGGCTTTCACAGCTCAAATCCGCCATCCGCTACTACAGTCTGGCCACCGATGTAATTCGACTCAGGAAGACAGAACAGATAAACAGCATCGGCTGCTTCTTTAGGAGTACCGGGTCGACCGAGCGGACTCATTGCCTCAACCATCTGCAAGACCTGATCACTGACACCAACTTTAATCTCATGCCCCTGCACATTGATAGTTGATTCATCACTAACGTCCGCGGTAAGACGCGTTTGAATAAAACCAAATGCTACTGCATTGACATTATAGCGCCCCCATTCCTTACAGAGGGTTTTCGTCATCCCCACAACACCAGCTTTTGTCGCTGAATAAGCTAGCTGACCAGGGTTACCATTGAGGTCAGAAACCGAAGAAACAATCACTACCTTTCGGTAAACCTCCGTTCCGGCTTCCTTTTCTTGAGAATGAAATTTTTTAAGGTACGACTGTGCCGCTTTCAAGATACGGTAGAGGACGGTCATATGCACATCAATCATCTCCTACCATAAAGTCACGCCCTTCGAACAGCAGACTAATACAGATCAAAACCATCTTTTCTCAGGCTATCTGTCTTGCGGGGATTGTCACCTTCGTTTTAGCGCAGATTCAAAACCGAAGTCATATACAGACACATTTGCTGTTTTCCATTATGGTCAGTTAGACTATTACTATGACATTGGATGGTACCTTTCTACTAAAACTTGAGCTTTGTAGTTAACCGGGCTGCACTCGTCAACATTGGCTACTGTCATCAATACCTATAAACAGACAAGATCAAGACAACTCTCAAACAAACTTTATAATGACACAAAAATTGATTAGGTAAACGCCATCGCCGTGAAATTAAATTATTTCATACAGGGTTCGGGGCAGCCGGTAATTTTAATGCACGGTATGTTCGGCTCACTAAGCAGCCTTGGGATGCTGGGGCGAGCATTGTCCGATAGCTATTCAGTAATTTCCGTTGATATGAGAAATCATGGAGAATCCCCCCATAGCCTAGAAATGGATTGCCCCTCCATGGCGAATGACATCATTGAATTAATGAATAATCTAAAACTTGACCAAGCAGACCTTATAGGCCACTCCATGGGAGGGAAAGTTGCTATGCAGGTTGCTCTGACCCATCCAGAGCGGGTTAATGCAATGGTTGTGGCCGATATAGCACCGGTGGACTACAAGCCTGACCGCCATGGGGGGGTGCTGGAAGGACTGTCTTTACTAGCGACCACAAGGCCAAACTCCCGCAAGGAATCTGACCGACTATTAGCTGGCCATGTCCATGAAACCTCTGTGCGTGCCTTTCTTCTTAAAAATCTTGTACTCGCAGAAGATGGGAGGTTTGACCTCCGCCTGAATATGGAGGGAATTGCTGCTAATTACTTCGACACGTTGACTCTGGCACCTACCGGCGAACCCTTCTCGGGCCCCGTGTTGTTTATCAAGGGAGAGAACTCCGCCTACATTCAGAATAAACACCGCAGCGAAGTAGTAAGACTATTCCCCAATGCTCAATTCAAGATGATAGGAAATACGGGCCACTGGCTACATGCAGAAAAACCAGAAACCTTCAATAAAATTGTCCGAACTTTTCTCAATTGAAGAGATGGCAGCGCCACCCCTTCCCGTTAAATAAAACCCTTCCAAATATCACCTAACAGCACCAAGAGCCTGTCTCACATCAGCAATAATATCATCGATATTTTCAATACCCACAGAGATACGCACAAGGTCTGAACTAACGCCTGCGGCAGCCAACTCATCATCATTCAACTGGCGGTGGGTAGTGGATGCTGGATGACAGGCCAGTGACTTTGCATCGCCAATATTGACTAATCGCAAAATCATTTCCAGTTCATCAATAAATTGTCCTCCAGCCTTGGATCCGCCTTTTATCCCAAAACTCAGGATACCTGATGCCTTACCACCCGTAATTTTCTGGCAATTCTGATAATAAGGGCTGTCGGGCAAAGCGGCATAGTTCACCCATGCCACCTTGTCATGGTTACTCAAATAACTGGCCAGTTTCTCAGCATTTTCGCAATGTCGCTCCATACGAAGCCCCAACGTCTCAAGACCCTGTAAAATTTGAAATGAGTTAGTGGGAGAAATAGCCGCCCCCATACTTCGAAGAGGAACAACCCGACAACGACCTATGTAGGCAGCAGAACCGAATACTTCAGTATAAACAACACCATGATAGGAAGGATCTGGTTCATTTAAAATGGCAAATCGCTCTTTGTTGGCGACCCAATCAAATTTCCCTGAATCAATGATGACACCACCAATAGACGTGCCATGACCACCAATATATTTTGTCAGGGAATGAATCACAATATCTGCACCCAACTCAAAAGGCCGACATAGAAAGGGGGTCGCAACGGTACTATCGACAATTAATGGCACACCATGCTTATGTGCTATTTCTGCAAACTTTTCCAGATCAACAATATTGCCCGCTGGATTACCAATGGATTCACAAAAGACCATTCGGGTATTTTCATCAATGGCATTTTCTAGGGCTTCAAAGTCATCCGCTGACACCATCCGTGCCTCGACACCCTGCTTAGGTAAAGTATGAGCAAACAGGTTGTAGGTTCCGCCATATAGCTGGCTGGTACTAACAATATTATCCCCCACCGAACAAATACACTGAATAGCATAAGTAATTGCCGCCATTCCGGAAGCAACGGCTAAGGCAGCAATACCTCCTTCCATTGCAGCCAGCCGCTGCTCAAGCACATCGGTTGTTGGATTCATAATACGGGTATAAATATTACCGGACACCCTTAAGTCAAAAAGATCTGCGCCGTGTTGAGTGTCGTCAAAGGTATAGGAGGTCGTTTGATAAATAGGAACTGCTGCCGCCTTGGTGGTGGATTCGGACTTATACCCGTGATGTAACGCCAGGGATTCAAGTTTCATATATAAATTAATCCTATAAAAAAGTATTTATTTTAAAAAGTTAAGACTGAGTTCGCTGGAAAAAAATTAAGTCAATTCTACGCAGGTATAGCCTTGCAACCCGTCGCATTCTGCCCTGACTACAGAGGTGAAAAATTTTCATAGCCATGAGTTTCTAATACCGAAAGCAAGGGTGCAGTAGTAGTTACTACCAATGGAAACTCAGGAATTCCATGACGCATAGGACCAAGCTACTGCCGAGTGTGACACCATAATTAGGGCACCCACTAAACTCAATATGACCCAGCTGTCTTTACTGCGCCTGAACATAACAACCCCTTCATTTATTGAGGTAACTTACTACTCCACATGCGTTTAACCATAGCAGAAGTTCTGAGGATGAGAATAAATCCTAAAGAGTCAAATGAACAGTAAATACCACTATCACGGCTTAAGAGACACAATATCTTTTTAATCGCTTTCTAAAAAAGCACGCAATCAGCCGAAAAAACCCTTATCCTGTTCACCTAACCCAAAAATGAGTAGAAGATATTTAGAATGGCTAAACCTAACTATAGCTTTGAAAAGCGCCAGCGAGACATCGCGAAAAAAAAGAAGAAAGAAGAAAAACGACTGAAGAAAGCCGAAGCAAAGAGTGAGATAACGAGTGAGGCAGCAGATGACCAGACTCAGGTAGCTCAGCCACCACTATCGAACAATGACGACAATACTGACAGCTGACACCGCAGGCTACTCAAGCCAATACTGTCTTATCTGTGACTGTGACTGTGAACATATTATCAAGTGTTTAAAATGAAAATCGGGCCACTGGAATTCCACGCTAGCCCGCCTTTCGTTTAATTTCATTTTAGTTCACTTAACCTTATTCATACTCGGCGATGGGTACACACGCACACACCAAATTTCGATCACCATATACATTGTCGACTCTCCCCACCGGCGACCAGTATTTAGCTTCTCTAAGAGACGCCAATGGGTAAGCAGCCAACTCTCTTGAGTAACTTCTATTCCAATCATCGGCTACCACCATATCGGCAGTGTGCGGGGCATGACAGAGGGGATTATCTTCCAATGGATAGTCGCCACGCTCTACGGCGGCAATTTCTTCACGGATTTGCAACATGGCATCACAGAACCGGTCAAGCTCTTCTTTGGACTCACTCTCAGTGGGCTCGATCATCAGGGTACCGGGTACTGGAAATGACATAGTAGGTGCGTGAAAACCATAGTCAATCAGGCGCTTGGCCACATCATCCACAGTGACGCCGGAGTCATCCTTAATCCCGCGAAGATCGACTATACATTCATGTGCTACACGGTCATTGGCGCCCGTATAGAGAATGGGATAAACATTTTTTAGCCGCTCTGCCATGTAATTGGCATTGAGAATGGCAACCTCAGTGGCCTGCTTCAACCCGTCAGCGCCCATCATTTTGATATACATCCAGGTGATCGTCAGGATGCTGGCGCTACCCCAAGGCGCAGCAGAGACGGCACCCAGGGCCGTATCTTTACCCCATCTACCACTCAACAGACAATGGTGCCCCGGCAGATAAGGAGCCAAATGTTGACGCACTGCCACTGGGCCCACACCAGGGCCACCACCACCATGGGGAATACAAAACGTTTTGTGTAAATTCAGATGCGATACATCGCCACCCAACTTACCCGGCTGGCAAAGCCCCACCATTGCATTGAGATTGGCACCATCTATATACACCTGACCACCGTGATGATGAATAGTATCGCAAATCTCGGTGATACCTTTCTCAAATACCCCGTGAGTGGAGGGGTAAGTCACCATAATCGCGGCTAGATTTTCGCTGTGCTGTTCCGCTTTGGCGCGGAGATCATCGATATCCACATTGCCCTGGTCATCACAACTCGTTACGACGACTCTCATGCCACACATCTGTGCCGATGCCGGGTTGGTACCATGGGCAGAACTGGGAATAAGGCAGATATTTCGATGCGAATCATCACGACTTGCGTGATAAGCACGAATCGCCAGCAACCCCGCATATTCCCCTTGAGAACCAGCATTAGGTTGTAGCGAAATGGAGTCATAACCTGTTGCCACACAAAGCATGGCTTCCAGCTCTTCGATCATTGCCGCATAGCCTACGGTCTGATCCTGTGGTGCAAAGGGATGAATATTGGAAAATTCTGGCCAAGTCACGGGAATCATTTCAGCCGTCGCATTGAGCTTCATGGTGCAAGAGCCGAGCGGGATCATCCCCCGATCCAACGCAATGTCTTTGTCTGCCAGCTTACGCAGGTAACGCAGCATTTCAGTTTCAGAATGATAACGATTGAAAACTGGGTGCGTCAGCGGCTCACAAGTACGCAATAAATTCTCGGGTAACCCGCTCTTGGCGGCAGACTCCAGATCAGCAACCATAAGCTCGGTGCTGGCATCAAACAAACGCCACAACACTTCTATATCGGCAGGGCCGACAGTTTCGTCCAGAGAGATACCCACATGGTTGCTATCCACTACCCGCAGGTTAATACCCTGAGCCACCGCTTCTTGATGAATGGCTGCCGTCTGTTCGCCGGTGGCAACTGTCAGGGTATCGAAAAAACTGTGATTGATCGGAGCCTGACCCAATTTTTTTAAACCAGCAGCCAGAATCGCAGTGTAACAATGCACTTTCTCTGCGATTCGCTTCAAGCCGTCTGGCCCATGATAAACCGCATACATGCTGGCCATTACCGCCAATAACACCTGCGCCGTACAGATGTTACTGGTGGCCTTTTCTCGGCGAATATGTTGCTCGCGGGTCTGTAAAGCCAACCGATAGGCTGGCTTGCCTCGAGTATCGATAGAGATACCCACCAAACGACCCGGCAATGAACGTTTGAACGAATCACGGGTAGCCATATAAGCCGCGTGTGGGCCACCAAAACCCAGCGGTACGCCGAAGCGCTGGGTGCAACCGATAGCGACATCGGCGCCCAATTCTGCAGGGTTCTTCAATAGCAACAAGCTAAGAATATCGGCAGCCATCACCACCAGAGCCTTCTGCTGGTGGGCATTGTCAATTACGTCATCGAAATCACGGATCGCACCATCTACCCCGGGGTACTGCAACAGCACACCGAAGCAATCATGCTGGGCCGCTTCAACCGGATCTCCCACCACCACATCGATACCCATAGGTTCGGCTCGGGTTTTCACAACCTCGATAGTTTGCGGTAAGCATTGGTGGTCAACAAAGAAGACTTTTCCCTTGGATTTGGACATCCGTTGACAGAGCGTCATGGATTCTCCGGCAGCCGTCGCCTCATCCAGTAATGAAGCACTGGCGAGGTCCATGCCGGTGAGGTCGATAATCATCGTCTGGAAATTTAGCATGGCTTCCAAGCGCCCTTGGGAAATTTCTGGCTGATAGGGCGTATAGGCGGTGTACCAGGCAGGATTTTCCAGCACATTACGCAGAATTACATTGGGAGTAATGCTGTCGTAATAGCCTTGACCAATAAAGTTTTTCAAGACCCTATTCTGACTGGCAATGGTACGCAATTCGACCAATGCCTGCTGTTCAGTAACCGATGAACCAAGTTCAAGAGGCTGGCTGGAACGAATATTGTCCGGCACCACCGCACCGATAAAGTCGGCCATATTCTCATAGCCGATACTCTCCAGCATCGCCTGCTGATTGGCCTCAGAGGGACCAATATGACGGCGAATAAATTCATTGCTGTTTTCCAGCTCTACCAGTGGCTTCATGTTTGGTGTCTCTACTTGTTTATCTTTTGATGGATTAGGGGTTGATCTGTAGGCTAAGTGCGGGTGCTGTCTAAGTGGTTCTGCGTAATAGCTCGTTTTAATTGCGGCTTTTTATCCGCAGTTCTCTATCCACGACAGTAACGCTGGGGCACAAAAGGCATCTTCTCTACCGTCACAGGGAGAGGTTTGCCGCGGACTATAGCATGCAGTTCAGTACCGATTGGAGCATAGTCTATTGCCACATAACCCATGGCTAATGGCTCCTCAAGACTAGGGCCAAAACCACCACTGGTTACCATGCCTACCTGCGCTCCTTCAGCATTAACCAGTTCAGCTCCTTCTCGAACCGGCGCACGACCTTCCACCTTCAGACCCACCCGTTTGCGAGCTGCGCCATTGGCCTGTTCGTTAAAAATAATATCGGCACCGGGAAAACCACCGGCTTTCGCGCCATCGGCACGACGTGACTTGCTGATACTCCACAATAATGACGCCTCAATCGGCGTTGTTTCAGTATCTAGGTCGTGGCCATACAAGCACAATCCGGCTTCTAACCGTAGGGAATCTCTAGCACCCAGACCGACAGCCTTCACATGTTCAAAAGATATCAGCTTGCGGGCCAGCGCTTCGGCAGACACAGCTGGCACTGAAATCTCAAAACCATCTTCACCGGTATACCCAGAACGAGTGATATAGCAATCAGCCCCCTCAAGAGTGACGCGACTACCCGACATAAATACTAGCTCACGAACACCGGGAGCCAACTGAGCCATTACACTGACAGCAGCGGGGCCCTGGATCGCCAGCAATCCTCGCCCCTCTAAATACTCAATCTCAAGACCGGGAAGGTTGTTTCTTAGGTAGGCAATGTCCTGATCTTTACAGGCGGCATTGACCACGAGAAAAAAGCAATCTTCAGCCCAACGGACAATCATCAAATCATCCAGAATACCGCCCTGCTCATTAGTGAACAAAGCATAGGTCTGCTTGTTAACACCCAACCTTTCTAGCTCCACCGGTACCAGCTTTTCTAAAGCTGCAGCAACTCCTTCACCGGTGATGACCACCTGCCCCATATGGGACACATCGAACAAGCCTGCATGCTCGCGGGTGTGTAAATGTTCAGCCTTGATACCCTCAGGGTATTGAACAGGCATGTCATAACCGGCAAAGGGCACCATTCGCGCACCCAGTTCGATGTGCAATGCCTTCAGCGGCGTGGCTTTCAAATCAGTACTAGTACTAGCATCAGTATTCATAGGGACCTTTTTAGCTTGATGTTCTGGCGCTATATTCTAGCCCTATGTTTCGGCACGATAGCGCGTTAAGAGCAGTCATTATGGCGACTAATAGTAGCGGCCAACTATGAATTGGTAAAATTAATAGTTAAAATCTTATCATTAATAATGCTTATAGCTATCGGGCAGTATCTGATGCCATGAAAAACCTACCCACAAACCTGCTCCGCTCCTTTGTTACGGTGATTGAATTAGGGGGTTTTACCCAAGCAGCCCAATGGCTCGGGCGCTCTCAACCTGCCATCAGTTTGCAAATCAAACGTCTGGAAACATTACTGGAACAGACCCTACTAATTCGCAGCGGCCAACAACTAGAACTGAGCCAATCGGGTCATCTGTTGTTCCGCTACGCGAAACAGATGCTGGCATTAAATGATGAAGCCGTCACTCAGTTCAGAAAAACATCAGTTAGCGGGAAAATTCACTTTGGTATCCCCAGCGAATTTGCCACCACCCTGCTGCCAAAAATCGTGGGGCGCTTTGCTCAGGCCTACCCCAATGTCACTCTCGAAGTGAACTGCGCTCTGAGTAAACAGTTACTATCAGAACCCGAACGCCGCCGCTACGATCTGATTCTGGCCTTACACGATGACCCATCCGCAGCGGGAGACAATCTGGTAAAAGAAGACGATCTGGTATGGGTCACGGGCACCGATCACGATGCTCACCTGCAAGTGCCACTGCCATTAATTGTGGCGCCCAAGGGCTGCATTTACCGCCAACGTGGCATTGAAAAACTCAAAGAAAGCCAACGAGATTGGCGCATTGTCTATACCATTCCTGACCTTACTGGTATTCAGGCGGCCATTGATGAGGGGTTAGGTGTCACCGTTCTAGCCAAGAGTACCGTGCCCGAAAATCTGCGTATCTTGAAACCTTCGGAAAAGCTGCCCAAACTCGGAAAGGTCGGCATTAGCCTAATTGATCAGAGCAACGAGCCTAGCGAGGCGATTACCCGGTTGATGGATTTTGTAAAAGCGTCACTTTAGTGACTATTAATAAGCAGTGGCACCAATAAGCAGCAGAAACAGGAGTTGCCGCCCGTGAAAAATAATATCGTACTTATCGGCATGCCCGGTGCAGGAAAAAGTACCAATGGTTTATTGCTGGCCAAAGCACTCGGCAAGGACTTTATCGATACCGATGTTCTCATTCAGGTTCGCGAGGGGAAAACCCTACAACAGATTATGGATGAGACTGATTATTTAGAACTGCGTCGAATTGAAGAATCGGTACTGACCGGGATCGATGTACAAAATTTTGTAATCGCCACTGGCGGAAGCGCGGTATACAGCAGTACTGGTATTAAGTACCTAGCGAGAAATGCGGTCATCATCTATTTGGATACGCCGCTGCAAACCCTACAGGAACGCATCCGCGATAAGGATACCCGCGGCATAGCATGCCACCCCAACCAGAGCTTTGATGATTTATTCAATGAGCGCACTGCGCTTTATCGGCGTTACGCTGAGATAACCATAGACTGTGACCAACATTCACCCGAACAGGTGGTCGGCGCTATTATTACCCGTACTATTCCCAAAGGATTCAACGAGCACTAACGTGACACTTGCTACAAAAATCAAATGCGCTTGAAATTAAGTCCGCTAGAGCTACAAACAAAAAAACCGGGCAATAGCCCGGCCAACCCCCTCATGCGGTTTGTTTATCTTTTTATCCACACTTTTTACTCTTATCAACAACCTGTATTAACTACGCCTATCAATTACTCGCACTAGTTACACGTACTAGCCACATTTTGACTCGCCACAGTTCAAGCAGGTCATACAGCCATCCATCAGGATCATGGCCTTGGTCATACATTTATGGCATAGCTGGGCGCTTTCCGGAAAAGGGCTCCCTTTAGCCACTGATGCTGCCACCGGCTGAGTTGAGGCCTCATACTCCGCCCGTTTTTCCGCCAGAATAGCTTGCTGGTGTTCACCGATCTCCGGTGCTGTCAGCATCCCAATCTTGGTTAAGTGATCCTCTATGGCTTCACCAATTTCTGCCACCAACGAAGGCATAAATTTACCACCACGCTTGAAGTATCCGCCTTGAGGGTCAAATACCGCCTTCAGCTCCTCTGCTAAAAAGGTGCAGTCCCCACCCTTGCGAAACACGGCAGAAATTACCCGAGTCAATGCGACCACCCATTGGAATTGGTCCATATTTTTCGAATTGATAAATATTTCGAAGGGGCGACGTTGCTCGTGATCGGTCCCCCGGTTCAGAACAATATCGTTGATAGTGATGTAGAGTGCATGTTCAGAGAGGGGGGTTTTTACCTTATAGGTCGAACCAGGTAGCTCTTCTGGACGACTGACATTCTCCGTCATCTGCTCAATAGCACGTTCTAGTTCTACCGCTACGGGTTGCGCCTCCGGTATGGCATCGTCATTGGAGGAGGATAAAACTTTGTAGCCTATAATTTTTTTATCGATTTTAACTGTCATGTTGATTCTTCCGATCAAAATTTTCCGTAATAGCCTTCTTTCAAGGCATCGAACAGGTTCGCAGCGGTATGCATCTCGCCGTCATATTCCACTTCCTCATTACCCTTCAGATCCACGGTTGAACCGTCTTCCAACGTAAACTGATAAGTGGTGTTCTCCAGGTCCTTCTCTTTCACCAGCACGCCCTGGAAGGCTTCCGGATTAAAGCGGAATGTAGTACAACCCTTGAGACCATTCTCGTAGGCATATAGATAAATGTCCTTGAATTCGTCAAAGTCACAGTCGGTGGCTACATTAATGGTCTTTGAAATAGAGGAGTCTATCCACTTTTGAGACGCCGCCTGCACATCTACATGCTGCTTGGGCTTAATATCATCGCTAGTAAGAAAGTAGTCAGGCAGCTTTTCTTCTTCATCCTCAGTGAAGGGCATGGCCTTCGAGTTTATCAGCTCGCGATAGGCCAACATTTCATAAGAGAACACATCCACTTTTTCTTTGGATTTCTTACCCTCGCGAATCACATTGCGGGAATAGTGATGAGCAAAGCTTGGCTCGATGCCGTTACTGGCATTGTTAGCCAACGACAGTGAAATAGTGCCCGTTGGCGCAATAGAGGAATGGTGCGTAAAACGGCAACCCACATTGGCCAGTTCTTCTACCAGCTTCGGGTCGACTTCAGCCACTTTCTGCATGTATTTGCTGTAGCGCGCATGCAACACCTTACCTTTGAGCTTATCGCCTACCACAATACCGTCTTTGACCATTTCCGGGCGAAGGCGTAGCATTGACTCAGTAACCTCAAACTCTTCGTCCATAATCGGTGCAGCGCCTTTTTCTTTGGCCAGCGCTAAGCCTACTCGCCAGCCAGCAAGAGCCAACTCCCGAGAAACCTGTTCGGTCAGCTCTAATGACGCAAGACTACCATAAGGTGTCCGCAACATAGTCATGGTAGAGCCCAATCCCAGGAAGCCCATACCGTGACGGCGCTTACTTAAAATCGCGTCCCGCTGACTTTCCAGAGGCAAGCCATTAATTTCCACTACGTTATCAAGCATCCGGGTAAACACAGAAACCACTTCCCGGAAATTATCCCAATCGAAACGCGCTTTTTCTGTGAAGGGATCCAGTACAAACTTGGTCAGATTTACTGAGCCAAGTAGACAGCTGCCGTAAGGCGGTAGCGGTTGTTCACCACAGGGATTGGTGGCACGAATGTTTTCACAGAACCAGTTGTTGTTCAGCTGATTGACTTTGTCGATAAGGATGAAGCCTGGCTCTGCGTAATCGTAGGTGGATGTCATGATCACATTCCACAACTGACGGGCCTTCACCGTACGGTAAATACGACAGGCCACTAGTCCCTCATCATTGGTGATGTAGCCTTTGGTGGTGGGAAATTCACGCCACAACAACGTGCCATCTGTAGGGTCAACTTTACCTTGATCTAACTCTTTCTTAGGAACCGGAAAGCTCAATGTCCATTCGCCATCGCTCTTAACCGCTTCCATAAACCCTTCGGTGATCAGCAGTGACAGGTTGAACTGACGCAGTCGGCCATCTTCACGTTTGGCACGGATAAAATCGACCACATCTGGATGGTTTATATCAAAAGTTGCCATCTGAGCGCCACGGCGACCACCGGCGGAAGAAACGGTAAAACACATCTTGTCAAAGATATCCATGAAGGACAGCGGGCCCGAGGTGTAGGCACCCGCACCAGAGACATAAGCACCCTTGGGGCGCAGCGTAGAAAATTCGTAGCCGATACCGCAACCGGCTTTCAGCGTTAGGCCCGCCTCAAGGTTTTTCTCGAGGATATCCAGCATGGAGTCCTCAACGATACCGGATACCGTACAGTTGATCGTAGAGGTAGATGGCTTGTGCTCCAGAGCACCGGCATTGGAAATAATCCGCCCGGCGGGGATGGCGCCATTGCGTAGCGCCCACAAAAACCGCTCATGCCACAGATCCTGTTTACCCTTTTCTTCAACATTGGCCAATGCCCGAGCAACACGACGATAGGTCGCGTCAATCGTCTCATCTACCGGATTACCCGCTTTATCCTTAAGCCGATATTTCTTATCCCAGATGTCAGCTGAGGCGGGCTGTAGTTTGATTTCGATGGCACCAGGCTCACCCGTGGTCTTCAATGCTTCAATCGACATAACAATTCTGTTTCCCCGTATTACATGAATGGTTGGGCAGTGCTGTATCATTTAGGCTGGGGGGGTTTTAGGGGTGAATAATGCTATTAACACCCTGTTTCCGCAGCTTTTTTTGTGAAATATTGTTGTTTTTTAACGCTCAACGACCACCCTGATGCGAGGCTTAGTATACAATATATTGTGTCTTCTTCCAGATTAAACACTACAGGTAGTAGTTGTGGTGAAAACAACGCTTTAAAGGAATAGCCCGCGAGCGGTTACTTTGCCGCAACCCCGCAGCCGACAAAGGGTGTTAATATAGAATGGGCTAATCTCTGGTAAAAAGACGCCAAATGAAAGGAACACTCTATGACCAAATGACCATAAAGCGGTCAGAAAAAACATTTTTTGGCAATTTACGCTTTTTCAACCACCCCCTTTTCTTGGCAAAAGAAACTGCATCAAGGATAATGACGTCCTTATCCCCCCATTGATACCGACCAAAAGGATCCCCCATGATCATTTCTGAAAACTCTGTGGTGCTTTTTCACTACACCCTTACCGATGAAAGCAGTAACGAGATCGACTCATCCACAGGCAAAGACCCACTGGCCTACATGCATGGCCACAAAAATATTATCCCTGGCCTCGAAAAAGAACTGGATGGAAAAACCGCTGGTGATGTGATGATCGTGACCATCAAAGCAGCAGAAGCCTATGGAGAGACTCAGGATGAGAGGATCCAGGAAATACCCAGAACATCGTTCCAGACGGAAGAAATGAGTACTGGGATGCGTTTTGAAGCACAGACGCCTAATGGCCCCGTATCTGTTGTTGTCACTGAAGTGAATGACGAAACAGTGACGGTTGATGGAAATCACCCACTTGCAGGTAAAGATTTAACGTTTGATGTCAGAGTCGATAGTGTTCGCGAAGCATCTGAAGAAGAACTGTCTCATGGTCACGTACATGGGCCCGGTGGTCACAACCACTAACTATCTGCGAGCTGCTTAATTGGTTAGCGAGTCGAACAGTTAACAAGTTCAATAAAAAAGGCCACCCAATTTAGGTGGCCTTTTTATACATTTTTTTCACAATTAGGTTTAGACCAGTCGTCCCCAAAGATCATAGTCATCGGCATGCTCAATCGTCACCTGGACCATGTCACCGGGCTCAAGGCCAAGCGACACAACTGACTCTATATCATTGATGAAAACATTGCCGTCGATCTCTGGCGCATCAGCAGCTGACCGGCCAACGGCCCCCTCCTCGTCGACGTCATCGATCAACACCTCCAGAGTCTGCCCCACTTTCCGCTGTAACCGCCTAGCACTAATGACTTGTTGAGTTTTCATAAATCGTTCCCAGCGCTGTTGCTGAACATCTTCAGGAACAGGATCGGGCAACTCATTGGCTGTTGCACCGTCAACGGGGGAATATTTAAAACAGCCTACTCGGTCTAATTCAGCCTCTTCCAGCCAATCCAGTAGCAGCTGGAAATCTTCTTCGGTTTCGCCGGGAAAGCCAACAATAAAGGTGCTACGAATAGTCAAGTCGGGACAGATGGTTCTCCAGGCTTTAATCCGTTCCAGAACTTTTTCCTGGTTGCCGGGACGCTTCATCAATTTAAGAATTTTTGGGCTGGCATGCTGGAAGGGAATATCCAGATAAGGCAGAATTTTTCCCTCTGCCATCAAGGGAATGACCTTGTCCACATGGGGATAGGGGTACACATAGTGCAGTCGCACCCAAATACCTAGCCCGCCCAAAGCGACGGCCAGATCCTGCATCCGTGTTTCCAGCGCATTGCCATCGACAAAATCCAACTTGTATTTCATATCAACACCGTAGGCACTGGTGTCCTGAGAAATAACCAATAATTCGCGCACGCCGGACTCAACCAGCTTTTTGGCTTCCTCGACCACATCGGAAATAGGACGACTAACCAAATCACCTCGCATGTTAGGGATAATGCAAAAGGTACAACGGTGGTTACAGCCTTCAGAAATCTTCAAATAAGCATAATGCTGCGGTGTGAGCTTGATTCCCTGTGGCGGCAACAGGTCAATATAGGGATTGTGGCCACCCTCTACGCCATTCACTTTTGGCGGAACAAACTCATGTACAGCACCTAATACACTTGCGTAATCAGCCGGCCCACTAACGCTCAGCACATCCGGGTTGGCTGTTTTTATTGCCTCAGCATCGGTTCCCTTACCCATACAGCCGGTAACGATGACCTTACCGTTTTCTTTCATCGCCTCATTAATAGCATCCATGGATTCCTGTTTGGCAGAATCAATAAAGCCACAGGTATTGACCACTACCACATCGGCATCATCATAGTTTGGGCTAATATCGTAACCATCCAGCTTTAATTGGGTCAGGATTCGCTCAGAATCCACCAGTGCTTTTGGACAACCGAGAGAGATAAAACCCACTTTTTGTGTTTCGGATAATTCCGACATAGGGTGAACCTGTTATAGATAAAAAAGTGCTCAATAAGAGCAAGGGCGAGCATTGTACAAAAGTTAACCGGTATCAGCTATTGGCATATTCTGTCATTAAGCCCCTCCCCTATATAACTTTTTCTCTGTAACCGTCCATCCACGGCCTACTGAGATACGCAACTCCATACATATGATATTCCATATATTTTAAAGTTTTGCATAATGGGTGCGGAAACACGTATTTATAATCCTTCGAACTTGCCATTACCTGATGACAATGCCGATGGTGACCACCCCGATAACCTGGTCAGAGGGACAAGTGTGGTGGACGCTCGAACGTCACGGCTCCATAACAGGCATCATGAAAGCCTAAATTGATTAGGGTCCCTTTACCCTCGGAGCCGTCAGACCCACACAAAGCAAATTTTGGCTGTTATGCAGATGTCCGCCAGGTCTCAATCCTTGAATGCAGTGAACCAGTTATGGGCACTGGGTCGCTGGATGAGAATAAGAATGATAACTATTCCTAATTAATAGTCCGTAGCAAAGGCTTTTCTGGAATTTGAAGATAACGATCGAATGAAGCCCTCAGCTTACTACAACCGTTTTGTCGATGTGATGGAAGAACTGATAAAATTCACGCTGCTAACCCGGAAGTGTCATGAACACCTGATTGGTCGCTATTCAGAGATGGTGGATCAGCGCTCTAGCTAGCAGTGTAGAATATTGATGCGCAATGTCATGTAATGGGGGATAAATTAGAAATCGAATTCATCCAAATAGAAATGTACTTTGCAATACTATTCCCGCTGCTCTGGCCAGTGATTATTACCCTATTCTTAAACTTTAATGCCTATAAGAAAAAATCAAGACTGTATTGTTAAATATCTTGTTAGGTTATGTGTTTGCTCTGGCTGTTATGTCTTTTTACTTTGCAGCACAATTATACATTGTGGAGCCGTTTGCGGCCTGGTGTTTTTACGAAGGAGCTATCGATCTGCATCCCTATATTTGTTCAGAATTATCATTGAACATATTAATTTTCTATCGGCCACATGGATTTGGTCTCATTTTTTTGACACTACTGCCATTTGCATTGTTCCTAATATTCAAATGTAGGTTAAGACATAACGAAATGGTGCGTGACTCTAGTGCCGTCCAACGCATAGGTGCTACTGCGCCGTCCAGCCGCCATCTATTGGCAAGCTAGAACCCGTCATCGTACCGGCGGCTTCAGAACATAGAAATAATGCCAACTCACCCAGCGACGAAGGCTGGGTGACCTGTGGCATAGGCTGCTTGTCAATAATGACACGGCGTTTGCCCTCTTCAAAACTCTCACCTTCTCGGTCAGCTGCCGCCTGAAACTGGGCCGTAACCAATTCAGTATCTACCCAACCGGGGCAGATCGCATTCACCGTAATACCCTTCTCCGCATTTTCCAATGCCACGACTTTGGTCAGTCCTACAATACCGTGCTTTGCAGCCACATAGGCAGCTTTCTGAAGAGATGCCACCAGACCGTGAACAGAGGCAATATTAATAATCCGCCCCCAACCACGTTTCTGCATACCGGGAACAAGTAACCGTATGGTGTGAAAGGCTGAGCTCAGGTTGATCGCTATAATAGAATCCCACTTCGCTATCGGGAAATCTTCCACAGAAGCAGTGTACTGAATACCCGCATTATTTATCAGAATATCTACCTGGCCAAACTTCTTCAGGGCATCAGCCACCAACTGCTCATTACCGCCAGCATTGGATATATCAGCATTGCTAAATAGGCACTCAATGCCATAACGATGCTCAAACTCCTGACGAAGCGCCTCACCCTCCAAGACCTCCATCAGGCCGTGCAGCACAATATTAGCCCCAGCTTCAGCCAGCTTTACTGCCATGGCATTACCGATACCACTGGTGGAACCAGTAACCAATGCAGTTTTACCTACCAACATATTGTTTCCTCTAAGGCTGAAAGCCAAATATATAAACGAATGCTACAAACTACAGCTTAACATTAGAAAATACGACCTAAGATCATGAAACCAAACAAAAAAAGGCTCCCTAATCAGGGAGCCTTTTTTCATGCCAGTCAGAGATATTAAAACTCCATCTCTGGAACATGGTCAGGTACAACCAATTCACCAGCCGTCTTCTCTATAATTTCTTCTACAGACACACCCGGCGCACGTTCAACTAGATGGAATTTACCGTCGTAGATTTCCAGATAAGCCAGATCAGTCAGAACTTGCTTGATACAACCAGCACCAGTCAGTGGCAGAGTACACTCTGGCAGTAACTTGGAATTACCATATTTGTCGGCGTGAGTCATCGTCACAATGATATTGTCTGCACCAGCAACCAGATCCATTGCCCCACCCATACCTTTGATAAGTTTTCCTGGAATCATCCAAGAAGCAATACTGCCTTGAGCATCCACCTCAAAAGCGCCAAGAACCGTCAAGTCCACGTGGCCACCACGAATCATGGCAAAGGATTCTGCGGATGAGAAAATCGATGCGCCCTTAGCTGCTGTTACTGTCTGCTTACCGGCATTGATCAGATCGGCATCGACTTCATCTTCTGTGGGGTATGGTCCCATACCCAGCAATCCATTCTCAGACTGCAACATAACTTCCATATCCTCAGGCACATAGTTTGCTACCAAGGTAGGAATACCAATACCTAAATTAACGTAATAACCATCCTGTAATTCACGGGCAATACGGATAGCCATTTGATCACGAGAAAGTGCCATTATTATCTCTCCTGTTAGCCTTTACGGACGGTACGTATTTCAATACGTTTTTCGAAAGTACCCTGAATCAAACGGTCAACGTAGATTCCGGGGGTATGAACATGAGCTGGATCCAGCTCACCTGGCTCAACAATTTCTTCCACTTCCATCACAGTAATCTTTCCCGCTGTCGCAGCTATGGGATTAAAATTCTGGGCTGTGTGACGGTAAATAGCATTACCGTAACGGTCTGCCTTCCAGGCCTTCACGATAGCGAAATCACCTACAACAGACTCTTCAAGAATATATTTTCGGCCATTGAATTCACGTACGTCTTTACCTTTACCTATATCAGTACCGTATCCGGTAGCCGTATAGAATGCAGGTATTCCAGCACCACCAGCACGTATCTTTTCAGCCAGAGTACCTTGGGGGGTCAACTCTACCTCCAGAACACCCGACAACAGTTGCTCTTCAAACAACTTGTTTTCACCCACATAGGAAGACACCATCTTCTTGATCTGACGGTCATCCAGCAAGATACCGAGACCAAGGCCATCGCAACCGCAGTTATTGGAAACTATCGTCAGTTCCTTGGTACCCATCTTCTTGATTTCTTTAATCAAGTTCTCAGGAATACCACAGATGCCAAAACCGCCAGAAATCACGGTCATACCATCTTCAAGACCCTCCATCGCTTCTTCGTAGGTGTTCACCACCTTATCGAAACCCGCCATGAACAAAACTCCTTCATTATTTTCTATATTACCCCGAGGCTCGTCATCTCGAAGACTTAACCCCAAAGAAGACCTTAACCAAAGGCTTGAAAAACATTTGCAAGCATCCTATAGGATGATATTTATCAAGCGCAATAGTTTAATGGATTAATTTAGATTATAAATAAATAGAGAACTCCTTTGGACATCACTATCAAGCAACTCAAGGCCTTTGTCGCCGTGGCCCAAACCCGCAATTTTACAGAAGCGGGGGAACTGCTCTACCTGTCACAGCCCGACCCTCAGTATTGCAGTGAATAACATGAAAGCAATAGTGGGAGGACGGCTGCTATCACGAACCACGCGAACCCTGTCGCTGACCCCCGAAGGCACAGATTTTCCTCCTGTGGCACAGCGGCTGCTGGCCGACTGGGACAACGCGCTGGCTGACATACACAACCTGTTTGCCATGCGGCGCGATAAACTGACCATCGCTACCATGGCCTCTTTCTCTATCGGCCAGTTGCCACGGGAATTGGTCCATTACCGGAAGCAACACCAAGACATCAATATTGCCGTACAGGATGAGATGGCAGAGGACATGGTCCGCAAGGGCCGAGTAGAAGTGGGTGTCACTTTTGATCTAGAGGAATCGGGTGACCTTATCTTTGAGCCCTTGCTTGAAGACCGTTTTTTTGTCGTCACCCCCAAGCAACACCATCTACTGGACATCCACAATATCACCTGGAAGCACCTGCAAGATTATCCTTTTATCGCGCTGTATCGACCCTCTGCTATGCGCCAGATTATTGACAAAACCACGGCTAGCTGGGGCGTAAAACTTACCGTCGAATTTGAAGCCAACCAGTTATCCTCCATTAGATCAATGGTAAAAAATGGCCTAGGGATTAGTGTGATGCATTCACTGACCATCCAACAAATGAAGCCTCTCGGGCTCGAATGTCGTCCCCTAACACGACCCGCGGTGACACGAAAAGTAGGGGTTCTCACCCGCCGACGCTTTCCGCGGCCGCCAACGCCATGGTGGAAACACTAAAGCTTCAAATCACTGCACCTTAAAAATAGCCTATCACTGACGAAAGAAGCAAAATCTGATAGTGTGTCCGACCTGTTTCAACAACCGAATGAATGAATAAACATGAGCCAAGAACAAACTGACGCCAACATGAATCCCGAAAAACTCTATCGCGAGGAACTCTTCACCGATCAAAAAATTGGCACCATACGACGCCTAACACCCGTAACACCTGAAGGCGAGACGGATGCTAGCCGTGAGGTACTTTACTCTGGTTCCACTCAGGTAATGACCCCAATGGGCGCCCTGCCAATTAATTTTGATCTGGAGGCCAGCACCATTGGTGAAGCCGCTGAGAAGTTTGGCCCAGCAGCAGAAGTTGCCGTAGAGAGCACCGCCAAAGAACTAGAAGAACTGCGCCGTCAACAAGCCTCCAAAATTGTAGTGCCTGGCCAGGATGGTGGCATGCCGGGTGGTGGCATGCCGGGTGGTGGCATGCCGGGTGGTGGCATGCCGGGTGGTGGCATGCCGGGTGGTGGCATGGGTGGCATCATTACCTAGGTAGCCACCTAAAAACGGTACCTATAAAGCCACCCAAGATTATTTACCTCGCAGAAACCAGTCTCCGAGGTAACCACAAGTATCTATAAAAAGACTCTCTCTATGGCACTGAAAGCCACTGGCTTCAAAGTCGAACTTCAGGTTTTCGATATGGACCGGAGCTATTGTCAGTCGCACCCGTTGATGGTGGATGGTGGCTCGTCACCCCTCTGAAACAGATGAACGTATGATGGTTCGGCTGCTGGCCTTCGCTCTAAACGCCTATTTTTTCCTCAATACCAGTGAATACCTACAATTCACACAAGGTTTATCCTCCGGTGCCGAGCCGGATCTCTGGCTGAAGAATCTTCATGGCGATATTGAACATTGGATTGAGGCGGGGTTACCGGATGAGCGTCGTATTAGGAAAGGCTGCAACTGAGCCAACCGGGTGGCTATTTATACCTATGGAGAACGCTCAGCTTCTATTTGGTGGAAAAATATCGAGAGTAGTCTTGCCCGTTTTTATAATCTCACTATTTATTATCTATCTACAGAAGACACTGCGGCCATCGCCAATATGGCCGGACGCAACATATCATTGCAGGCCACGATACAAGAGGGTGATATCTGGTTCGATGACGAGAACAACACCATCATGATTTCTCCTGAAGTATTGAAAGCCGCTAATCAGGCAAACCCCTAACAAAAAAACCAGAAACTCCATGTTTATGCCTAATCTTTAGGCGGCTGAACCAGCACCCAAGGTTTAACCACCAATGACCATACCGTGGTATTAGCCTCCAACCATTCAACGGCCTTATCATCACTGACCTGCCCTACAGATCCATCAGCCATCCACAGCGCAATCTGCGTCTTATTATCGCGGCATATCTCAATGGCCACATCGATGAGATCAAGGTATGGCGACACGTAGACGGTGGTGCCATTGGCAAAAAACCGCTCCAACTCCTGCCAAGGAATCTTGGCCGTCTCGGCATTAAGTTCGTCTCGTTGCATATTGTCACCTACTTAACTTTATCTACTTAGCTCTATCTGAAGAGCCTTATCTAAAAAGTTCTATCTAAAAATTCTTGCCCAAATTATTCTTTGAGAATCTTATGCTACCTGACCTGCAGCAACACCGGAGGCCCAAGCCCATTGAAAGTTAAACCCGCCCAAGTGGCCCGTAACATCCAGCACTTCACCCACAAAATACAAACCAGGCTGTTTTTGGCTCTCCATGGTTTTGGAGGAAATATCACAGGTATCCACTCCACCCAGCGTCACCTCAGCCGTACGGTAACCTTCTGTGCCTGACGGCTTTAAATCCCAACCATTAATTTTTTCAGCAATAGCCTCCAAAAAGTGGCCCGGCAGCTCGGACAAGGGCTTTTCTGCGTGATCCTGCCACCATAAACCTTCTAATTCCAGCACTAGTTTCCGTGGCAATAGCGAGGATAAGACCGTTCGCATCAATGCTCTTGGCTGCTCTATTTTCTGTTCTGTCAGGAAATCTAGGCAATCTGTAGCGGGCAATAAGTCCACTTGTACAGACTGCCCCTCTCTCCAATAACTTGAAATCTGTAACACGGCAGGGCCACTTAGCCCCCGGTGGGTAAACAGGATACTTTCCAAACAAGACTGCTTTCCCGCTGTAATACGTGCTGCAACAGAAACGCCGGATAACTTTTCTGACAACAATTTGAACCCATCACTAAATGTAAATGGTACCAAGGCAGGTCGAAGGGGTATGAGCTGATGGCCAAACTGCTCGGCCAACCGATAACCAAAATCGGAGCCTCCCAGCGTCGGTACAGAAAGGCCACCGGAGGCGACCACCAGCGATATAGCGGTCATATCACCAGCGTTAGTTGTTAGCTTGTATCTTTTATCAAACTCTACTCGCTCAACCTCACAGCGCGTTTTCAACGTCACCCCCGCCTGTTCGGCCTCACTCAGCAGCATGGCAAGAATATCTTTCGAAGCGTCATCACAAAACAGCTGACCAAGGGTTTTCTCGTGATAGCCAATATGATGCTTTGCCACCAGCTCAATAAAATCCCACTGGCTATAGCGACTCAGGGCAGATTTACAGAAATGCGGGTTGTTTGATAGGAAGTTATCTGGCTCAACATACAGGTTGGTGAAGTTACATCGTCCACCGCCAGACATCAGAATTTTCTTGCCTGGCTTATTGGCGCTCTCCATCACCAATACCCGACGGCCGCTCTGTCCAGCAGTGATGGCACACATCAACCCTGCCGCACCAGCGCCGATAACAATTACATCCCAATCGTTCAAATGACTGCCTCAACCAAAAACTGGAAAGTGCGCATTCTATAAGCCAGAGACCCGAGGTACTATAGCCGCCCTGTCTTTTCTAAAGAGAGTTCTAGCAGACGTTTTCTAACAAAAGCGATCTAACTGAATTAGTACACCTAAATGTTGAGTGCACCCCTATGTTTAAAACCAACAAATACTTTGACAGCCAAGTGGTTTCCATCGGCTTTCAAACTGAAACACTTCCTGCCACTGTGGGTGTTATGGCACCGGGAGAATATGAATTCTGCCCCAGTGAAAAAGAAATCATGACTGTCGTCAGTGGCTCTTTAACAGTAA